>CAZLTY010000202.1:0-8298 GCA_964562575.1 uncultured Pirellulales bacterium
CGGCAGCTCGTCCTCATGCAATAGCGCCCCGAAGCCACTCTTTTGGCCTCTATAGCCCGGGATCTGATTGACCCACCAGCCGACATACGGATCATTGTAGCGGTGAGCATGGAATGACATAAGCTCGGCATAGCCGCTTCCTCCACGAACACCGGGCCCACCGCCCTCGGCCGAGTCGCCGAACGGGCGAATTTCACCGTGATTGGCTGTGCAGTAGAAGAAGAAGTAGCGAACGTTACTAAAGAAGGGACGTTGCCACAGATCATAATCTGCCAGCCGCCGCAGACTTTCAAATGCCGGGATGTAGAACGTATTGTACCACAGGCCGTAGGGCGTCCCTTCGGCCCAGCCGCCGTCGATCCCGGCCCAGTGGGGATAGAACGTCAGCATGGCCTTGAGCGAATAGGTCAACCATGTTTCGGTGTCGGGGGCTTCGCCAGCCATCGCAGTTGACATGTCGGTGAGGTAGGCGATCAATCGTCCGGCGTGGCTTTCACCGGGATACGTGAGATAATTTCCGCGATTGAGACGCCGGTACGTCTGCCAGGCTCGGGCTCGGCACATTTCGAAGACCTGTCTTCTCTCCTCACCACTCAGCGCCGGGGCCAGCCAGTCGTAAGCAATGTGGGCGCACTTTGAAAAGCTCAATCCTGCTTCGTCTCCCCATTTGGCGCTGACACTGGTGACATCATCGTCGTCCGTCGGCCAGGATGCGATCTCCAGTAAGATTTCCTTGGCGGCCCGGGCGTACTTTTCCTCTTCGCTCATGAGAAACGCCAGTGAAAGATCCATCAGAGCCCCGTCCACGTAGCCGCGGAAGTACGAAAAATAGCGACCGTACTCCAACCTTCTCGTGCCGGGATCTTCGATAAGGTGATACTTCGGGAACTTGGGAACACCTTTTGAGAGCGCTCTGTCAGCGGCGGATTTGCAGGCTCTCCACGACTTGGCGCGGGTAGTCGACAACGTCACTCGGAGGTGATCCAGATCCGCCTTCGGATAGAGAATGCGCGAATGCTCGGCGGGCACGCGACTGAGCAGTTCCTTCGGATCGACCCAGGGGAGTTTCGCCGCACCGGCCAGGATGGTGAAGGATTGTCTGCCTCGCCGGGCTACGTCTGTGCCCCGTTCATCGAATGCGGTGACGTCCCAGGTATAATCGCCCGATGGCAAGACTCTACCGGGAAGGTGAACGGGGTCTTTACCCACATTTCGGCTGTAAACACGATCCCCGTCGGCGGCGAAGATGTCCACACGATAGTCCGCCGCCGCCGGGCAAGGGAGCCAGGCCAGTCCTACCGGCGATATCGACAGCTCGGCGCCGTCGCCGGGACGAGGAAAGAGCATGCGATAGGAGGACTTTTCTCTTAAGAATTCGCTGGATTTCCGCGCCCGTGCATAGAGATCGGCCCGGGGAAGGGCCGCGCTGAAACCGAGCACGCCGGTTGTCTTGATAAAGGTTCGTCGTCTCATGCCTGGTATCCTATCAGGTCTGTTCGGCCAGTTCAACTCGTCCGTGCGAAACAATTCGAATCTGATAGAATGAGGGCCCTTGACAGGAGCAACAGAATCAGAACTTGAAAAGCAACTCGGCCAGCAGTCTTCGGAAATCAAGATCGCCCGTGCTGCTGCCGGCGTCTTCAAGGTGATAGTAGGTCAGGGCCGCCTGGAGGGCCTTCAATATCTGGTACTTGAGTACGAACCTGTGGCCTCGCGAGTCTGTTTTGCTGGAAACGAAATCTGATTCGATGAAGCCGCCTATCACCGCATCCGCCTGGGTGTCACGGTAGTCGTAGGTCAACTCCCAGGAGCCGGGATCTTTGGCTTTGTTGAATCTGGTACCGAGAAGCCAGCCCGTGTCTTCGTTGGTGCTGGCGGCTACGTTGCGGACCCAGCTTGCGAAAAGAGCCAGCGGCATTGTGCCGTGTTTGAATCCATATTCTCCGAACGCCTCGAAAATATCGTAGTCACTGACGTATACGCCCCCCGGCCCTGAGGAGGTGTTGCCGAAGAAGAGGCTTGTAGATGACCAGGTGCTGCTAAGCGCCGGTTGTCCTTCTATATTGCCGTAGTCATAGAAACTGGCGCCGGCAAGCACGTAATCCGGGTTTCCAATCGCATGTTTGAGGTAAGTTTGAGCGCCCCACAATGACGTATCCACGCCGAGGGTGCTTTCGTCGACCCAGAAACCGCCACCATTGAAGAACAACTCATCGACGTCACTGACGGCTGTCACATACTTGACCGCGACACCCTCAGGGTTCAGGTCATTGTCCCAAATAAGCTCGTTCTTGGCGACCTTGTAGAACGGATGCTTCATCTTGCCGCCGATGATGTTCAGCCCTTCGTTTGCTGACGGGCGCCAGTCGAAGTAGGCGAGATCCAGCCAGATTTCCTTGCTGGAGAAAGCATCCTCCAGGTCCTGATTTGTTGAATTGGGAGTCCTCGTCGTACCGCTTGCGATCCTCATGCCGACATCCAGGTCTTTATTGAGCATCGCCTCGATCATCAGCCGCGCACGGATCCTATTGCGATCCGATCCGTTCAACCATTCGTCACGGCCGGAAACATTTGGGTCTGCATCAAGATGGTCGTGACGATATCTGAGGTCTCCCGATATCTTGATCTTCTCGGCCCACTTCAGGCTGTCGGGTAGAGCGGCTGCCTGCTGATCTTTCACTGCCTCGGCCACCTTCTCTTCCACTTGCCGGTCCTGCTGCTTCTGTTTTGCTTCGAGTTCGTCGAGCCTCTTCTGCAACTGCTGGAGCTGCTCATTCTGCCTTTGAATCAACTCTCTCAGCTCACCTATTTCGTCGGCGTTCACTGCAGAGGTCTGGCCGATGGCCAGAAACGTCAATGCTGCTACCAGAATCTTCTGTTGGATCACTATCTTCCTTTCAAATCAACAAAATCGTTGACACGTCCATCATGCTTTCGGGGCGAGTATACATTGATTGTGCATATCACGGAAGTGTGATAATAGGTGTGTCATACGAATAATACTCCCATTCCTTTGGAAGTGCTGTGAAAACCCTCGGCGTCGCACACTGCACACTCAATCAAGAAGAAACATCTTGCTGTATATTGCCTCTCCATTTACGATCAACAGTTTTAATGACCGCTCTGCATAACCGAGCCCAGAAAGTGAGGATATCAGCGAATGATCAGTTTCAGCAAGACGATCAAGACTCCCGGCATGTATCTGCTCTCTAGCATGCTATCGCGTTTCGTACAGAAGGGTACACTGCGAATAATTGACTCGGGCGGCAAGGTGCATGAGTTCAAAGGCACGCCGGAACCTCTGGCAACGATCCGGCTGCATAAAGGCGACCTTCCTCTCAAGCTATTCAGAAACCCCGAATTGCATGTAGGGGAGGGATATATGAATGGTACGATCACGCTGGTTGACTGCACGCTTTCTGACTTTCTGGGACTCTTCTCGATTAACCGTGGATCACTGGCCTCATACCCTTTACAGAAAGTGATCAGGAAAGTAACCCGCATGCTCCGTATCATCAATCAGCGCAATCCAATCGGCAAGGCACAACAGCATGTAGCACACCACTACGATCTTTCAAGAGAGCTTTATGAGCTCTTCCTTGACAAAGACCTTCAGTATTCCTGTGCCTACTTTCTTGCTCCTGATGATACACTCGAGACCGCGCAGGCAAACAAACGACGCCACATCACAGCAAAGCTCAAACTTGAGCCCGGCCAGAAGGTGCTGGACATAGGCTGCGGATGGGGCGGGCTTGCACTCGAGATCGCAAAGCGTGCCGACGTTGAAGTCCTTGGCGTCACCCTTTCAAAAGAACAGTTAAATGTGGCGGCAGAAAGGGCAAAGACCCTCGGCCTTGACGACAGAGTACGCTTTGAGCTTCTTGATTACAGGCGCATAACAGAGCGGTTTGACAGGATAGTATCCGTCGGCATGTTTGAGCATGTTGGCGTGATCCACTATGACGAGTTCTTCAATAAGATGTTCAACCTGCTCACTGATAGCGGCTTTGCCATTCTACATTCCATAGGACACATGAGTCCGCCGGGCTCGTCGGGCCCCTGGCTCAGAAAATACATCTTCCCCGGCGCGTACGCCCCTGCGATCTCGGAGGTATTCGCGGCAACCGAGCGCCAGCACTTGTGGGTGGGCGATGTTGAAGTGCTTCGCGTACATTACGCTGACACTCTCGTGGAGTGGAACAAACGTTTTCAGGAGAACCGCGAAAAGATAGCCGGCATTTATGATGAACGCTTCTGCAGAATGTGGGAATTCTACCTTATATGCGCAGAGGCGGTATTCAGAACAGGTGCAGGAATGGTATTTCAGATGCAGCTTTCACGCACGAGGGATGCGGCACCTCTTTCACGGGATTATATGTTTGATAATGAGAGAAACTACTTCGAGGTAGACAGATATCTACCAGGTTGAATGCCTTCACAGCCAAAAGTTGTGTGACCATTTTGCGCACAATTTCATTTGTAACAGACTACAATTTTGGATTTGACTGACCCAAATTAACAGATACAATTGTTCTCTGGATTCACACGCTCTATCCGTCATTTTCTGGTTCGCAGGGTCCCGAAAGTAGTTCTGGTTCAGGATCGTCAGAAGGTATCTTGGCGCACTGGGCGCCTTGTTGGCGGCACTCGGACGCGCAGCCGGTTCAGGCAGGCCTTGCGGTTCAGCCGCTGCTGCTTGCTGTATCTGTGGTCGAGTTGAGGAGCGTTCGTGCCGGCCCAGTCCACCGCGAGGGCCGGAATCGTCGGGCCGGAGATTCCGGCGCGGCGGGAGTCCTTCTCGGTTGGGTGTCCGATGCCCTGCGCCCGGGGGTGGCCCGGAGGTCTTCGGCGCATCGGGGAACAGCACACGACCCAGGTTCGATTCGAAGTTGCCGGCTTGAACGCGGTCGGCCAATTCGCATATAGCCGCCGCCGAAAGCAGTTGTTTGGGAACGGCGCCGTCCGGACACAGAGCCGGCCCGATGGTCTTCGGAGTGTATTGACGCCCTGCGTCGTTGTCGGGGACGTCAGGCACTTTCCTGTCAAAAAGCCACTCGACGTACGTCCGGTCGGGATTGAGACGTATGAACTGCGCACCCGCTTTTTGGAACGCGTTTACTTGCGCGCGGATATGCGGATGGTCCGGGGCGATCTGCACATGGTCGGTCTCGCCGGCCACGACGATGACGGCCACATTCGGGACCTTGCGAACCGCCTCGGAAACGAGCCCCGTCGCATCGCGATATCGCCAGAACTCGACGGCTTCGGCCAACGTGGGCATGTGGGCCGGGCGCGAGTCGCCGAAGAGCGCTCGCCTCTCGGCTTGGCGCAACAGTCGCACGGAATACCAACTCTTCGGTCCCTGGCCCAAGTCAAACACCGGAGGTTGCAGGCGGTAGTCGTCTTCTGATCCGCATTTCCCGTCATCATCCATATCAAAATACAGGCTGCCGTATAGTGCGGGCAGCGGAGTACTGCTGGATCTGCCGCCGCCAAACGGGCGAATTTCGAGATCGGCATCGTAAGCCAGTTTGGCCAGGTCGAGCGCACCCGTCTTGGGGTTGTAGGCGGGGTTGAGTCGCTCGCGGCGAGAGCCCAGCTCTGCTCCGACGGCCCCTTCGCCGAAGGGGCTCTCCATCGACACGTACCAGGCCAGCCCCGGAAAACGCCGGCCCCACAGGCCCATGGCCGCGCCGCCGGCGTTGCCCCCGTGACTTCCGCCGTGCAGGCCCACGTTGGAAGCGAGTACCTTAACCTCACCAACAAGTTCCTGGATTTTTCGGCCCTGCTTGTCGGCGGTCTTGCCCACAGCGAACAGAATCACGTCGCGCAGTGCCTCGATGCTTTTGGGACCGCGGTAATCATACGTGCCGCCGCTTTTCGCATCGCCCTGGCCGCCACTGGGAAACGCGAAACCCATTTCAACGAACCCGCATCCGGCCACATTCATCCGACCCGACACATTGCCGGCGCTGTGCCCACCGGACACTGAGATTGCCACCGGTGCACCCGTTTCGTAGCGGGGCTTTTTCGGTGGGATGATGCTCACGGCGATTCCCTCCTCGCCACCGGCAGTTGACCGAACATGGGTGATTATGCCGCGAGGTCTGCGGGGTAGCTGGAATTGACCGCGACGAGGTTCCTGCCCCCGGCAGGGCTGCGAGAACACCAGCATGGCAATCGTACAAAGGCCGGGCACAGCAATCTTAATTGTGGATTTCATTGCAGGATCCCTTTCATGTTGGGTACAAGCGTCCGCGTCTCGGCTTGCCACTGGGCCACAATCGATTCCTCAAGACTCATGCCGCTCAAGTCTTTCATTCGTCCCACCGGCGCCGGTTCCTGGTGGCCGACGCCTCCGTACCGCGTCACGGCAACGCACATGCGCTTGATCTTGTCAATCAACTCAGGGTAGTCCTCGACAAGCTGCTGCATGGCGATACCCTTATAATAATCTGGTTCCAGAGCACAATATACAAGCAATAACAGATGCGCCTGTCAAGCACCAATAGGACCGCGTGCGCTTGTCATGCAGGCTCACAAGGCAGCAAAGAGCGCCAAAGCAGGTCCCGACCAAAGCAAGGAATGACATTGCTTTACTCCAGTTTCTTCATTCTCATAACGTATGTATTGAAGAACTCTATTGTCTGCTCCAACGCTTTCTGCTGAACGGCATCCGGATTGTACGCTCCGTTCCTCTTGCGAGGTCCCCAGGAAAACCCGTGGCGCGGATGTTCGAATTCCCACTGCCAGCAGGGAACTCCGGCCTGACGCATCAACTGGTAAGTGGTCTCAAAAATCCCGGTCAGGTGATCATCTGTCCTGTTGAGAATAACGACAGGTGTCTGGATCTTCCTGTTTATGCTGATTGATTGCAAGACTTTTGTCTGTAGTGTTTTGGAACGTTTCTGTCGTGCTGTTGTGCGGGACCTGTTCGCATGAATTGAAGGTATACGGGTTTCAAAACAGTATGAATCGGCCTTGGTTCTGAACAAGTCATCCCAAGAACCGATCCAGGACTGGCCTCTCCAAGGGCGCTGTCTTTCTATTCTTGATAATGTATTCTTCGCAATAATCGCGTCCTCTCTGACCTGAAAATCGAACATTCCCGCGACAGCAAAATCAGCCCCTATTACGCGCAATGCATAATAGCGGAAAAAGGTATGGTCCCCAGCGTCAAGGCTAACAGTGGCAAATTCGACTTTTTTGTGGTTTACCCCAAAAAAGTCTCGACTTTATTAAAGTAGATAGTTAATTTGGACGAGATGGACACAGTGAATCAACGCCATATATACAAGAACATCTTTGAGGTTTTGTCCTCAATGAAAAGCCTACTCTTGCTGTCCGGGCCTCGACAGGCAGGAAAGACGACTTTGGCCAAATCCTTATGCAGTCAATTCAAGAACCAGATCTACTTTAGTTACGATTTTCTCGATAGCAAGAAGGTATTGGCTTCAAATCCCCGCTTCTTTGAAGAGGTTAATCGTCTTGATGCCAGCCTTCCCTTTATCGTATTGGATGAATTCCACAAATACCCCAATTGGAAGAACTATCTGAAAGGCGTGCTTGACGAATATGCGGAGGAGTATCGTTTTCTGGTGACGGGAAGTGGCCGATTAGATCTCTACCGTAAAGGTGGTGATTCATTGGCCGGACGCTATCTCCTCTTTCACCTCTGGCCATTTACCGTGGCAGAATTGGCAAGCAAACGGATTTCATTTGATGCCTTTTGGTCTGATCCGATCCAGGTGCCGGAGCCGGCATCTGACGTGTCAGAGCTCTGGGAATCGCTCTTGCACTCAACCGGATTTCCTGAACCGTTTATTAAAGGCAAAACGAATTTTACCAGATTATGGTCAGAGAACTATCAGCATCAGCTTATTCGGGAGGACATCCGGGATGCCTTCGGGGTGCGACAAATCGATGCCATGCAAACGCTATTCTCTTTGCTTCCTGAACGCACGGGTTCCTTGCTCTCGATGAATGCCTTATCAAAACTCATCCAGGTAGGTTTTGGCACAACACAGACCTGGATGGACTTGTTTGAGAGGTTTTACTTGATCTTTCGAATCAGCCCTTGGTCCAAACAGATTTCCAGGGCTATACGTAAGGAGAAAAAACTCTATCTCTTTGATACCTTCAGTATTAAAGATCCCGGCCAACGTTTTGAAAACCGTGTCGCCCTGGAATTGCACCGTGCGACATCGAATTGGAATGATCTGGGACTCGGGAAATTCTCATTACATTTCATCAGGGACAAAGATAAACGAGAAGTTGATTTTCTGATTGCAGAAGACG
>CAZLTY010000203.1:0-8001 GCA_964562575.1 uncultured Pirellulales bacterium
TCCTGATGATCCTGGCAGACTGTGCAATCGAAGAAAAGGGGCCCTTATTTTCCCATGCAATCGCCGGCAACGCCAGAAACACCGCCATTCTGATTGCATCCTGAATTCTGTTGAGTATGAAGTCTGATCCTCCTGGCCTTCCCTTTCTCTTTCTTAATATACATTTGAGAGTCGAAATCAAAAGCCACAAAGCCGCCCAAACTGCGGCAAGGGGAATAATTTTCAGCAAATCCAGTATGACCGCTTCCTTCAGTGCTTTGGAAAAAGAAATCTTCTGTCCTGATTCCATCTGCTGCATGAACTCAAGCATCATAATGTTTGCAATACATATTATGAGTGAAATAAGAAAGACATGACAGTAGACACACAAAAGTACTGAACGCGGTGAAGGCTCCGTCTCGGAACGATGCCACCCTGCATACAGAAAATACCATACGCACACATTAATTGTCGTGACGGCTACCCAGCTTAGGAAAATCGGAGCAAGAAGGACCGGCTTGTGACGGAGCACCCTTAGCGAGTTTTTGAATAAGTACCAACCTTCAACAACGCTTTCCGAAAATGCCATTCTCTGATCCTCTTTATTGGCTTTCACGCCTCCTTACGTTCCATGGGATCGTCACAGGCAGAGTTGTCGGCGTAGTCTGTATCCCATAGTAATCCTTGAATTTTCTCATCCAGTCGGGCCAGCTTGTCGGCTGGGCGCCGCCGGCTTTTGTCCAGGGGCCGTTGGTGTCGAACTGGCGATGCCACTTGAGTTTCCACAGCTCCTTGATCCCGACTTTTCTGACGGAGAAGTTAAGGAAGACCATGTTTGTAACCCCGTCGTGGCGGTCGATGCAGAATCGCTGCATGCAGACAGGCCCGGCGTTCTGTGTCTGGCCGTGGTAGTCGGGAGGCGCGTTCGTGTGGCGCGGGTGGCCTCCGAGATAGAAGCAGTCCAGGAACAGCGGTATGTTGTCGGCGCCCGCGACGTTGGCGCTCTTCCAGTGGTTCTCGGCTTCGTACCCCCACAAGGCCGAGCCTCTCGGATGGTAGAGCCAGTTGTTTATGCCGTAGCTTGTGTAGAAGCCATCGCCGCCCGCTACATTGGTGGCTTCCCAGGCCACGAACGGATTCCGCCCCTGCGCCCAGGTTTTGGTGGCCATCGGGCACCAGCGTATCGCTTCATCCTTGTAATACGGCTCGGCGGCGAACAGCCAGTGACCGAGTTGCTTGCCGCCGGCGTTGCGAACGCCGTCGGGCAAGGAGCCGTCGTTGTCGCCTGTGTACATTGACCAGATGATGGCCCAGTGGTGCAGGTTCATCTGGCATGCGGTCGCCTTGGCCTGCTTCTTTACCCGCGAGAGTGCGGGCATCAGTATTGCCAGCAACAGCGCGATGATGGCAATCACGACCAGAAGTTCAATTAATGTGAAGCCTCTTCGCTGGCCCATAACAAGATTATACGCCTTACCAGACCGACGATCAAGAAATATGCGTCTGAAGCGGCGCGCTACAAATCGCGCCAATAGAAGCTCAGGGCCGCCAGGAAGACCGACGCCAGGGTTGGCAGGCCGTATCCCAAAATTACGCGCAGCAGCGAGAAATCGTCGAATTTCTGGCCCTCGAAGAAATCGGGCTTGGCCGCTTTTGGCTCGGACTGACTGCCGGACAAAACGTTGAAGAAGTTGGACATCTGATCGGTGAACGCATAGGCATCCTCCGGTTTGGTTTTGTCATTTGTCTCGTCGTCGCTCTGCCGCCAGGGCCGGCGAAGCTGTGTGGAGATCGCCCGGTTCAGGCTGATGGGCGAGAACTCCTCCAATGAGAAGATGCTCAGGATCAGGCCTATTGGGTACCAGATGAAGATCAGCACGACCACTGCGAGCAGGGGCTTTCGCAGCACAGTCCCGGTGAGAAATCCAAGTGACACGAGGAAGGTAAGCACGAGTCCCACGATGGCGAGGGAGGTGATAATGCCATAGATTGTCACCGTGTCGGCTGGTACGGGGCGCTTTGCCAGCATTATCAGAACGATCGCCGGGACTGTCACTACGAGGTAGACTCCCAGCACGAGCGTGATCCGGGCCGACCAGGTGGCGAGCAGATACTCCAGGCGGCTCACGGGCCGGCTCAGGATTCCATCGGCAAGCGTTTCGGTCTGCGCCCCCGAGACCGGGGTGACACCGAGCACAACGACGACGAGAAACCATGGGAAGACCAGGTAGGGAAACAGAAGTGACGCGATCAGGGTGCCGTCCTGGAAGTTGGCCCAGTTCGAGCCGGTCAGCAGCAGTGTCAGAAGTGTGGTGGCCCCCAGCCAGAGACGGACCAGGCGACTTGACCAGAGGGTTCGCATGTCATGCCTGAGAATCGCCAGGTAGGGCATCATTCGCGCGGCGAGCTTTGGAGTCTTATCTCTGGAACCCATGGGCTTCGTCCTCTTGCAGCAGTTGCAGATAAGCGTTCTCGGTGGCGTTCTGACCCGAATGGATGGCCTTTAGCGCCAGATTGCTCGCGTCGATAAGTTTCAGCACCTCTGCCAACCCGCGCGACCGGCTGTAATCGTCGGCGATGCGCACAAGCAATGCGTGGTCGGCGTCGGCGTGTGCGTCGATGCCTTTGAGGGCCGTGACTTCTTGAGCCAGGGCCTGGACGTCGTCGGCGGTGCCTTCCAGTTCCAGAGTGAAATCGTGCCGGCACAGCCGCTGCTTCATCTCCTGCATGGAGCCGGCGAAAATCATGCGTCCCTCGTGCATTACGCCGAGGTGGTCGCAGATCTGATCGATGTCACTGAGTATGTGAGTGGCGACGACCACGGTCTTGGTTTTTCCCAGCTCGCGGATCAGATCAAGCGTGAATCGCCTGGCCGCAGGGTCCAGACCGGCGGTGGGTTCGTCCCAGAGCAACAGGGGCGGGTCGGCGACGAGCGAGGCGGCGATCCCTAACCTGGTGCACATGCCGGTGGAGAAGGTCCGGATTTGTTGATCGGTTGCCCCGAGCAGACCGACGGCACGGATCAATGCCGATATCCGCGGCTTGCGAACTTCGCCGGGCAATCGACACAGCCTGCCGAGAAGGTCCAGGTATTCGATGGGGCGCAGGTTGCCCGGCAGCTTGGGATTCGTGGGCAGATATCCGATCTGAGAACGGACTGCGACGGCGTTGGGACCGCACGGTTTGTCGAACACCGTCGCCCTGCCCGCAGTGGGGCGCTGCAATCCCAACAGAAGGCGCACGGTAGTCGTCTTGCCCGCGCCGTTGGGGCCCAGCAGTCCGAAGACCGAACCTGAGGGCACCTCCAGGTTCATGTCGTTGACTGCGATGAGTCGCTGACCGTAAATCTTCGTAAGACGTTCGGTTTGAATCGCCAGTTCCATACTTCAGATCACCTGTTTATTCTCGATCGGTCCGAAACTGTCATTGTAAGGATTTGTCCGCCTAGATCAAAGGAATACCGATACTCACAGCTCAGGTAGATCATCGCCCGGCTTGAGTACGGGGACGTCGACGCTTAGCGTGTCGGTGTATTTGAGTCCGCAACCGGTGTTCAAAAGCAGCACGGTCTCGTCGGATTTGAGCCAGCCGTCATCTGCCAGTTGCGCCGCGGCGCATAGCGTGGCGGCGCCCTCCGGACAGATGAAGAGTCCTTCTTTGCAGGCAATAGTCTTGACGGCCTTGAGGATATCGGCGTCGGAGACAGCGACTCCGCAGCCGCCTGTTTCGTAGAGCCCGCGCAGGATGAGAAAATCGCCGATAGCTTTGGGAACGGTCAGGCCGAATGCCACCGTATGGGCGTCGGGCCAGAACTCGGATTCGGATCTTTTGTCCCGCCAGGCCTTGACAATGGGTGCGCAGCCTTCGGCCTGCACGGCTACCAGGCGGGGCAGTTTCTCTGTGATCCAGCCGATCTCCTGCAGCTCCTCAAGGGCCTTGTGGATGCCGATGATTCCGACGCCTCCGCCGGTGGGATATACAATCACGTCAGGCAACTTCCAGGCGAACTGCTCGGCGATCTCCAGTCCCATCGTCTTCTTACCTTCGATTCGGTAGGGTTCTTTCAGAGTGGACACATCGTAGTATCCTCGCTCTGTCACGGCCCGCCCGACAATCCCGCCTGCATCGCTGATCAATCCGTCCACGAGGTAGAGCTTGGCGCCGGCGACGGCGCATTCGCTGCGGTGGATCACCGGTGCTGAGGTTGGCATCACGACGATGGACTCGATCCCGGCCCGAGCGCAATACGCCGACCACGCGCCGCCTGCGTTGCCGTTCGTGGGCATGGCGACCGCTTTGACGCCTAATTCCCTGGCCCGAGAGACACCGACCGCGGCGCCGCGGGCCTTGAAGCTGCCGGTCGGCAGGAGGCCCTCGTCTTTCATGTACAGATTCGACAGACCCAGCTCGGCGCCCAATCGGTTGAGTCTGAGAAGCGGGGTCATGCCTTCGCCCACAGAGACGATGTTCTCGGATTCTCTTACGGGCAGCAACTCACGGTATCGCCAGAGATCGGCTTTTCGCGAGACCAGGTCATCTCTGGTCAAACGAGTCTTGACTTGCTCCAAGTCGTAACGCACCAGCAGCGGCGCACCGCACCGGCACAAATTGATCAGTTGCTCACTTTCATATGTTGCCCCACATCGGGAACACTCTAAATGCGTCACAAACATCGACGTCTCCTTTTAGCCGTCATGTTGGCTGTATCAACGAAGTAGTCTAACATAGACAGCGGGACAACGACAGAACTCACCCGCCAATCTCGGCCTTTCAAGGATTGGCGTATGATGATGGAATGTACCCTTGAAGGGTAGTAAATTCCCGCGAGTAGAATCATAACCTGCTATTGCAAAGCTGCTTACCCGCGCAAAAACGGGAGTTTTCAATCGGGAGCACTATAATTGTTCCGGAAGTCGCCCAGCAGATTCCGGAAGAGTTTTCCGGTAGGGAGGGAAGATTCGTCCTGTTTGGCCTCTTGCTCGGCGAGCCAGGCAGCCGCATCGGAGGTCTCAATCTTTTTTTTCGTGGGCGATAAAGATAGTTTTGCGAAAAGGTTACGTATCGGTTAGTCCGCAAAGAATTTTCGAGTGGCACGCTGATTGCTTATTTGTTCGAGTTGTGGCAAGAATCTGTTCGAGCCGCTTATTCGACGGCCCGAGCTTGTGACGATTTGAAAGTTAAGGAGAAATAGAGATGAGTTTTGCATTGTCAGCCGGAGTGACCGGGCTGCAGGCCCATCAGAAGATGCTTGATATCGCCGGTAACAACCTGGCCAACATCAATACGACCGCCTTCAAGGCCAAGACAGTAAACTTCGCAGAGTTGATGACTGAGACGATAAAGAAGGCTTCACAGCCGACCGCTACCGTCGGCGGCACGAACCCTCAGCAGATGGGCGGTGGTGTCGAGATCGCCTCAATATCGCCGAACATGGCGCAGGGAAATATCGTCAATACCGGCAATCCCCTCGACCTGGCGATCGAGGGCGAAGGCTATTTCGTGGTCAGTGACGGTTCCCAGGACCTTTACACCCGGGCCGGTTCGTTTGCCGTGGATGCAAACTCGGCTCTGGTTGATCCCACGAACGGCTACCATGTCCAGCGCATCGGCTCGGTGGGTGAAAGCGATGGTTTCCAGACTGCCGGCGACGGCAATGTCAGAGTGCCTTACGATGTGGCTATGGCGGCAAACGCCACAACAGAAGTGACCGTGGCGGGCAATCTCAGCGCCGATGCGGTACTTGCCACACCCCAGACAAACGTCCTGACCTCCAACGTGGGCTATACGACTGGCAGCGGCGTCACGGCGCTGCCGACGACGGAACTTGACCAGCTCGACCAGTTCAGCGGAACATTCGGCGCGGCCGAGACAATTACCGCCTCCGGTTTTGACCCGAGCGGCAATGCGCTGGTCGATGCTGCGGGTCTGACTGTCACTGGGGCCACAACTATGCAGGACGTTCTCGACCACTTGAACAATAACGTTCTTACCTCCACTGAACAGGTGGCCTCTTTGGTTAGCGGAAAGATACGCGTGACCGATGTGGCCAGCGGCTACAGTCTCTCGGACATAGCGCTGGCCTGGGCCGACAACGGCACCGCCACGTTGACGATGCCTGCGTATTTTGAGAACACGACCGTCGGCGGAGATCATATCAAATACATCAACACTACGGTTTACGACTCTCAGGGCGGCAAGCATGTTCTGTCCGCCGCGTTCACTCGAAGCAGTACCACCAACACGTGGGATATGGTGCTTACTTCCATCACCGGCAACATCAACGCCTTGACCGCGGGTAATCGAAGAATCAGAGCCATCGAGTTCTCCGCCTCGGACGGTTCCTTTTCCGGCTTGGACACCGGCGTTGGCGATACGTCTCAGTTTACAGTGACATTCGCACATGATACCGCGAATCCACAAACCATCTCAATAGCCATGGGCACCACCAGTCAGCTTGACGGCTTGACGCAGTTTGCCGGCAACTCAACCGCTGTGGCAAGGGGACAGGACGGCTACGAGGCCGGCAGACTCGCGACGGTCTCGGTCGACAACTCAGGTGTGCTTATCGGTGCCTTCTCCAACGGTATCAAAAGGGACCTTGCTACGGTGCAGATAGCGTTATTCCAGAACACGACGGCATTGGAGAGCGTCGGCGGCAATTACTACGACTCCTCGGCGAACTCCGGCGAGCCCGTGGCTACGCAGGCCCTGACCGGCGGTGCAGGTTCCATCCACGGCGGGACGTTGGAAAAATCCAATGCCGACGTGGCAAGTGAGTTTGTCCGGATGATTCAGGCCCAAAACGGTTTTCAGGCCAGTGCCCGGACCATCAGGGTGGCCAATGACATTCTGCGGGAATTGACCAATATCATCAGGTAATAATCCTGTGTTGTTCCCGATGAGAATTCGCAGTTGAGATCAGGGCAGATGGTTGTTGACAGAGTGCGGGCGATTTCAATCATAGCACACAATGGGCGGCAGATTCCAAGAGTCTCCACAGAATTGGACTGGGCCGACTCACTTGGCAGTTGGAAGGTGCGCTGGGCTATCGGGCGAATGGGATACCGTGTCGAGCCGGGACTTTACGGCGCCGGTGAGCCCACTGCCGAAACTCCCGTTTTTGTCACGGCCAATTACAAGATGAGCTTCGACCGTCTGAGGAGCGGGTTGACCGGCCGCGACGGCTGGATACTTGTGCTCGATACTAAGGGCATCAACGTCTGGTGTGCCGCGGGCAAAGGGACATTCGGAACCGAAGAGCTGGTCAGCCGTATCGAGAACGTCGGATTGAGCGAGATTGTTGCGCATAGGAAGCTCATCGTTCCACAGCTTGGCGCAACGGGCGTCAGCGCGCATGCGGTGAAGCAACAAAGCGGCTTTCAGGTGCTGTACGGTCCCGTCCGGGCAAAGGACCTGCCGGCTTTTCTCGATGGGGGTATGAAAGCGACCGAACAGATGCGGCGAGTCACCTTCCCACTCGCCGATCGAATCGTGCTGATACCGGCCGAACTAGTCGGCTGGGGCAAACATATTCTGTGCGCGGCGGCATGTCTGCTAATACTTGCCGGTCTCAGTCGAGAAGGATACTCAGGCAAGCTCGTCGTCTCTGACGGCATCAGAGCGGTTCTGATTCTGCTGGCTAGCTACCTGGCCGCCGGCATTCTGGGGCCCGCTCTGCTACCCTGGCTGGGCGGGCGGGCGTTTTCGGCGAAGGGGATGTGGATTGGGCTGGCAATATCGGTAGTATTGGGTCTCCAGAGCCGGCCGTTGTGGAATTCCTGGCCCGATCGTCTGGACATTCTCGCCTGGTTTCTGATGATACCGGCATTGACGAGTTTTGTTGTGATGAACTTTACCGGGGCTTCTACGTACACTTCGCTGTCGGGAGTGAAGCGGGAGATGAGGATCGCAGTGCCTCTGCAGTTAGTCTGTGCTGTGGCGGGTTTTGGATTATGGTTGGCAGGGCGTTTTGTCTAGGCTCTGTCTGAAGACTCCGTCGTCGGGTGCGAGATCGAGCGTTTT
>CAZLTY010000204.1:0-8000 GCA_964562575.1 uncultured Pirellulales bacterium
GGTGGCCGGCCACATGGCCTGGGAAGGGATGGTCGATGAGGCCCTTGCGATATGTGACGGCATCCAGAAGCGGTACCACCCGTCCAAGCACAATCCCTACAACGAGGTCGAGTGCGGCGACCATTACGCCCGCGCATTTGCAAGCTGGGGCGTTTATACGTCACTTGCAGGCTACGAGTACCACGGGCCGAAGGGACATATCGGTTTTGCGCCGCGGATGACGCCTGAGGATTTCCGCGCCGCCTTCACTGCTGCCGAGGGCTGGGGGACATTCGTCCAGCAGCGAGACGTCCGGACGCAGCGCGAGCAGATCGTCGTTCGCTGGGGCAAGCTGAACGTCAAGACCCTTGCCTTTGCCGTGCCTGAGCGATTCCGCTCGGTCAAAGTTGCAGTGACTTTGGACGGCAAGGCCATAGGGGCCAATCACACGCTCAGGAACCAACGTCTTGAAATCGCGTTGAAGAGCGGACTGCAGGTCTCCGAGGGCCAGACACTCTCGATCGCAATAGATGGGCAAGGACGATAATCGTGCGTGTGCAGCAAGGAGATCGCCGTAATGAGAGCGCGTCGTGAGTTCCTGAAGCAATTGATGATACTGCTGTTGAGCAGCCTCACAGCCTTGCTTGTTTCCTGCCATGGTCCGGGTTGTGAAAGACTGAGGGTGTCGTACTTTGATGTGAGCCGCCCTCTGCCCGTAATGAGTTGCGGCCTGGCGACCGAGCGTGATCTCGTGCTGTTTCTCCTGGAGACAAATCCCCAGGCCGACGTTAGCGAGGTTTCTACAATTGCGCAACACTATGTCGAAGAATCGCTTATCGAGGGTGTCAACGGTGATATTGCATTCTGTCAGATGTGTGTCGAAACGGACTTCCTGCGTTTCACCGGCGACGTTCGTCGCCGGCAGAACAACTTTGCCGGAATCGGAGCGACCGGCGGCGGCGTGCCCGGGGATTCGTTCGAGAGCGTACAAATAGGAATCCGGGCACAGATACAGCACCTGAAAGCATATGCCAGCAGAGGACGTCTACGACGCAGGCTCGTCGATCCACGATTCAAAAAGGTGCGTCGCGGCAGTGCGCGCCACGTCGAGGACCTGAGCGGCAGGTGGGCGGCCGATCCCAACTACGGGGCCAAGATCAGAGACAAGCTCCAGTCGCTGACGAAATGGATTTATGATGTCGATGACTTCGCTGAAGATCCTCACAACAAGCGCAATCCTGTAGGCTGAATGCGAGGAGAAGCAGTGGCGCCTTAGTCACATTTATGTGATGTCGATCTGGGACCAACGAAAGCTGTAGACAAAAAGTGAGACCATGATGATAAGAGACCTGATAATCAAGAACCGAACGTACAGGCGTTTTCAGCAGGACGTTGCTATTGATCGTGAGGCCCTGCGCGAGCTTGTCGATCTTGGGAGGCTTTCGGCTTCGGCGGCTAACATGCAGCCTCTCAAGTACATGCTTTCCTGCGAGCCTAAAAAGAACGCCCTGATATTCGGGCATCTCGGGTGGGCGGGTTATCTGAAGGACTGGCCCGGTCCGGCCGAGGGCGAGAGGCCGTCGGCCTACATAATAATACTCGTGGATACGCAGATAAGCGAGTTCGCCGATTGCGATCATGGAATCGCGGCCCAGAGCATCCTGCTGGGTGCAGCCGAGAAAGGGCTTGCGGGCTGTATGATCGGGACAGTGCGAAGACCGCAATTATGCCAGGCGTTAGGGATGCCCTCTCGCTACAAGATTCTGCTCGTTCTCGCCCTTGGCAAACCAGCCGAATCGGTAACTATCGAGACAGTTGGACCTGACGGCGGCATTGAGTACTGGCGCGACGCCGACGGCGTCCACCACGTGCCGAAACGGCCCTTGGACGAGTTGATCCTCGATATTTGACGCTGTGCCGAATTGTCCGCCGAATGTCCGGGAAATATGAAAAATTGTTCTTGTATTCTTGGCGAATAGCTGCAAAATGTCAGGCAGCACCGCCTGGCGAGTTCATTCAGGCGGCATAGTGGGTGGACGAGATCGTAATCCCAGGCAATAGCTATCGTGAATGCTACTGAACCAGAAAGGAGTTAACAGATGAGTTCGAATACCCTCCCAAAACTTCACAACGCCATGTGGCCCGGGCTGGTCGGCAAAGGAGATGAGGAAGGCCAGGAGCCACCGATCAGTCTCGAACGGATGCTCGAGTTGACCGCCGGCGCTGAGATCAACGGCCAGAAGTTCGACGGGATTGACTACTTCCTCTTCCTGCCGCACACCGACCCTAACGCCAGCGACGACGAACTGAAGAAAATTGCCGACATGATTGCCGGACACGGTTTCAGCGTCGGCTCGCTTGTTGCCCCGGTTTGGCCCGGCACGGTGGGCGACTCGGCAATGGGCGACGCAGGGGCTCGCGAGAAGTTTCTCGACGCCGTGCGCATGGGATGCCGCATCGCTGGCGTGTTCAATGATCACGGCGTGCGCAAGTACGGCGCGATCCGGATCGACTCGGCGGAGTTCGGTGTCGAGAAATGGCGCGAAGACCCCAAGGCGAACACCGCTAAGATCGCCGAGACGTTCCGGGAAGCTGCTAAGATCGCCGCCGGTCACGGCGAACGCCTGGCCGTTGAGGGCGAGATCTGCTGGGCTGGCCACCATAGTTGGAAGGACACTCTCGATCTTCTCGAAGCAGTCGGAATGCCGGAAACGCTCGGCTTCCAGGCGGATATGGCCCACACCTACCTGTTCCTGATGGGCTACAATGCGCCGGAACATGCGCTTCTGCAGACTGGCTATTCGGACGAAGAGTTCTACGCCGCCTACGAGGAAATGGTCGACAAGCTGCGGCCGTGGACGATCGACTTCCACATAGCGCAGAACGACGGCGAGGTGCATGGCGCCGGCTCACACGACAAGACGGGCAAGCATTGCCCGGCCGACGACCCCAACGGCAAGCTCGACATCGTCAAATGCGCCGGCTACTGGCTCAAGGACGCCGCGCAGCGCGGTATCCAGCACATCTGCTGGGACGGCTGCATGTTCCCCAACGCGACGCTCGAATCGCCGGAGACGTGGAACGCTATTCTCGATGTGATGCTCAAGGTGCGGGACGCGCACGGCTGGACGTCTTAATTGTGAATCCAAATATATCGGGAGAAATCTTATGGCAAAGAAGAAACTCAACGTGGGTCTGATCGGCTATGGATTTATGGGTCGGACGCACTCCAACGCCTACTGCAAGGTCAACAACTTCTTCGACCTGCCCTATGAGCCGGTCCGCAAGGTGATATGCGGGCTCGAGGAGAAAGAGGCCCAGGCATTCGCCGAGCAATGGGGCTATGAGTCATATACAACTGACTGGAAGAGTGTCATCGCCGCCGCCGACATCGACCTCGTGGACATCTGTGTGCCGAATAACGTGCACGCCGAGATAGCTATTGCCGCGGCAGAGGCCGGCAAGGCTATCATCTGCGAGAAACCCCTGGCGCTTGACGGTGTCCAAGCAAAGACAATGGTCGATGCCGTTGAAAAGGCAGGCGTGGCCAACCTCGTCTCGTTCAACTACCGCCGCGTACCTGCAGTTACGCTGGCCAAGCAGTTGATCGACGAGGGCAGGCTGGGACGGATCTTCCATTATCGTGCCAACTTCCTTCAGGACTGGACTATATCCACCGATGTCCCGCAGGGCGGCATGGCTACCTGGCGGCTGGATGTCAAGGCCGCCGGATCCGGTGTCACCGGTGACCTGCTCGCGCACTGTGCCGATACGGCCATGTGGCACAACGGACCGATCGACACCGTCTGCGCAATGACCGAGACTTTCGTCAAGGAGCGCAAGCACGTCGAGACAGGCAAGATGGAGAAGGTTGGCATCGACGACGCATGTACGTTCATGTGCCGGTTCGACAACGGCTCGCTGGGTAACTTCGAGTCCACACGCTATGCCCGCGGCCACAAGGCGCTCTATACTTTCGAGATCAACGGCGAGAAGGCATCGATAGCCTGGGACCTGCATGACCTGCACAGGCTCAGCTATTTCGATCACGCCGATGAATCAATTGTCCGCGGCTGGCGATCGGTCCACGTTACCGACGGCGACATGCCCTACATGGACAAATGGTGGGTGCCGGGACTTCAGATCGGCTACGAGCACACGTTTGTCCACCAGATTGCCGATTTCCTGGAAGGTCTCGCCAAAGGCAAGCCGGCCTCGCCGACGTTCAAAGAAGCCCTGGCGACGCAATATCTCTGCGACGCCGTGCTCAAATCCGCCGCAAACCAGACCTGGGAGAAGGTACAGAAACCGTAACGAAGGGAGGATATATGTCAGGAAACTCTATTGCTAACAAAGCTCTCGAACAGGGCAAAGGTGTAGTGAGGCTAGCTCCGAACTGGGTGCCCCGTTCGTTTTGTGTGCCGGGCAGACGCATCAAGCTGCACCCGGATGATTACTACGCGATGGGCGGCGAGCGCGGCGGCATCGACGAGCGATGGTTCGCTTCGACGACGCCGGCCGACAACGGCCCGCTGACTTCCAAGGACGAGGGCCTGAGCTTCATCGTCTTCGAGGACGGCGGCAAAATCGAGAAGGTCCGATTGCTCGATGCGGTCGCCGAACTCAAGGGTGAGCTTATCGGCTCAAGGTTGTGGGACGAGCATGGGCGCTGGCCGATGTATTCAAAATTCTTCGACAACAAGGCCGCTCTGCCACACCACATCCATCATCGCGACAAGGACGCGGCGCTTACCGGCCAGTTGGGCAAGCCCGAAGCGTACTACTTCCCGCCTCAGGCGAACAATCACGGCGGCCAATTCCCGTATACCTTCTTCGGACTCAGTCCGGGTGTGACAAAGGAACAGGTCCGCAAGGCTCTGCTGGACGCCGCAGAGGGCAGAGACAACTCAATCACATCTCTTGCGCCGGCCTACAGGCTCGACGTCGGGACCGGTTGGGACGTCCCGCCGGGCGTCCTTCATGCACCGGGCAGTCTTTGCACATATGAGCCGCAGAAGGCCTCGGATGTCTTTGCGATGTATGAGAACATCACCCACGATCAGGTTGTGCCCAAAGAGCTGTTGTGGAAGGATACGCCGAAGGACAAGGATGGCGACGTCGATTGGCTGCTCAGTGTCATCGACTGGGATCTGAATGTCGATCCTGATTTCGCCAAGAATCGCTTCATGGCCCCCAAGCCAATAAAGCCTGTGGCTGAGATGGAGGCCGCCGGTTATATCGAGAACTGGATTTGCTATAAGTCCGACACCTTCAGCGCCAAAGAGTTGACCGTTCTGCCGGGCAAGACCGTCACTATCAAGGACAGCGCCTGCTATGGTTTCATTACAATGCAGGGACACGGCAAGTTTGGCGTCTGGGATATCGAGACTCCGGCACTGATTCGGTACGGCCAGTTGAGCGACGACGAATTCTTCGTCTCCGAAGCGGCGGCCAAAGAAGGCATCGTCATTACGAATCCGTCGAAGAACGATCCGATAGTCCTCTTGAAGCATTTTGGGCCCGGCAATCCGGACCTGGTTCTCGAGTAGCTCCTGACGTTGCCGCTGAGTAAATGACAAGATCCCATCCCGGTCGAAGCCGGGATGGGGTCTTCTTCACTTGGGGTACGTTAGCAGCTCTCAGACGTCACACAGCGCTACCGCCTCGGTGAGACCTTCCAGCGGGTCACGCGTGGGTACGAACTCATGACCCACGTAGCCTTTGTAACCGGTCTTGACGATTTCTTTCATTATCGCAGGGTAGTTGATTTCCTGCTTATCGTCGAGTTCACCGCGACCGGGGTTGCCGGCCGTGTGATAGTGGCCGATGTAGTCTTTGTACTGCCGGATACGGGAGATGACGTCGCCATCCATAATCTGAACGTGGTAGATGTCGAACAGGATCTTCATTCTCGGCGAGCCGACCTTCTTGACGATGTCCATGCAGTAGTCGGTGTGGTCGCCCTGATAGCCCGGATGTCCTTTCATCTCGACTGCGACCCGGCTGTTGAGAATCTCCAGGCAGAGGTTGACCTTCTTCTTCTCGGCGTGGCCGATTACTTTCTTAAGTCCTTCGACGCAGTTCCGGGCGCCGAGGTCGTCGGGAATTCCATCGCGAAAACCTGTAAAGGCGATGACGCTGGGGAAATCATATTCGGCGCAGGCGTCGATCGACTCGCGGGTCTTGGCGATAACCATCTCGTGATTTCGCGGGTCGTTGAAACCTTTGACAAATGGAGGGTCGGGCATGCCGTTCGGCGCCAGGGCGCAGATAAGGCCATGCTTCTTGAGCGCGAGAAAATCGGCCGGACCGACCAGCTCGATGCTCTTGCAGCCGAGCTTCTTCGTAATCTGACACATCTGCTCGATATCCCAGTAATTGGCGAAGCACCAGGCGGCGACTGAATGGTTGATACGCCCTTTGGTGGCGGTACGTTTGATGCCTCCGTACTTGTCCATCGTCGAGCATGAGCCCAGCGCCAGGGCAGCGGCGCCCGTGCCGGCGGCCATTTTGAGCATATTGCGCCGGCTGATGCTGCTGGCTGTGTGGGTGCGTGGCTTGTTGCTTTCGCTCATAGTGAGTTCCTTTCTGTTTGTGTGATAATCATGCAGCCAGGAATAAGATTTTCTGGCGCCATCGTCAAGAAAAAAACGATATGTTAACAAAGCCTCAAGGGCATTGAGGCATTGTTGTGTGCCGAAACAGCCTTTGACAGGGCCCGCAGAATGTGCTATGGTATCTCGACTGCGAACGGGTGTTTTGTTGGAGTTTGTAATGAACCAGGACGTGAATCGACGCAATTTCCTCAAAGCCGCAGGCGTCAGTGGGGCGGCGGTGATTACGACCCCCGCACTCACCGCATGGGCGCAAGGGTCCGGAACCGGCAAAAAGTGGAGGATGCGGCTGTCCACATCCTCGATTCATTTCATGGGATTATCTGTCGAGCAGGCGTGTGAGAAAATCGCCGGGCTCGGATTCGAGGCGATTGACATCTGGTCGGCTCACCAGGGCTGTCCACACCTCGACGACGTGGCAAATCGTCTGGGGCCCGAGGGCCTCACAGAACTGCTGGCCAGAAATAGGCTCAAGCTGTTTGCGTTCTCTGTCTACAAGGGTGGCTATGAACGCTACGCCCAGCTGCTGGGCAAGGCCGGAGGAGGCGTGGCCGTTCGCGGCAGTTCCGGGCCCTGCAAGGGCGATGAGCTGACCGCCCGGATGCGCGAGTTCCTCGATGGCCTCAAGCCTCTGGCGGAGCTGGCTGAGAAACACAACTCATACGTGGCAATTGAAAACCACGGCAACGCGCTTCTGTGTTCGCAGGATTCGTTCAAGGCTTTTGTCGATATCAACACGTCACCGAGGCTGGGCATTGCGCTGGCGCCGTACCACGTCCAGAGGCAAAAGGAATCGGTCACAGAAGCGATACGCATCTGCGGCAAACAGCTTTTCTTCTTCTACGCATGGCAGAGCTACAAGGGATCCGAGCAGCTTCCCGGCGTCGGCCCGACGGATATGACGCCCTGGATGCGGGCCCTGGCGGACATCCGGTATCGCGGGTACGTCAATCCCTTCATGCACGGACATCCCCAAGCCGACGTGATGGTGGCCAACCTGGCCAAATCGCGTGATTACCTGAAAGAATGCCACAAGAAGGCAAGTCGTGGCGTGTGAAATATATTCTGCAGCGAAATCGAAACCAAGAAACAAAGGAGAAAAGCATGGATCAGAAGAAACAACAAGCTGATAAAGCCGACGATCTGTCCCGGCGCGACCTCATGCGCACGGGGGCGGTGGCTGCCGCCGGTCTGGCCGTGGGAGCTGCACAGAAAGCCAGTGCCAGGACACGCAGCTATAATCCCCAAATGAAGTACAGGCTGCTTGGAAGAACCGGCCTGTGGATATCGTCCGTCTGTCTCGGCGGTCACTGGAAGCGCGTTGACAAGATGGTGCCCGGTGTATTCAAAGACAGGTAACCGTTCATGGGTATTTTGACAGTATCGGGCAACACACCCGACATCAAA
>CAZLTY010000205.1:0-7974 GCA_964562575.1 uncultured Pirellulales bacterium
AGCACTTGACGCCGGTAGGCTCGGGCGGCGGTTTCGGGGGCAGGACGTTGCCTTCTTTGTCCAGTTTCAAAGTTGTTTTGCACTCGGGATAATCGCTGCATCCGAGGAACGCGCCAAACCGGCCGTTCTTGTGCAGCATCGGCTTGCCGCACACGGGACATTCGTGCTCGCTGACCTTCTCGGCGATCATCTTTCCCTCTTTGTCGCAGGGACATGCGAATTTGCAATCGGGATATGTCGAGCAGCTCAGGAATTTGCCGTTCTTGCCGAATCTGTAAACAAGCGGCTTGTGGCAATCGGGACATTCGTACTCACTCGGAGTCACTTCGGCCTTGGCGTGTTTCATCTGGGCCATCGCGTTGTCAAGGTTTTCCTGGAAGGGTCCGTAGAACTCCTTGAGCACACCGACCCAATCGAGATGATGCTCTTCGATCTTGTCGAGCTGTTCTTCCATGAAGCGCGTGAAGGCAATATCCATTACTTTCGGGAAGTACTCACTCAGTTTCTCGGTGACTACCTCGCCGAGATCGGTGGCGAAGAATTTCTTATCGGTTTGCTCGACGTAACCTCGGTCCTGAATCGTGCTTATGATCGTAGCGTAAGTACTCGGCCTGCCGACGCCCTCTTTTTCGAGCGCCTTGACCAGGCCGGCCTCGGTATATCGGGCGGGCGGTTTGGTGAAATGCTGATCGGCTCTGATGTCGACCGCCGTCAGCGGCTGGCCAGTTTGCATCGGGGGCAACTGCTGCTCGCTCGATGTGATCGACCAGATCTTCGTGAAGCCGTCGAAAACCAGGACCCGGCCGGTCGTCCTGTACCAGCAGCAGCCTGCGGAGGTCTCGGCGGCAATGTTCAGATTTGTCACGTCCCACCTGGCCGATTCCATCTGGCTGGCGACAAAGCGACGCCAGATCAGATTGTACAGCTTGTATTGCTCGTCGGTGAGGAACTGTCGGACATCCGCCGGCGCAAAGTCAACATCGGTGGGGCGGATAGCCTCGTGTGCCTGCTGGGCGCTTTTCTTGGAGGCGTAAATCTTCGCCTCTTTGGGCAGATAATCGGCTCCGAGATTGGCGCCGATATACTTTCGGACATCCGTGACAGCTTCCTTCGAGAGGTGCGTGCTGTCGGTTCTCATGTAGGTAATCAGGCCAAGCGAGCCCATTGAGCCAAGGTCGATGCCTTCGTACAACTGCTGTGCCACTCGCATGGTTCTCTTCGCGGTAAAGCCCATGCGATTTGCCGCCGCCTGCTGCAGCGTTGAGGTGATAAAGGGCGCCGACGGACGCGACACTGACTGCTTTCTCTTCAAATCGGCGAGCTTGAACTGCGCCTCTCTGAGCGCATTGAAAACAGGCTCGGCCTGCTCCCGGCTGGACGCCGTGAAGTCCCTGTCATCTATCTTGTATAGCTCGGCCTTGAATGCATTGTGCTCGGCGAGCCATTTGGCTTGCTCGGCAAGGGTGGGCGGCTTGTCGTCGTCGGATTCCGTGCGCGTGAAATCTAGCCACTGCTGAGTATAGTCATTGGCCATATCAGTAGTGAAAACGGCGGGAATGAGCCAATATTCCCTGGGCACGAACTTGCGAATCTCCTTTTCCTTTTCGGCCACCATTTTGACGGTGACAGACTGGACGCGGCCGGCGGAAAGACCGCGGGTCACCTTCTTCCAGAGCAGAGGGCTCATCTTGTAACCCACAATTCTGTCGAGAATCCGCCTGGCCTGCTGTGCCAGGACCTTGTCCATATCGAGCTTGCCCGGATCGGCGAAGGCCTGCTGGATCGAAGTTTTGGTGATGGCGTTGAAGATCACACGATAGGTCTTCTCGGCCGGGATACCCAGCAACTGCGCCAGATGCCAGGCAATTGCCTCGCCCTCGCGGTCAAGGTCGGTTGCCAGATACAATCTGTCGCACTTCTTCGCCGCGGCCTTCAACGCCGTTATCGTGCGCTTTTTGCCCGGCATGACGTCGTACGTCGGCTCGAAATCGTGCTCAATGTCGACGTTCAGGCCCTTCGAGGGCAGATCGCGGACATGTCCCATCGAGGCCTGGACCTCGAAATCGGGGCCGAGATACTTGTTTATGGTCTTGGCCTTTGCAGGCGATTCGACTATGACTAGAGCTTTCTTGGACGCGCTGGATTTTGCCATAACACGAAATTCTGTATTTTACACTCGGTTTCGGGTCTTACCCTTTTTAACAACACGCACGAATCACCAATCGGCTATTTCCGCAATAAAATTTAGAAATGGACAAATACAGATGCGCGCAGGATATGTCAAGAGAAAAGAATTATTGGGCCTTAATACCCCAAGGTGCGGTACAACAGGGAGTTGTGAACAGCCGGCCAAGTATGGACAGGGCAAAGAAATGTGAGATTCCACATCTTGACCTCCAAGCCTTCATAGGCTAAAACCCATCCCACTGGCCGTACCGGGCAATTAAAGGAGTCGACACTTGGAACCAGAACAAGACGTAGGACAGCAGGAAGCACCGGAACCCGAGATTCAGCGAGGGTGGTTGCTCTCAATGCTTCTCGACAATCGCATATCGATGCCGAGGTATGTGCTGCACGCAGGGCTTATCAGCTTTCTGCCTTCGGTGATGATTGTCGTCGTCCTGGCGACGTCGGGGATCATGAACGAGCAGAGCAGTCCGACTTTTGAAGGAAGCCCGCTTTTCCTCCTGCTGATGATCGTGCTAATAGGCCCTCCGATAGAGACTTTGCTGATGGTCCCTATACTCTGGACACTATCGTTCTTCACGAAACGAGAAGTCCCACTGGCGGCAATGTCGGCGTGCGTCTGGGCGGGGTTGCATTCGCTTCTGGCCCCGGCCTGGGGATTAGGGGTGATCTGGCCCTTCTTCGTCTTCTCATGCTCGTACCTCACCTGGCGCAAGCGCTCTTTCTGGCGCGCCATACTGGTCACATCGTTTGTCCACTCACTCCAGAACCTCGTGCCCGGCATAATCGCAGTGGCCACTCAATAGCAGCGAGCCGCTGTTTGTTTCAACCGTTTCTTAGGAATTCCTCAAGCAGCGGTGTCAGCTTGCGGATGGCATTGCCGCGGTGCGAAATAGCGTTCTTTTGCTCGCTGGCCAACTGGGCCACGGTCTTGTTCAAGCCGGGCACAAAGAAAATCGGGTCGTATCCAAAGCCGTTGTCTCCGATTTCCCCATTGGTTATGATACCTTCCAGAGTCCCTTCGGTCTCGATCAGGACATTTTCAGGACTTGCCAGGCACAACGAGCAGATGAATCTCGCCGTCCTCTTGTTATCGGGAACCCCTTCAAGCAGTTCCAGAACCTTCGCGATGTTTCGATGGTCGATCAGCGTTCTCTCGTCACCGGCGAGTTTCTCGCCCGAGAACCGGGCGGATTTCACGCCGGGGGCCCCGTCGAGTGCGTCGACCACCAGCCCCGAATCGTCGGCGATCGTCCAAAGACCGGCGGCCTTCGCGTAACCGAGGGCTTTTTTGCGCGCGTTGGCGGCGAAAGTCGCCCCGTCTTCGGCGATTTCGTCGATCTCCTCGACGTCCGCCAGAGTCAGCCAGTGCACATCGTCGCCGAGCATGGCCCTGATCTCAGCGATCTTGCCTGGATTCGTTGTCGCAACGAGAATTCTCCTTCGTTCTTGACACATGAAAGACAATCATACTTGTCACGACCGAAAATGCAAATATATAGAGAAGCCATCCCGGCTCCGGGGTCCGGGGTCCGGGGATTGCACAATTTTGACATTTGATCTTTGATTTTCCTTCTATTATAATCCTACTCTTGATGGTTGGCCAAATCACCCAATCAGTATCTGGAGCGAAAGATGGATAAGACGAAGATTGTTGCCGAAGGTATAACCTTTGACGATGTGCTGTTGATACCGGCTAAGAGCGATCTTGTGCCGAGCCAGGCGGACACGCGCACACGGCTGACCGACAACATCACTATTAATATCCCCATTGTTTCGGCGGCGATGGACACCGTCACCGAAGCCCGGCTGGCGATTGCGCTGGCCCAGGAGGGCGGGATCGGCATCATTCACAAGAACCTCTCGGTCGAGGCACAGCAGAGAGAAGTGGCCAAGGTCAAACGCTCCGAGCACGGCGTAATCCTCGATCCGGTGACGCTCTCGCCCCTCGAACCGGTCAGAAGAGCCAAGCAGCTCATGAGCGAGCAAAACGTCTCAGGCGTGCCCATAGTCGAGGGCAAAAAACTGGCCGGCATTCTCACACGCAGGGACTTGAAGTTTCTCAAAGATTACGATGTCGAGATTAGCTCGGTCATGTCAAAGGCTAATCTCGTAACCGGACCGGCCGGGACGACGCTCGAACAGGCTAGAGAGATTCTGCGCGAGCACAAGGTCGAAAAGCTGCTGCTGGTCACCGGCGAGGGAGAATTGGCCGGACTTATCACTATGAGGGACATCGACCGCGTGCAGCAATATCCGATATCGGCCAGGGACCGGCGGGGTCGGCTCCGCGTCGGGGCGGCGGTCAGCGTCCACGATTACGAGCGGGTCGACGCCCTGATTGCGGCCGATGTCGATATTGTCGTTGTCGATACCGCACACGGGCATTCGCAGAACGTTATCGACACGGTCAAAAAGATCAAGTCCGAGCATGATATCGACGTGATCGCGGGCAACATTGCGACCGCCGAGGCGGCCGAAGACTTGATCGCCGCCGGAGCGAACGCGGTGAAGATCGGCATCGGACCCGGCGCGATCTGCACTACCAGAATAATCTCAGGCGTGGGAGTGCCTCAGGTTTCGGCGATAATCGACTGTGCAAAGGTGGCGCACAAGCATAATATCCCCGTCATCGCAGACGGCGGCATAAAACAATCGGGCGATATAACAAAGGCGATCGCCGCCGGAGCATCGACTGTGATGATAGGTTCGTTGTTCGCCGGCCTCAAGGAAAGCCCGGGCCAACTGGTCATCTACAAGGGCAGGCAGTTCAAAGAGTACCGGGGGATGGGCTCGTTGGGTGCGATGGTCAAGGGCTCGGCCGAGCGTTACGGCCAGAGCAGCTCGACCGAGTCAAGCAAGCTGGTCCCCGAAGGCGTGGAAGGCCGCGTCCCCTACCGCGGCATGTTGAGTGATTTTGTCTATCAATTGGTCGGTGGCCTTCGTGCCGGTATGGGTTATTGCGGCGCACAGAACGTCGAAGAGCTGCGAGAGAAAAGCCGATTCGTCCGCATAAGCGCCGCCTCAGTACACGAGTCCCATCCGCACGACATACAGATTACAAAGGAAGCGCCGAACTACTCGGCGTCTTTGCCCTTCGAGGACTAACTATCTTTCCCGAGAAGTAACACCAGGCAACGCTCGTGAGGCATTGAGCTCAAAAAGGAGTTCGGCAAATGAGAGTTTATCGAAGCAATGGATTGTGGACAAGAATGTTCTGTGCCGGTTTGGTTTTCGCGGCCGGCTGTGCGAGTCCGGCAATAAAGTCCTCAGAGCAGGATGTTCAAGTTAAGGTCAAACCCGAGTCGCCTCAGCAGGAATCTGCCGAGCCCGCAGTAGAACAGAAAGACAGCAAACCCAGGAAACATCTCTGGTACCACGCTGCCAAGGAGGATCTTCGTAAGTGGCCCAGGAGACTCATCGACGATTCGAAGGAGAGTTTCCTCAGGCCGGACAACGCGACGGCGCTTCTGCTGGCCGGTGGAGCCAGCATCATCATGCACAACACTCACGCCGACACGAATATTGAGAGACATTTCGACAAGCATCCGTCCCTGCACGGTTTCGAGGACGAGAGCCTGAACATCCTCGGTCACCCCGCGACGCATTTCGGCGCCAGCTCTCTATGGTATTTCTTGAGCACCGAGAACGAGGACGATCTCAACAGACAGCGCGCCTGGACGATGCGGACGGCACTGAGCCTGACATGGATCGCGACCACAGGGCTCAAACTCGCCCGCAACAACGAGACCCCCAACGGCAAGGACTACGCCTGGCCCAGCGGCCACACTTCCAGTTCGTTCACCGTCGCATCTGTTCTCGATGAATTCTACGGCCCCAAGGTAGGCATCCCCGCCTACATCGCGGCGTCCGCCGTCGCATACAGAATGATGGACACCGGCGATCACTGGGCCAGCGACGTGGTCTTCGGCGCCACCCTCGGTTGGGTCGTAGGCCACACGGTCGCAGGCAGACACAAGAACCTCGAAATCGCCGGCTTCAGCGTCGTGCCCTACGTAGGAAATACCGAAGAATCCAACGTAGGCGTGGGCTTGCTGAAGCAATTCTAGGAACAACATGCCAAATGGATTATGGAAAGGCAATGAGAAGATCGACTAGTTTGCTTGGAGGCAGTACTGTTCACAGTCATTCACCGCATTCTCTTCGCCACATTCTGGGAGTATCAGTTTATGTGGGATGATGATATGGAATCTCAAGTACTTTCTTCTGGGACGCCTGATCCCGATGAATACGACAGTAAGCCGAATGGTTATAGATACTCAGGAGACGTTTGCAACTCGGAAAGTTGCATGTCCTGTCCTCAGGCGAAGTCTTTAGTATTTTTGCCATCGTTACTCCAATCAGGTAGAACTGCCAAACAAAGAAACTACAGAGGTTAGTCGTCTTCATCTGCGGTGTAAGGATTTTCTAACCTTTTGTATTCTGTTAATCATAGCTTAGCACACGTGAGGTGGTTTGTCACGGATTATTTCAAGAAGAGAGAATACAGGAGAAAATTGAAAGGGTCGTTTCGAGGGGAATATTTCCGGCCAATGAAACAGGAATGTCGCGGAAACACCGTTCGCAAAGAAAGAGCCCTCAGGGATGCCTTGACAAGTCGTGTGATGCTTGATAAGGTATCTAAGGCTGCGACTCGGTGACAGGAACAAGGGAGACTCGTCCGCCGAAGACGTCATGACCGTCGATTACTGCGATCAAATCATTTTGGATCACCTTTCTTTGAGCTGGGGGATCGACGGCAACAGCGACTACCGCGGCAACAGCAACATGACCCTGCAATGGCTCCTGTACGCCGAAGCGCTCCACGATTCGGTTCATCACAAGGGCGGCCACGCCATGTGTACGTCGCTGCGCGATTGCCATGGAAACACCACGTTGCATCACAACATCTATTCCACGTCACGCAACAGGCATCCAACGATCGGAGGCGGATCGGGCAGCAAGGGCTATGCACACGTCATTGTGGATTTTCGAAACTGCGTCAACTACAATTGGCAGGGCCCGACGAATTTCGGCGGTATGAAACTTAACGTGGTGAACAACTACTACAAGCCGGGACCATGCTCGGATCCGCAGGATCAACCGATGCAGATGAAGGACGCAGACACAACAAAAGCCAGAGGATTCATGACCGGCAATCACTTCGAAGGGATGCCCGAGCGTTTCAACCAGGACAATTATTCTGCCGTGCTGTACACCAACACCGGAAACTACATGTCAACGACGCGGCAGCAGTGGGCTTCAAAAGAACTGTTCGATCTGGGCGATTTCAGCCCTTACACTCAAAGCGCCCGGCAGGCCTACAGGGCGTGTCTTCAATACGCCGGCTGCTCGCTCGCTCGGGACCGTGTGGATAAAAGGATCATCGAGAATATCGCTAAGGGCAAAGGCGAACTGATCGATTCGCAGGACGAAGTAGGCGGGTGGGACCGTTATCCCGACGTTCGTCGGCCGGATGACTGGGACGTTGATCACGACGGCATTCCAACTGCATGGGAGAAGTCGCACGGCCTCGATCCCAGAGACCCCGCCGATCACAATGCCGATACGGACGGCGACGGATACACGAACCTCGAGCAATACCTAAACAGCCTCGTGCCGGACACCTCTAATTCCCCTCAGGATTGAGAAATGTCCGGTATGCATTGACGGCATGTTCGCCCCAGACACCTTCTGTCAGCGATTCTGAAAGTTCTTTGCTTGTCGCGCCGGTATTAAACACAATGACCGTTGCTCCATAATCAAAGTGCCTGGCCAGATAGTCCT
>CAZLTY010000206.1:0-7937 GCA_964562575.1 uncultured Pirellulales bacterium
GAAACAGCTAAAGAAAATAAGCCGCTCGAAGCCAGATCGAGTTTTCAGACAGAGCTTGGTGCATTGCACAAGAAAATGGAGCCTCTTTATGACTTCAGATGCAAAGATTGGATTATTGTTGGGTTTGATATTCATATTTGTAATCGCATTTGTCATCAACGGTCTGCCCTCTTTCAGAAACGCCACAAACAACAGCGAATTGACCACGAATATGGTCAGCTCGCAGCAGGAAAACTGGGGCATCGGCACGAATGAGCGCAAGGTTCAACAGGATTTGGATTTGGCTGACAAGCTGATTGAGCCTGTAGGGGTAGAAATCCCGTCACCGCCGGCGGAAGATAAAACGGAAAATGTTCGCTTCGAGATGCCAATTCCGGAGAACAGCGCAATCGTGGAAGAAACCTCGATCCAGATTACCCCGGAGTTGATCGAGCAGACGTTGGCACAATCAAGCAGCTCGGTCGTTCAGGAATCGGCCGCGACCGAGCCGATTGGCACCGAATCCGTCGAGACAATTGTGATCGAGCTGCCGCCTGCTGAGAAGAAGCCCGAGCCCAGCAAACCCAGCTTCGCCAGACGGGTTGTGCCGAAGATCTATGTCGTCTCCGAGGGCGAGACCCTGGGTTCGATAGCCAAAAAGTTCTACGGACCCGAAGAAGGCAACAAGATAGCAACTGTTCTGAGAATATTCGAAGCCAATCGCAAATCGCTCGAGTCAATGCACAAAGTCGTCGTCGGACAAGAGATTATCGTGCCGCCGCCAAAGACGCCGAAGCCGGATGAGAGCGAAACCGAGAGCATTCGTGCGAATTCGTTGTTCGAGGACGTCAAATCAATCGGCAGGAGACTCTTTTCCGGCGACAAGCCCAAGCGCAAAGCAAAGCCGGGCGGACAGTATATCGTGCAGGACGGCGACAACCTGTGGCGGGTCGCCGCCGTGCAACTCGGTGACAGCATGCGATATAAAGAGATTATCAAACTGAATCCTGATGCTCTGAAGGATGAAAACGCCATCCTCCAGATCGGGATGCATTTGAACCTGCCGGCTCAATAGGCCCGCCAGGACAACTCGCAGGCAGAGCCGGGGCTGAATATTGGATGTTGGCGACCAAATACCAGGTGAAGAACAGTAGACACATGTGATGTCCCAGTTTCGTTTTGTTCTTGTTGTTTTCTATTTTACTGCGGTTCTGATATTTGCCGTTTATCTGCGCGGCGCCAACAATCGCGTTTTCTACAAGCTTTCCCAGTACAATGCGCTGCAGAATCAACTCAAACAGAAGCTTGGCGCCAAGCAGTTGCAACTGGAGAGCCTGATAAATCCTTCCGCTCTTTCTAAGCGCCTCGAAGAGCCGGAGACCGGCGAGTAGAAATTTGAGAAACGTACAAGTAACCATTTTCTTTTCGTTGCTTCTGATCGTGTCATTAGTGGCACTGGGCGCGAGGTGTTTCTACCTTCAGTCCGTAAGGGGCGAGCATTACTTTGACACCTACCTCAAACAGCAACGGGCGTTCAGGAGCAGGCAACCTCAGCGAGGCGTGATTCTCGATTGCCGGGGCAGAGTGCTGGCGGCAAGCAACGGGCTACATACCATTTTCGCCGATCCGCAGGAGATAGAAGACGCCAAGGAAACGTCCACCGAGCTTGCCCAGATCGTAGACATGGGCGCACACATTATCTGCAAGCTCATCCTGGAAAGCCGCAGCCGGCGCTTTGTGAGGATAAAGGACACCACCGACGTCAATGAGTACACTGCCGCACGCAAAATTCACGGCATAGGCGCCTACTCCGACTGGCAGAGACATTATCCGATGGGGCGCCTTGTATCTAATGTTATCGGCTTCGTGAGCACCGACAATCGCGGCCTCGAAGGCCTCGAGCTAAAGTATGACAAAGCTCTCAGCGGCTCGTCCGCTCGGAGCAGGTTCCTTATCGACCAAGATCGCCGACCCATTCGCCCGGAACAGCAGGACGGCCTCCTGACCAATGGCGTCGGAGTCATCCTGACCATTGATTCGACCATACAGCAGATTGTGCGCGACGAACTCATCAAGCGGTACGAAGAGTACGAGGCCGAGTCCGCCGTGGCGATTGTGGCTGAGCCGCGAAGCGGAGCTATCCTGGCGATGGTCTCGCTGCCTGATTTCGACCCCGCCAAGATCGGAACTACCGATCCGAATAACTTCCGCAGCCGGACGCTTACCGATATGTTCGAGCCGGGCAGCATCATCAAGCCCATCGTCGTTGCGATTGCCCTGGACGCCGGGGTTGCCGATACGACCGAGAAAATATTCTGCGAGCACGGAAGCTATAGCGGCAAATATAGCGGCAAAAGCTTTGGCCATATCGGCGAGTACAGGAACGGATTCGGCGACCTGACCGTGCGCGAGATTTTGATGAACTCCAGCAACATTGGAATGGCCAAGATCGGACAGCGGCTCGGCAAAAAGAAGCTCTATGAAGGGCTCAAGCTTTTCGGCTTCGGCGAGAAAACCGGAATCGAACTGCCCGGCGAAGTCGAGGGCCTGCTCTGGCCCCCGGACCGGTGGACAAGCTACAGCGTCGCCCGTGTTCCGTTCGGCCAGGAAATCTGCGTCACCGCCATGCAACTGATCCGGGCTTTCTGTATACTCGCCAACGGGGGCCGCCTGGTCAGCCCGTTTCTGGTCAGGGCGGTTGTCAACAGCGATGGAGAAGTCACCAAATTGAAACGCCCCCCCCCCCCGGTTGGCTATCTCGTCAAACCCGAAGTTGCCAAATGGGTCGTGGACGAGGCCATGGCCAGCGTGGTCAACGACGGGGGCTCGGGTAGAAGAGCAAGGCTTGACGAGTGGCGCGTGTTCGGCAAAACCGGCACGGCAGAAATAGCCAAAAGCGACAGTAGAGGCTACTCCGACCATGACTACGTTTCATCCTTCATCTGCGGCGCTCCGGCTGAGGACCCCGCCATCGTCGTGCTGGTCTCGATACGAAAACCAACCCGGTCGCTCGGGGCGATCACCGGCGGAGTAGTCTGCTCGCCCGTAGCGGCCAAAATGATCGAAAGAACCCTGAAGTACCTGGGCGTCGATTAGAGCCGGCACTCCTGCCTCCGGCCCCGGCTTCGGCGTCTGTAAGAAAATGGCCAGAATAATCTACGCTGTTGCGGGGGAAGGATTCGGACACAGCAGCCGGTCACATCTGACAGGCCAACGATTCCTCGACGCCGGCCACGATGTGATGTTCGTGGGCTCCCAGAAATCGCTGCTGTATCTCAAGCAGTATTTCGGCAAACGGGTCAAGGAGGTGTTCGGGCTCTCATTCGCATTCGAAGGCGAGCGGATAGACAAATCCGAGACCCTCAAGCGCAACCTCCTGAAGCTGCCCGAGGCAAACAGGCAGAATGACGAGCTTTTCAAGAAGCATTTCGAGCCGTTTGAACCGGAATTGGTGATATCGGATTTCGAGCCGTTCAGCGCATGGTGGGCCTGGCGAAAGAACGTGCCGTTTATCAGCATCGACCACGAGCACATGCTCACCCTCTGCAGGCTGGATCACCCCGTCAAAAACTGGTTCTCGCGCCTGACAGCCAGCGTTGTCACCGAATGTCACTACGTGGGAGCGGTTGCATACATTATTTTGAATTTCTTCAGGGCGCCGCTGCGAATCGAATCCGCAGTCCTGGCGCCGCCCATCGTAAGGCCCGTTATCAGCGAGCTCAACCCAACCGCCGGCGAACACATTGTTCTGTATTCGACCACCGGGACCGGTCAAGACCGGCTGCGAGAGACCCTCGGTGAATTTGCCGGACAGACCTTTATCATCTACGGCTTCGACCGGGATGCCGAATGCCAAAACTGTATTTTCAAAAAGCGCTCCACCGAAGGCTTCCTCGCAGATCTGGCCGCCGCGCGCGGAGTAATCGCCTCGGCCGGCTTTTCGCTGATAAGCGAGTGCATGTACCTGAAGAAGAAAATGCTCCTGCTGCCCCTGGCCGGCCAGTACGAGCAGATTATTAACGCACGCTACATACAAAAACTGGGCCTGGGAATTTCAGCCGAAAAGCTCGACGAGGTAACCATAGCCCGGTTCCTCGATGAACTCGACAAACCGGCGCCGATAGACGAAGGAATCATCTGGCCCGACAACGAGAGATTCTTCGACATCCTCCAGAGAGAGCTCAATAAACTCGGTACGCCCGTGAGCATAGAGCTGTCAAAGTGACGTCGCCGCGAGCGTTGCTTTCAATCTTGCCAGCCCAGCAGCTCGGGATTTATGGGCAGGGCTATGTCGTCTTTCGTATCGGTTTTGCCGTCCGGGCCGGGACTGAGAATCTTCTCGTTATCGACGTCAACAATATACTCATCGCCGTAAGCACGTGCCTTCAGACTTACTTCTTTGCCAAGCCTCTTATTCAGAACAATTTGCAGAAGGTCATCCTGTACGGATATATTGGTGGACCTTTCCGAGCCTGCACCGCGGGAGAAACCCACCGCTCTCATGCCCACCGCGCCAAGAGGGTTGTAGCATCTGTAAACAAGGGACAGCAGCACGCGTCTTTGAAGTGGATCGAACTCATCAAAAGGGTAGATATCCGGCCACACTGAAAGTCCCCCGCTCGCAAGGCCTCCGGAAGGATACTGCATGTTCAACCAGTTGGTGAAACGGTTCTTGTACAAACGCAACGTCGAGTTTCGTTTGAACAGTGGCGTCTTTGCGACAGCACTCGAGCCCAAGTTCCTGGAGATGGCGCTTTTCAGCAGAAGATATTCCGACAGCGCGGCATTTCGCAACGACACATGCTCGTCTGTGAAAGGCGCAAAGTGCTCTGCCAACAGTTCAACTGTATTCATCGAGGTCCCTGCATCGTTGACAATAGCATTGGCCGTTTCAATGTTTTCCCTCATACACCAGAGGCAGACTATCTTGGTAACTATCATCCGAGCATTCACACTTATCTTTCTGTACACCGAATCCAGTTCGATCAAGTCGGCCGCGAGGGCCTCGATATCGCGTTGTTCGATCTTCAGGTGTGCATAGACCTGGTAGAAGCGGGCCAATTCGAGCAAGTTGCTCATGCGCATGACCTTGAAACGAGCATTTAGCTCGGTAAGGTCGGCTATCTCCGCAAAGGCATTCAGCCGCCCAATCACGTCTCTGGTTTCCCGCATGCCGGCCCATACCCGCTCTATATCTTTGGCATGGTAATCGAGAATCTCGGAGATTTCCGCGGCAGTTCCCTCCTGTATAACCGTCCGGATTTCAGCACTCATGTCAACGTCTTCTTCTGTCAAGCCGATGGCGGGGGCACCGGGAAGATCGTGTTCCTCGTCGATCAGCATCTTCAGGATTTCGAAGCTCTCGCCACATTCCGGCGGGGCCGAGTGGATGTCGGCGAGTGTGTAATCATTGGGTATCGGCGGCGCATCGAGACGCCACAACAGGAAGAAAGTGACCATCAAGAGGATCGAAATCAGCACGCCAGCGGTCGCGATACGCTCGCCCCTGAGCATGCCTCCGCTGCGGCCGATTCTGACAATACCGAAAATCCCGACAACTATCGCCGGTATCCCGGCCAGGACAAAAAGGAACAAACTACAGAATCCCAAGACCAGAGAAAGGACAGCAAGTTTGCTGATTCTCGATTCAGCGAACGCAGTCTGGCCTCCATGGTCTCTGAGGACGTGTCGGCAAGAGCCACAGATCCAAACGTTGTCTGGATTCTCATTTCCACATTTTGGGCATTGCATCAGTGTTCTCCCTTTGATCGACTCACGCGGTTCTCTTGCGCTTCGGCTCATTCTTCTCTGATCCGTCCGTTGAGGCCAATTATGATTGATCGGGGGTCGCCTTACAATTCTTTTGTCTGGGATCAGGTTGCGTCATCTCGAGCGGAGTCCCCAAGCACGGCGGGTCAAAGCGGAGAGGTCTGTTCTGATAGATGTCTCGGCTGCGCTCGACATGACACTGATGAATGTGAGGCGAAGCCGACCAGGCTCAGAATGCCTGGTCGTCGAAGTAGGATTTGCCGACGTATTCGCTATTGATGCACAGTTGGATTATGTCACGAGCTAACGGGGCGGCGTCGCTTGAGCCGTGCTGGCCGCCTTCGACGATGACAGCGACTGCGATCTTGCATCCTTTGCTGTCGGCGGCGAAACCCGCGAACCAGGCATGGAAGGGTCTCTCGGTCGAGCCGGTTTTACCGTAGACTTTCACGTCCTCGGCAGCCAGGACCTTAAGGAGCGGCTCGAACTGAGCGAACGCGGTTCCGCCGGGCTCGCTGACGACGGCAGCCATTCCATCGTGGATGACCGCCAGAGTTTCGTGTGAGATGCCGAGATCGACGCCCGCTGATGATTGGGAATCGCCGAACAGCCGAGGCAACTTAAATACCCCCATCCGGGCAATGGTCGCCATTGTATTTGCCATCTGCAGGGGGGTGACGCGCAGAGACCCCTGCCCTATACCGAAGAATTTTCTTTCGCGCGGCGCCAACGGCGGTATCTCTTCGAAGCGCAGTGCCCTGCCGACAATGCTGCTCGATATTTCGCCAGGCGCCTGGCGAAAGTTTCTGCGTAGTTCGGCTCCGTCGACCTCGGCGATCGAATACGGCGGAGCAAGTGCGTGCTGGCCACAGCCGAACTCGAAGAGCCACTGCTGCAAAGCCACCGGCTCGAGGCGATCGGCGAGACGGGAAAAATAGATGTTGCAACTGCCCTTTATGGCGTTACGCGCAACATTGTTCCATCTGAGATCATGACCTGCTCCACGATTGCGTAAGAATATCAAGCAGTTGGGCCAGCCCACCGGCGCCGACTCAGCAGGACAGCCGATAACTTCCTCGGGGGTTACCAAGCCGTCTTCGAGCCCCGCGATAAGAATCAACGGCTTGACAATCGAACCGGGCGGATATTGCTCATTCATCGCCCGATTTATCAGCGGCCTGTTGGGGTCGGCTATCAGGGCGCCGTAGTTGTACCGGACGCGGTTCAAATCATAAGCCGGCAGCGAGACCAGGGCCAGGATGTCACTGCTCTCAACGTCAATGACCACCGCCGAGATGTTGGGCTGGCCCAGGCTCGGATCGTGCGGGTATCTAACGAGAAAGTCTTCTATGTCACCCTGAAGCTCGATATCCAGCGTGAGCTTGACGTCTTTGCCGAACTGAGTGGGGGTGTCGACCATGAGCTGACCGTCAATATCCTTGGCCTCTTCCCCGCGCCTGCCGCGAAGGATCGCCTCGCAGACGTATTCGACGCCGGGCCTGCGGCCGCACACCTCGCCGTCCAGATAGCTTGCCAAATTGTCCTCAGCGAAAAACCCTTTCTCCCTTTCCTGTGTCGCCGGGCCAACCCAACCTATCGTCTGGGCGGCAACCGACCCGTAGGGATAAAACCTTTGTTCTCTTGAGACAATATGGATTCCCTCGGTGTCCATGAACTCCAGTTGAGCCGCGAAGATGTCGTCGTCGGTCTCTAAATCCAGCAGCGGCCTGCTCTGGTACATGTCGATGATATCAGTCTTGTTGACGAGTCTGATCTGTTCGTTTGGGTCGGGCACTTTTTCTTCGAAATCCGCTCTTGCTACGGGACCCGGGACATCACCGACGGTGTCATAATCGTCAAAAACCGCTGAATCGGGGAATCCCGTGCGCCAAGCGTGGAAGACGCGCTGGTTCCAGACTCTGTCGTTGATCCTCTGCATGTCGTCGTGTATGACCCGGCGTTCGACACCTCTGAATTGGGCGCACTTGTCCCTTATGTGCCGCAGATCCTCGATCTTTTCGCTGATCTTCTCCTCAACCTTAGCCTTCGCAGCCTCGGGCTCGGCCTTCTCTGATGCCCTCAGACGCATGGCATCTTGCACACGCCTGTCCAAAAAGCAACTGAGTTCGTAGTCGATGTGCACCGAGAATTGGGCCCGGTCGGTGGCTAAGACATTGTCATTTCGATCG
>CAZLTY010000207.1:0-7899 GCA_964562575.1 uncultured Pirellulales bacterium
AAACCAGGCGGTGGCGTACGAGGTGTGTACTACAGGAGCGGCGACCTGAGCGGCATTGCCGCGATTAACCGCGTGGATCCTGAGATCGACTTCGACTGGGCCGCCGGCTCACCGGATACAACGCTACAGGACGATGAATTCTCCGTCAGATGGGCCGGCGAGCTGGAAGTGGAATTCTCCGAGACCTACACTTTCTACGCGAACACCGACGACGGCGTCCACCTCTGGGTCAACGACGAGCTGATCATCAACAGGTGGGTGGATCGCCGGGCCCCAACCGAGGCCAAGGGTACGATCGACCTTATCGGTGGCCAGCGCTACTCTTTGGTTATGGAGTACTATGAAAGCGGCGGAGATGCCGTTGCGCAATTGTCATGGGAAAGCCCCACGATAGAGAAGCAAATTATTCCTCAGGCTGCCCTGTCACTTCCGGTCAGGGCCAGCGGTCCGAATCCTCGCAACGGCGCAACCGGAGCAAGGACGACACCAACCCTGACCTGGAATCCCGGTGATAATGCCGCTTCGCATGAGGTCTACTTCGGAACCGATGCCGACGCGGTCGCCGGCGCCACCAAGGCATCGGCCGAATACAAGGGCTCCAAGACGCTTGGCGACGAGAGCTACGATCCCGGCAAACTCGCATGGGATACGCCCTACTTCTGGCGCGTCGATGAGGTCAACAACGTCCATCCCGACAGCCCGTGGGTGGGCAACTTGTGGTCTTTCACCACCGGCGACTTCCTTGTTGTCGATGACTTCGAGACCTATACCGACAACGACGCAGCCGGTGAAGCGATCTGGCAGCATTGGATCGACGGCTATGGCGTTGCCGACAATGGCGCGCAAGCCGGCTACCTGATGCCACCGTATGCGGAGCTTGCGATCCTCCACGGAGGCCGTCAGTCTATGCCGTTCTCCTATGTCAATACCGCCGGCGCGACCAACTCTGAGGCCGAGCTGACGCTGATAGCTCCGCGTGACTGGACCGAAGGAGGCGTCGCGGAATTGTCGATATGGTTCAGAGGCAACCCGGCTTCGGTCGGCAGCTTCACCGAGGGAGCAATCGGCACGTATACGATGACCGCCGCCGGCGCAGACATCTGGAGCCAGGCGGACGAGTTCCACTACGGCTACAAGACGCTCACGGGCGCTGGCACAATCACAGCGAAGGTCGAGAGCGTCGAGAACACCAACGACTGGGCAAAGGCCGGCGTGATGATCCGTGAGACGCTGGATGCCGGCTCGAAGTTTGCCGCTGTGTATATCACACCGGCGACCGCCGCCGGCGCTGCGACGAACGGGTGCAGATTCCAGGCGCGAACCGACACCGACATTGACGCCACGAGCGACACTTCGGTGGCAACCGCCGAGCAGATGGCGATCACAGCGCCGTATTGGATCAGACTCGAACGTGACATCACGGGCAACTTCAGAGGCTACTACTCATCTGACGGCTCCAACTGGCAATCGCTGGTCTGGAGACCGAGTATTTCAATGGGCTCGGATATCTACGTAGGCCTGGCGCTGACCAGTCATGACACTGCGGTTACGGGCGAGGCAGTATTCTCAAACGTCACGATCACCGGCACGGTCGGCCCACAGTGGGCCAGCCAGGACATCGGCATTGCCAGCAACGCGGCCGAGCCGCTTTATGTGGCGGTCTCGAATACGACCGGCGCTCCGGCGATCGCCGTCCATGAGAACGGCGCTGCGGCGACGATTGACGCCTGGACAGAATGGGTCGTCCCGCTGCAGGTGTTCTCGGATCAGGGCATCAACCTGACCGACGTAGACAGCATTGCGATAGGTCTGGGAACCAAAGGCAACATGACAGCCCCCGGCGGCTCAGGCACGATTTACATTGACGACATCAGACTGTATCGGCCCAGATAGCAACCACAGGTGGAGCACCGCTGATATAGCAGATTGGCAGCAAGGGGCCTATGCCGAACAACTCGGTATAGGCCCTGTTTGTTTCTGAATGATCTGGGCGATTCTGCCATTTCGACCAGGTAGAGCCAGTGGAGAAATCCGGCCGCGAGTGGAGACACAGCTTGAATAGCCGGCGCCGGTTACGATCAGCACGGGGGAAAGATAGAATATGGTTGCCGGGAAAAGCAGGAACGAAAGCAATATCAAAGCTCTTCTGATTCTTTGTCTGTTCATCGTCAATTGAGCCGTCAATCGCAGATCATCCAGTACCGCCCTGCCTGGCGTTTGATTGTTGTGGAAATGCCGTAGAGGCGCCGGATAAGCTGCGGGCAAATGACTTTCTTTGTCGGACCATTCTCGATTATCCGCCCGTTGGCGAGGACAAGCACTTTTTCGAAAACGGGCATAATCTCCTCGATGTGGTGGGTGACAAGTATCAGTCCCATTTCACGCTGGATTTTGGCCAGATTCTGGATTGAAGCCAGCAACAGCTCGCGACCGCCTGGATCCAATCCGGCGCAAGGCTCATCGAGGATCAACAAGAGCGGGCGGGCCATTCGCGCCCGCGCAATCAGCACTCTCTGTTTCTCACCTTGCGAGAGCGTCCCAAACTCCTGCTCGACGATGCGGGCACAACCCATCTCGTCAAGATACCTCCGGGCCCTGGCGAAGTCGGCGTCATCCGGCTTTTGCCCTGTAAACTCCCGAAGTCCAAGTTGTGCGAATTTGCCGGAGACGACGGTCCGAGCGACGACTTCGCCCGGCGGGATTTGATCCGTGAGCGAAATTGTAACCCAGCCGATGCTCTCTCTGAGTTGGCGCAGATTCACAAGGGCCTCGCCCTTTCGATAGATCTCCCCGCCAGCGTTGGCCCAGATGTAACCGCAGGCGATTCTCAGCAGGCTGGTCTTTCCCGCACCGTTGGGCCCCAGGACGACCCAGTGCTCGCCGGCCCGCAACTGCCAGGAGATCCGATCGAGAATCAACCTCTCGCCAATCCTGTAACTGACCTGGCGTATATCGAGTATCGGTGGTTCCATAGATTCCAGCATTCGATCCACGTGTCCGGGCCCGGCCAACGCCGCCAAGCTTCATCTGTGATGAGGATAGCATCTCTACCGTGAAAACTCAAGTTCTTGCCGTGTGACCGGCAGATCATATTGTTGCAATTGGCCGAGGCTTTTGATACTACAGTAGAACTAGGCTCTTTCTGAAGACTCCGTCGTCGGCCCGAGAGCGAGCGGTTTTTCGCCTGGCAAAGACGGCGAAGCAGGCGATATTGGCTTTATCGTCGATGCAGCCGGATGCAGCCAGGCGGAAAACAAGCCGCTCGAAGCCAGATCGAGCCTTAAGACAGAGCCTATGACGCGAAAAGCCTGTGTGCAGAGCGTCAATTTGAAAACTTCAATGGAGATACGATCATGACTATCAAGATGGATTCCAAGAGTTTCGTTGTCGGCGCCGCGGTAGCGGTCTTCATGCTTTTGTCGATGGCAGTAGCACGCAAAGACCAGAACATCGCGACAGATAAGGCCAAGGCCGACTCGCTAAAAGGAAAACTCAGTGCAGTCGAAAAGAGACTCTTCCAGAAACTGACCATGCCTCAGCCCGGAAGGTTTCAAGTAGAATCTACCGAAGTTTATACAGTCATCATCGACACCGCTACGGGCCAGGCATGGAGATACCATCTGTCTACGGCCAGAGAGACCGAGCTTTGCCCCGCGAAGCTCGAACCGGCCGGCGATTAGACCCCGGTAATCCCCAGAGGAGTACGAGAAGACAGATTCAAAATCGTAACAAGCCAAAGGAGTCGCTATGAAGACACTTCGACATGTCGGTTCGCTGGCGTTTGTGTTAGGGTTGTTTGTCACTATATTTGCCGGTGTGCCGTGGCATGTGCTCGTAGCCGATGAGCCGGCGCCCGTGCCCTGGTGGCTTAGGATCGCGATCTTCTCGCTGCTGGGCGGGATTCTCGTGGTTCTGATGACAGTGGCGCTCGAGCAGAAGATGGCCGAGGTTCCGGGCGAAACACCGGCACCGGTCGAGCCCGACGGCTCGGTCATTGTGTTGAATTCGACGGAAATCCCGGGTCGGCAGGCAAGTGAGATTCTCGGCGTCGTTCAGGGACATACGGTATTCGCCATCTGGTTGGGCAAAGATCTGTCGGCCCTGATCAGACTCATACTCGGCGGCGAATTGACCGAATACACCGAGATGATGGGCCGGGCGCGCACGATGGCGACCAACAGGATGATCGCCCAGGCGGCCGAACTGGGAGCTGACGCGATTGTCAATGTTCGCTATATGACCACAAGTGTCGTCGGCAGTGCAGCCGAGCTACTGGCTTACGGCACGGCTGTCAAACTCGGCGAGTAGACCATCCTGCGAGTAGTCTGCACTGCCATAGATCACATGGCGAGTGTCATTGCTGCACCTGCTTTCGCAGGTGTAAACTTGTCCCCGCGAAAGCGGGGAACAGGAATCCAGAACCGTCCAAAAGATTGGATTCTGCATCAAGTGCAAAATGACAACTCTCACGACCAAGCGCAAGAGAGTGTTCGACTCAAGGTGGAAGAAGAATGAAAAAGCGAATCCTGATCACCGGAGCGACCGGATTTGTCGGCAGGCCGTTGAGTATTGAGTTGGTCGAGGCCGGCTACGAGGTTGTGGCGCTGAGCCGTCGGCGCGCCGAGGCGGAAAAAGTCTTTGCCGGGCGCGTAAAGGTTGTCGAATGGGACGCAACCACAGCGAGCCGATGGTCCGAATGGGTCAACGGGGCGCTGGCGATAGTGAATCTGGCCGGCGATAACATCGGCACGGGGCGCTGGACCGAGAAGAAGAAGCGACTGATCTCCGAGAGCAGGTTGAACGCCGGCGCCGCTGTCACTGAAGCGATCCACAGCGCCGAGCACAGACCGCAAGTTTTGATTCAGGCCTCCGGCGTCGGCTACTACGGCGACCGAGGCGACGAGCCGCTCGACGAGAATTCCTCGAATGGGGCTGGATTTCTGGCCGACGTCGCCCGGCAGTGGGAGGCCTGTGTCCTGGCGGTCGCAGACACCGGTGTCAGGCTTGCGACAATCAGGCTCGGCGTCGTGCTCGGAGCCAACGGAGGCGTCATGAGCCGACTGATACCACCGTTCAGGTTCTTCGTCGGAGGCCATCCCGGCTCCGGCAGACAATGGTTCCCGTGGGTCCACATCCACGACGTCGTCGGCATCGTTCGATTCCTCATCGAAAACGCCGATTGTGAGGGGCCTTTCAACGTGACGTCTCCCGAACCAATCCGGTCGAAGGATTTCTACGATCTGCTCGGCAAAGCGATGCGCCGCCCCGCTTTATTCCCGATGCCGGCCTTCGCCCTCAAGCTGGCGCTCGGCGAGATGGCAACCGAGCTACTGCTGGCCAGCACAAGAGTTGTCCCTAAAAAGCTGCTCGAGGCCGGCTACGAATTTGGATTCGGCGATCCTGCAGCAGCCTTTACTGACATCCTCAAGACAAACAGCACATAGGAATCATGCGAATTCCGCATTCAGCGCACCGACGGATCGATACACCGTGACGTCGTGCCACGCGTCGATGTCGCGCCTGTAGATCCGCTCCAGTCGGCCAGAAGCTGCGTCCGCTCATAGAACTCGTTGAAATCCAGCTCGCCCTTCAAGAAGGCATCTATGTCGATTTTTTGGCACGAATCGTCAAGACCGAAGGCGGAAGCGTCGGGTAAGAGGCTGACTCAACAACAACTACTCAAGGTCACTCTGCATAAGGGACGAACGACAGAGCCGAAATTGCATAAGAAAATACAGCTTTTGCCGGATTCACTGAAGTTGCCATTCTGCGGCCAATTCTGTATGATATACCCTTCGGGGTAGTAAATTCCGGCGAGTGAGATCATAAGCTTTTATTGTAAAGCTGCTTGCCCGCGCAGGAACGGGAATTTTCAATCGGGAGCAGTATAACAGAGAGAATCGGCAACGCCCGGCAAGACAACGAGCCTATCATGATTCAAGACCATGCAAACGCTGACAAAACTCTCTCAATTCGCCCCGCCGAAGAGCGGGATGCCGATCTTCTGGCCGATCTGGGGGCTCGCAGCTTCTCCGATGCCTACTCATGCACCTTGTCCGCAGAGGATCTGGAGGATTATCTTCGCAAGGCGTTCAGCCGCGAGCAGATGCTCGAGGACATAACGGATCCTGGCGTTCTGCTTTTTCTCGGTTTCATTTCCAATACGCTGTGCGCCTACATAAAACTACAGCCGACACCCGCGCGGCAATGCACTGCCGGGACAAACCCGATTGAACTGCTCCGCCTGTATGTGCTAGCCGGTTGGAAAGATCGCGGAATGGGTACTGCCCTTCTGGACGTCGGCCTCAAGGCGGCCAGGGACAAAGCGTATAAGAGCTGCTGGCTGAAAGTATGGGATGAAAATACAAAGGCAATAGACTTCTACACGAACATAAGGATTCGCCATTGTAAGCAATGAGCCGTATCCGGTTGGAAGCACTTCCAGAAATGTCGTCCTGATGGCCTGCTCTTTGGAAGAATGAGACCTCGCCACATACACCGGCGTCTCCGGCAACCAGAAGTGGCTCGCCATCGTCCCGTAGGGGGCCAGAGCGACGCCAATGAAGCCACGGCTGAATGAACTCATCGGCGCAAAAGGCAGGGCCGGGGCGGTGACAAGACCTCTCAACCTTATGTCGAGAATTGAACCCTGGCTCGGTAGGGATCGGCGGGAATCTCCTGAAACTGCCCATCGGTCGATTCTCGGTGCCAAGTCGGCGAAGAAAACCGTGCTTGCCTCGGACAGTCCCCATGTGTTTGTAAGTGCTTGCCTTGACGAGAATTAGCCTCTATAGGTAACAGTCCCATAATAGAATTTTGACAAAAAAGGGAAAAAAGTGTAGCCAAATGTTGACTTGGTGGGAGAAAGTGGTATAATTTCCCACCTTGATTGAGTTCAGTGGGACTAACGCCATGCTCTTACTAACAGGCGAATACCAGCACGTAGTTGACGGCAAGAGCCGCGTCCTGATCTCGACCAAGCTCAGGAGTCAGATCGACGTCGACGAGCACGGCAGCAATTTCTACCTCGTCCTGGGCGCCAACGGCATACTTTGCCTGTACCCTGAGAAATATTTCGAGCAGATCGCCCTTGCGGTCGCCCCCGGAGTTGCGGCGCCGGACGAGGCGGTGGCGTTTGAGCGAATTAGCTTCGCCCTGGCCAGCAAGGTCGAGCTGGACGGCCAGGGAAGATTGCTCCTGAACGAACGATTGCGAAAAAGGGCCGGCCTGAAAGACCAGATCACACTGGTCGGCGTCAGGGACCACATTGAATTGTGGAACAATGATAACTGGGAACAATATGTCTCGGACCACATGGCCCAGTATCAGAAACAGATGTCGCAGGCACGACAGGTTGTCCTGCAGAAACAGAATGAGGAACTCTGACCTTTGGAGACAAGACAAAATGATTGGAACGGATTCGAACCATTGTCGGATTGTAGCTGAAAGTCTCGCCGCCGAGAGGCCGGTGGATGAACAGACCCTTGCCTCGCTGGCAATACTTGATGATCGGCTTGAACGATTGAAGAAACTTGACGAGGCCTTTTCCGGCGTGGCGTTTTCACGCGCCGTAGAGCAGCTTCGAAGCCGCACCAGCACAATCGCTGTCGGTTGATTCGCGACTTCCAACATGTGTTGAGGGCCTCGGCGGCTCGCAACGCGCCGCCGACTCGATACAACATGAAAATGTTTGGCACACGAGACAAGTGAATGGTTCGACAATAGAGCATATTCCGGTTCTTGCCGAAACGCTGGCTGAGCAGATAAACTTACCACCGGATGGTGTGATGGTCGATGCGACCATAGGACAGGGAGGTCACAGCTTCCTGTTCGGCAAGACTTTGGGGCCCGAGGCGGTAATCGTGGGTATTGATGTTGATAACGATGCCGTCCGACGGG
>CAZLTY010000208.1:0-7882 GCA_964562575.1 uncultured Pirellulales bacterium
CTTCGATGTCCCGCAGTATAACCACGGCTCTCTGCGCTTCGTCCAGTCTCATTAGCGCCTTGGCTGCTATTTCGTACAACTCCTTTCGTTGGACCACGACAGCCGCGTCGGGCGAGCTGTCATCGCTCAGATAGTCCTTCAAAACCTGCCTTTCCTGGCTATCATATTGTTGCTGCTCGGCATCCAACGACCTTACTGCCAGCCTGGCGTTCCTCCGGCAGTAGTTGAGCGTCAGATTGACTGCAATTCTGAAGGCCCATGTGTAAAAGCCACTTCTGCCCTCGAACCTGTGCAGATTCTGTATTACTTTGACAAACGTTTCCTGCGTGAGTTCCGCGGCATCATCCGGGTCGGCACATATTTTCAGCACAACGTTGTAAATGCGATTCTGATACTTGACTACGAGACGCTCCAAAGCCGCTGAGTCGCCTTGTAGGTACCGCTCAACTAGCGCTGCGTCGCCCATGCTGAGATGGTCCCTTGATGCCTGTCGGCGCCGAGTATCAATATTTGCCGCTTCCGTCACAGCGTTTCTCCATAATTAGACCAACGCAACCCCAAAAAGTTCCTGCAGAAAGCAGGCAAAAATGGGACCTAACCGGCAAATATAATCGCATATGGTCACTTTTCGGTCAATTGAATTTCGCGGGCAGGGCAAATTTGGCCGTCAGTCAGGCAGCGAGAGAGAGAAAATAAAAAGGGGCCCCTACCACAGAAGCGGGTAGGGGCCCCGAAGTGACACAAGTCCTGGTGTCATTTCAACCGAATGTCGTCAAAGAATAACAGACCTGATCCGCCGCTTTGCAGATTGGCTGGATCTCCAAATCCAATAGAGAGTCGGTCGACATCGGTCAAGTCTATGCCCTGGTCGGCAAAATCCTTCAACTCCATATTCCACTCGGTCCAGGCGCCTGTCTGAGCCGCGTTGGGATTGTCATGATAAACCGTCGCGGCCGGACCGGTGCTGTTAGCAAGGGCGACGTACATCGGCTCGGGATCGTTGTTGATGATGCCGATGTCTTGGCTTGCCCATTGCGGACTCGCCGAGCCGATGATCTGGACATTAGAGAACACGGCCTCGCATATTGCATCGACATCGTGTGATGTCACGGCCAAACCTACGTAGACCGGCATGTTCATGGTGATTATCTCGTTGCCAAGCGGCGTCCACGAGATTCCGTCCGCCGAATGAGAGGCGATCATCATCCCGCCGATGTCGCGCTCTATCTTCACCCAGTAGGGGGCGCTGATTCCGGCCTCATTTGTGCCGACGCTGTTCTGGCCGGCAATGGAACGACGTTGGAAGGAAACTCCACTGGCAGCCGAGACAAGCATTATTGCCTGGGCAGAATCGGCATCGAGAGTATCGCGGATCATCACGCCGGCCTTGGCCCAGTTGTGTGTGTTCTCAACGCTCTCGACCCTTGCGACGATCGAACCGGGGCCGGACAGCTCCTTGTACACATAATGGAACTCATCGGCCTCGTTCCAGATGTCGGCGCCCGAGCCGGCAACCGTGTAGGTCCCGACAGGCCCCTCCGTGAAGCTGCCCATAGACGCCGGATGGCCCCTGAACCACAACGACAGCCGGTTGACACTGAGTCTGGTCCAATCGCGTCCGGAGGTCAGAGTCCTGGTGGCTTCGGAGTATTTGAGATTGTTCTCATAAGAGAACGGCATCGACTGGGCGCCTTCATGTACGATTGTCGTCTCAACGTAATGCTCTCCCTGAGAAAAGTCGGGATTGGGATATCCAATGGTGGATCCGTTTGCCGGAATATTCCATCCGTCTATCCACGTACTGAATATCTCGTCGGGTGGAAAGTCGTTGTAGTCTTCAAAATCATCCACAACCAGATAATCAGGCACGACAAAGCTCCAGATCTCTCCCTTGATCTCGTCTCCATCAGCTTGGACCTCAACGACCCGCCAGTAGCGTGTACCTGGGTTAAGAGGTCCTAAGTCGTACTGAGTGGCACTCTGGGCCGCACTGACAAGCTGCAGGTCATCCCGACTGGTGCCAACGTAGACACTGTGGGCGGTGGCTCCGAAACCGGGTGTCCAGGCCAATGTGATAGGTATCTCTTGCTGCAGCACAGCTCCAGGGACCGGCTGAGGTGAGAACGCCACACGCTTGTCAGGTCTCATCTCGAGCTTTATCTCATCCTCGTTAAGGACTCGGGTGAAAAACTTGACCTCGTCGAGCTGACCCGTGAAGAAGCCCTGGCTGTTGGAGTAATCATGTGCACCGATCTTGATGTGGTCTTGTGAGTTCTTGGTGCCTTTCCATGCGTCGTCTGTTCGCGTCTCCGAGGCGTCCAATGCACCATCCATATACAGGACCATCTCGCCCGTTGCCGAATCCCGGGTCCAGGCCACATGATGCCATTGCGAATCGCTGATTGTTGTGCTGCTGACCAGCGAAGCAGCTGCACCTACGCCGGGCATTGTACAACCAGCTACGATAAGGCCCGACTTGAACGTCATGGCGAAGTTGTCCAATTGTGATCCGAAATCGCCGTCGATCAGGGCCGAATTGTTTGTCCGGAAACGGTTATTGCCTGCACCCTGAGTCAGATCCTCTGTACGCAGCCACAGCATGATGGTCCAGTCATTTTCCACGACTCGCGGGATCTGCACATAGTCGCCATCGCCATCAAACTCCAGGGCGCCGCCGGCATACCCATTATCGACCCATTTGGTACTGTCAACGAGAAAGCCCTCGTTGCCTTTGCGCGTCCAGTCAACTGCCGTGATGCCTTCTCCCAGCTCGAACTTGTACCAGCCCACCAAGGCCTCTTCGACCGCAAAGACCGGCATAGTCTTGAAGCTCCACATCGGGCCGGCGACTACCTCTCCGTCCTTAACTGTATCTACACGCCAGTAATGCGGCGTTTCACTGACCAGTCTTCTGTCCTGATCCTCGTACGAGGTCTCTGTGACCTGCCCAAGCAATTCCAGATTATCCGGATTCATGCCCAGGTACACATCATAGGCCGTGGCTCCAAAGGCCGGCGCCCAGCCGAGTGAGACGCCTTCGACGTCTACGAAGTCCGTATTGTCCGACGGATTGGGCACGCTCGGTACGTTCCCTGCCAAGGTAAAGGTCCACACATCTCCCGTGACCACCCCATCTGCGGTCTCCACGTCCACACGCCAGAAGTACTGCTGGCCCGGAATGATCTCTACAATGGTGTAACTGCCTGTGGCATTCTCACTAACAAGCTCCAGAGCCTCGGCATTAACGCCCAGGTACAACTTTTCCGCGCCTTCGATACTGCCCCAGGTAAGCGTACCTGACGAAACACCCAATGTGCCGTCGGCGGGCTCAGGCACAAATGGCTTGGTGGCCAGCCCTGAGATGGCGATTACCTCACGCCGAGACAGCGCGCGATCATATATCCGCACTTCATCCATCAAACCGTTGAAGTAGTCAATACTTTGAGAAGAATTACTGATGCCGGCTGGCAGGTAAACGCCGAGATACAGTGGTTCGTCCGACTCGCCAAAGACAAGCGGTACCGGCATGAACTGCTCCTCGGAGTTCTTGATGAAGCGGACACTTTGCGTATCGCAGATAACGCCGACAAAGGTCCACTCATCCCCTGCGCCATCACCGACCTGATTGACATCGAGCACACTCTGAACGTCTCCCTCGCCAACGGCGCCGGGGGCATAGTTCGGGTCCGCCGGGTCGTCGAGGACGTACCACTGATTGACGGAAAAACGCAATCCATTGTCTTGGTTAAACCGCAAGGCCCAGGGTGATTTTGTGGTTCCCTTGCAGACCATGCCATCCCAGTTCTCGATTTCGTCCGGTCTGATCCACAGGAGAATAGACAGCTCATGAGTGATGTTGAGGCTGTCGCTGTGGGGGATTTGAACCCAATCGGTGTTGCTGTTCTGGAAGTTGATGTCCAGCGAGTACCCTGAGCCCCCAAAGACCATGTCTGCGAAGTTGGTGACAGTCGCTTGCCCCACCAATGTTCCGTTGTTGCCGTTGCCGGACAGGTCTGTCACGGTGCCGTCATCGAAGTTCCAATATCCGACAAGATTAGGGTCGTTCTGAGCCTCAACCTGGACACAAAAGGCCAGCAGCATAGCCGCGCATAGAACCAGTTTTCTACACATAATACTCCTCCTTCAAATGGAATTATTGACAATAGTCTTTGCTCGGCTACATCGTAAGAAATGCTCGTGCAAGACGAGTCTTCCTGACACGCCACCTCGTTTTCTTTGCAAGCCCATCATTGGCCGAAAGGCAAGAGTATTCACACCGAAGCACGCTCCAACTACACTCCTTCGACTCAGGCAAATTATCTCAAGAGACAGAGCCTGATACCATCAATACTAAATCTCGCACCGTCGTGTCAAGGGAAATCTCCGCAGAAAGCCGCCCAGCCAGTGGTTCCAAAGGGGGCAGATGCCGTAATTCATCGGGGATTCGGGCGGCTCAGGCCTGATTGTTGCCGCCGATATATTCTGGAACAAGTTCCTTGATCTTGTCGACTATCCCGCCGTGTGTATCCGCTCTGGCAATAGTCGCCAGCTCGCTTATGCCCGCGCGAAGTTTGTCACGGTCCATCGGAATATTCTTCCATATCCCGATTTTAGGATGGCGGGTGCGCTGCATGTCCTCGCCTTCGATTGAAAGCTCCTCGAAGAGTTTTTCGCCGGCTCTGGGACCGGTGAAACTCATTTCGATGTCCTCTCCGGGCTTGAATCCGCTCAGCGTAATAAGCTCTCTGGCCAGGTCAACAATCTTCACGGGCTCGCCCATGTCGAGGACGAAGATCTCCCCACCTTTTCCCATCGTCGCCGCCTGTAATACGAGCTGGCTGGCCTCCGGTATCGTCATGAAATAGCGCTTCATCTCAGGATGCGTTATAGTCACAGGCCCGCCCTCGGCTATCTGCTTCTTGAAGATAGGCACGACCGAACCGTCTGAGCCGAGCACGTTGCCGAACCGAACGGTGACAAAGTGTGTTTCGCTGGTTCTGTTCAGGTCCTGAATATACATCTCTGCGATTCGCTTGGATGAGCCCATGATACTCGTCGGATTGACAGCCTTGTCGGTGCTGATCATAACGAAGTTTGTGGCGCCGCAACTATCTGCGGCATCGGCGACGACCTGTGTGCCTGCGACATTGTTCTTGATGGCTTCGCAGGCATTGACCTCCATGAGAGGCACGTGCTTGTGAGCGGCTGCGTGGATGACAACCTGGGGTTTGTACTTTTCGAAAACCTCGCCCACTCGGACTTTGTCGGTGATGTTGCAGATCAGCGTTCTGGCATCGACTGAGGGAAGTTTTCGCCGCAGCTCCCGCTCTATATAGAACAGAGGATTTTCAGCCTGCTCGAGAAGCAGCAGCAGCTTCGGATTGAAATTGCACAACTGCCTGCACATTTCCGAGCCTATGGAGCCGCCGGCGCCGGTTACCAGAATCACCTTGTCGACGGCAAAAGCCTCTATCAAATCCAGATCAAGCTCCACTACTTCTCTGCCGAACTTGCCGAGCAAATCGTTAATTTCAACTTTTCGAATCTGAGAAACGCGAAGTTTTCCCGAGGCGATATCTGTAAGCGACGGTACGGTGCTGAAGCGAATTGCAGTTCCTTCGCACACCTGGACAACGCGTCTCAACTGCTGATGGCTTGCCGAGGGCATTGCAATCGCTATTTCCTCGATCTTGCGTTCTTTACAGATTTTCGGTAACTGCTCTACAGTACCGAGGACCGGCATGCCATGAATGTGCGTGCCTCGTTTGGCGAGGTCATCGTCGATGAAACCGACAACATCATATTGCGCGGTGGCCATGCGCTGGATCTCGCGAAGCAACGATTCACCTGCGTTGCCTGCTCCGACTATGAGGAATCGCTTCAGCCGGCCGGCCTGGCCAGTGCCCTCGAAGTACAGCCGTATTACGACACGCAATGCGCCGAGTATGAACACGGTAGCGAATATGTCCGCCATGCACACACCCTCGGCGGGTCTTTCCATGTCCGCCGGCAGGCTCGCGCGAATCGTATCGTTCCAGCCAACTGCGAACCAACAAACTACGATAATTGACGTGCTTGTCAGTGATGCCAGCAGTATCGACCGCAGATCGGAAATCCCCACGTAGCGCCACCAGCCACGGTACTGCTTGAAAAGTCCAAACACCGGCAGTTTTACAACGAGAAAGAACAGCAACAACGGAAGGTATAGATGAAGCCATTTCTCAGCAGGCTTTGGGGGTATCAACTGCATGTTGTGCACCACGAGGAAAGAAAGCATCAAAGACGCAGCGAAAGCAATTATGTGGGCAAGCACAATCAGTGGCCGACGGAATCGCAGCAGGGCGGTAGGGGCCGCGGTCATCAATTCAGGAGTATGCAGATTCTTGTTGTCAGACTGTGTGTCTATGCTTGTCTCAGGCATATTCTTATCGGCACCTGTAGCCTCCATCGGCCCGACATACCTCAATGTATTCGTGTGTAGAAAGCCTCAACTGCTACTGTTCCTGCCCGGGCTGCAACTCGACTGTGGACGTCTCGATTTGGGCCTCATCGAAATGCGTGCAAACGTCGTTCAGGGCAGTCTTGTCAACTCTGTTGCGCATCAGTGAATAGATGACAGTATTGGCGGAAAAATAGAAACTGATTATGAAAGAGACTATCAGCCCGACCACCATCAGCACGAACAAGTATGCCAGCCGGGCGGCCAATAGCTCCGCCCAGGTAGTCGGCACCGGATCAGGAGAACCGAGAAGATTCATGAACTCCGGCTTCGGCCAGATCGCTGTGAGTTTGTCTACACCCTTGGTGCTGCTGTCGGTCCAAATGCCGATCTGCAGGAGACAGTGCGTGATCGAGAGCATCAGGAATGCAAAGAATCGGACAAAAACATAACAGATTGCGCCATAAACGGCAGCTATCAGACTGTAGCAGGCCATCCGGGACGGCTGTGCATATACATAACTCAAGGAACGGCTTATAGAATCGAAGCAGTCCGATCCGTCATAGGCCACGGCAGGGAACATCAGGCCGAATCCCGCGACAGCTCCTATCAAGATGACCGCGATCAATGCAGCGTTGATCAAAGCCAGGGGCGTGCCCAGCACGACTATCAGCTCACCGACCTGCGGGATATTGCCTGCCAGAGCCAGGAGAACTATGAACAGTCCCATGAAGAGCATTATTGCGATCGGAGCCAACGGAGCTGTGAAAAAACTCGTGAAACGTTTGACGCTAAAACGAACTGCTTCGGTCAGGCCCGGTTTCTCACCCTGTGCAAACTGAAGTGCTGCAATTCGGCACAGCGCACCGCCGGCGACGGATATCACGGCAAGACCGATGGTGACAAAGATCAGACAGTAAGCGTAGTGGTACCTGAACGCCCACGTGAGGGCCCTGAAGCAATCGCGGAGATTTTCTCCGACACTTGTAAAGTTGAACTCAAACAACTCGCCCAGTGCGGTATGGAACTTGGCCGAGCCAAAATGCCAGAGTGTCGAGAATACTCCCGCTCGCTCGCCCTTGTCCCCGTACTCATCGATGTGTGCCTGTGTCGCCGAACCGGGCTCGTCAAGGCGGTTCATATAGATGCCTAGTTCCGTGACTTTGTTGGGCCCGTATGTGCCCACAACGACTGTTCTGCTCAAGTCCATGACCCAGCCGGCCAGGCAAATGACAGCTACTGCCAGAAAAGCAATTATTAACTTCGTAGGTTGGATGGCCACGCGGAATGTGCGGAATATCTTCGGAAAGAGAAGATCGTCAAATAGTCGGGTGGATTCCTTGCCGCTGACCATTTCGCTTCCTTTCAAAAAGCTGACAATTGCCGCCTAGGAGCCTGTCGGAGAATTCCGTCGTCGGCCCGAGAGCGAGCAATTTTTTCGCC
>CAZLTY010000209.1:0-7803 GCA_964562575.1 uncultured Pirellulales bacterium
GCGAGGTGACGCTGGCCATCACGCGGGAAATCGAGGTTGCCGTCACCCCTGAAGAAGAGAGGCGAGTCAAACAAAAGAAACCGATAAATCCAGATGCGCACGAGGCATATCTCAAGGGCATCTTCTTCTTCGAGAAGAAAACGGAAGAAAGTTATAGAACAGCCGCTGACTACTTTAACCAGGCTATCAAGATAGAACCAGATTACGCGGAAGCCTATGGATGGCTTTCGGCCGCTTACTGGGTTCCTGCGATTTACGGATACGGCGCACGTGATGAGAACTTTGCCAAGGCCAGGACGGCCGCGAATATGGCGCTTAAGTTAGATGAGACATGCGAGTATGCCCATTCTGCTGTAGGCTGGGTAGCTTTGTTTTGTGACTGGGACTGGCAGAAAGCCAAGCTGAGTTTTGAACGAGCCATCGACCTTAATCCAAACCCCAGCTACACATACTTCGGTTATGCCTGGTATTGGGTCGCAGCCGGGCGTTTCGATAAGGCCATCGACATGATGCAAACAGCCGTGACACTTGATCCACATTCACAAGTGCTCAATAATCAACTTGCGAATATGTATAGGTTTTCCGGACAGTTTGAACGAGCTGTAGAACAACGTAAGAAAACGTTAGAATTGGCCCCTGGTTTTGTGCTCGCACTCTCTGATCTAGGGGAGGATTATCTATCCATGTCCATGTACCCGGAGGCGATCGCATCTGTCGAGAAAGCCATGAGTCTCGCCGGGCGCACACCGCTTCTGATTGCGACGCTTGGAAGAGCCTACGCTATTTCAGGCAGGAAAGATGAGGCCGAAATCCTGCTTCAAGAATTGCAGGATAAGGGCAAGAGTGAATATGTTTTGCCGATGTTCTTCGCCACACTCTACACAGACTGCGGAAATACTGATGAGGCTTTTCGGTGGCTCGAAAGAGTCTATCAAGAAAGGCATTTCGGTATGTTTTTGCTCCGAATACCCTCGTCGTGGGAGCCTCTCCGCCTGGACCCAAGGTTTGACGATCTGCTGGAACGGATGAACTTTCCAGAGTGAGAGACAGCCTCTGGAAATCAGCACCCACTCACGTCAGATTCTTTAGGCTCTGTCTGGAAACTCGATCTGGCTTCGAGCGGCCCTTTTCTCGCCTGGCTGCATCCGGCTGCATCGACGATAAGACCAACATCGCCTGCTTCGCCGTCTTTGCCACGCGAGAAAATTGCTCGCTCTCGGGCCGACGACGGAGTTTTCATATAGAGCCTCGGACTATATCTCCAATTGTTCCGAATCGTCGAGAAAAAATGAACCGCAGGGCTGCGAAGATAGACTATGATTAACAGAGTGGACCGGTCCGTAGAACAAATTGTCGATGAAATACTGGTTATGGACTGCCAGAGCGGCAGCGCCAAAGCGATGGAGATACTGGTCTCACGATGGCAGAAACGACTCTGGCGCTATGCCTTTCGTCTGACTGCTGATTGTGAGGCGGCATGGGACATAACGCAGGAGAGCTGGCTGGGCATTATTCGCGGAATCTCTCGATTGAATGACGCCGCCAGGTTCAGGTCATGGGCCTACAGAATTGTCACTAACAAGACGAACGACTGGATAAAAAAGAGCAGGGCTGTGAAACGAACCGACATTACCCAACTGGCCGACCATCAACAACCGGAGAAGAAAGACACCGGTGTAAGAGAGCTGCTGGAAAGACTGGATATGAGAAAGAGAGTCGTCCTGAGCCTCTATTACTTTGAGCAGCTTACGGTACCCGAAATAGCAGCAGCTCTGAAGATTCCGAAGGGGACCGTCAAATCGCGACTCCACAACGCGGGAAACGAACTGAAAGAACTCTGGCAAAAGCATTGTGAATAAACCCGGAAAAGGAGAAACAAGATGAACGATGATCAGATCAAGAAAATAATCAATGGCACATACGACGAACCACGAGAAGATGGCATCGGATCGATGTTGAAAGACTTCTACAACAGAAGGATGCTATCGATAGTAATCTTCATCTGGGCATGGGGCCTTGCCATCATGGCAGTGACCATTTTCAGCGGTGTCAAATTCTTCGCAGTCCAGCAGACCAAATCTCAAATCATGTACGCCGCTATCTTCATTGTCGGCTGTCAGTTTATTGCGCTTATGAAGATATTCGCATGGCAGATGATCCACCGCATCAGTTTCAAAAGAGAAATAAAGAGGCTGGAACTCCGCGTGGCGGCATTAGCTGGATCCCTTGAGAAAACGGCTGACAAGGGTTAGAACCTCTGCTGCAAATGTCTTAGCGCATCTGCCTGGAGAACCCCATGCGAGATGCGAAAGAGCCGAAATGAAAGAGATAAGTAAGGATTTCATCGCAGTCCCTTATCATCCGGCATGGGCAATTGAGTTGCCCCGGCCTACAAGGGCTGGGGCTCATAGCCGAGTTCGCCCCATGCCGCTTTCTGAACCGCACGCAAATCCGGGTTCCCCTGCTGCGCAGCCTCGGAGATTATCCCTTCGGCAAGTTTCACTGTGCGCGGATCCTTCCATTTCCAGTAGTCGCTGTGGCCGTCGGCAAATGAAAAGTTCGTGCCGTCCCCATGGCGAACCGTCGGGTGGTCCCACCAGCTTTCCCGGTCGTAGTGCACGGTCCAACTGTCCGGCGATATCCTGCCTTCGTCGATGAACACGAACCGCTCGCCGGGCCTCTTGATCTGATTGAGCCGTTTAATCATTAAATTTGTCGTTCCCGGTATGCTCGTGGCGCCGTTCATGGCATCAACGATCGCATATGTCAGGACTTCTCCGCGAATCCCCGTGGGACATCTAAAAATGTCGACATCCTCACTGTACTTGTAGAGTATCCCGTCTTTGAGGTGTTCGCGCAGCTCCTCAGGGGTACCTTCGACCTGCCAACGCGCGCCTATCCAGGCCGGCTCGCCGGGTCGGGAGAAGAAGGTGCTGGCGTTGACAATCTTGTCGTCGTTCTCATACGCGTACAACATCCACGCAAGGGTCAACTGCTTGACATTGCTCAGGCACGCAGCACGTTGGCCCTGCTCCTTGGCCCGATGAAGCGCCGGCATTAAGACCGCAAGCAATATTGCGATGATCGCAATTACCACCAAAAGCTCTATGAGCGTAAAGCCTTCTAGTCTCCGCATGATATTTGCCCTTTTGTCTGAGAAAGCTCTTTGATTTCGTTGATATATGGTAACAGAAGCGGCCGGCCAAATGCAAGTGCCCGAAAGAGGAAATCCTTGACAGTTCAAGGCAAATCCAGTAACATTGTCAGTGCCGTACGGAGAAGATTATGTTTTTTGACCGTTCGCAAGGAGCCAGACTATGAAACGCCAAGCCTTTACCTTAATCGAGTTGCTGGTTGTTATCGCAATAATTGCCATTTTGATGGCTATCTTGATGCCGGGGCTGAATCTCGCCCGGGACCAGGGGCGCAAGATGGTATGTTCGAGCAACCTCCACAGCATTGCCCTGGCTAATACGCTGTACGCAAACAACAATGACGACTGGGCCGTGCCTTGCCGCTATATATCCGCCACCGGGACAACGCTCTGGACGACCAACGTCGAGTTCCGCGAACTTATCGGCTACGAGGGAGCTGAAGTGAATCTTTCCGGCGTTCAAACCCCCAAGAAGTACAAATGTCCCTCGGATACGCAGAAGGCCTGGCTGCACGCCTATGACATCGAAAGCGGAAACGAAGGCGGCACCCTCACCAGCTACGGACTCAACATTGAAGACTTCTACCCCTCAGTCGGTTCGCCCTCGTGGACCGCGACCATGGATATGGAAATACTGTCGCACAAGGTGACCAGCATCGAGCAGCCCGCCAAGAAGATGCAGTTCAACGAGGCTCACGACTGGTGGAGCAAGTGGAAGGGAGCCAATTACATCGACGGCTGGGACGTGCTTGGCCAGGACGGCACCGTCAATCAGTACAAGGGCGTCGGATGCGGCGGGCCGACCATGTATCGCCACAATGAGTGCGCCAATCTCGCCTTCTATGACGGCCATGTGGAAGGCCGGCATAAAAGCAAAGTCTGGATACCCGAGCACGCCCAGCAGAAACCGTACCAACCCGGCATATGGGTGGTCAACAGAGACCTGTGGGCAAAGAATGGCGGCGGCCTTTAAGAGCCTCGAAAAGGGAAGCCTGAGGATATAGACCTCGCGCCGACCTGTCTACCGGTCACAGTGGGACGGTATCTTGTTTGTGCCGAACAAGATCTAATTTTCCTCAGTTATCGCTAATTCCTGCCACTTAGTCATGGGATACAAGGAGATGAAGCGATGAAAGAACTACTCACAGGCATCTCAGTGCTGCTTTGCGTTGCTGCGCACGCAGGGCAGAAACAAAACGCTCGAGCGGAAAATCCGCTGTTTGACATGCACGAACTACTCGACGCAAGCACGCTGGATGTTGAGGTGCTTGCCGAGTGGCACGTTGTGAAAGGCCCTGTTCCTACGCGCCAGAAACTGGTTACAATCCGTGTGGGGCAGCTCTGGCCGGGACAGGACTACCGCATACAAGTGCGAATGATCGTACCTGCCGAAAGAAGAGCAAAAGGGTTCCATCTCACCGGTGGCCATCAATTGAAGCAATTGCAGAGAGATGTCCGCCTTAGAGGGGTGCAAAACGATTTGATTGACGGACGTGTCGGCCTCGTTCAGACGATTGTCCAGGAACCGAGACAATTTGGCAAGGCTGAATTGGCTTACGCGATGCGCAAGCGGTTTATCGAAACCCTTGATCCTCACTATTCCATCCAGTATTGGGCCTGGCCCGCAACTCTTATGCGTGCCACTACCGCCGCCTATTCCGAAGAGGATCATTTTGAAAAAGGCAAGGTGGCTATGTCGGGCGGCTCGAAAAACGGTGCGTCCCCTTCGGTTGCCATCATAGCGGATAAACGCCTGACCGCACTGCATGCAACAGTGTCCCCGATCTGGGAATCCCCTCTGCGTCTGTGCGACCGGACGGCATGGGATGAACTGAACAGATTCAACCAGCGATATGCTCAGAATTCCAAGCACCCATTCCTGGGCGGAACATTCGGCCCCATATACAATGCCGACGCACTTAATGCCGGACACAACTGGGCAGACATCCAACATCTTGCTCTGCGTCTGGCCGACGATATCTTTATCTCCAAGAACCTTGACGTGTTGAAAGCCAGGAATGTGGATCTGTATTTCCATCCCGGAACCCACGACTTCGTCGCCTATGATATAGCCTGGGGAGGTCGGCATTATCCGCAAATCCCGATATATCTAAAAGCCAACAGCGGCCACGGAAAAGCGAAGGGACACCCTGCCTCTGAGAAGGATGAGCAAAACAAGGCGGCCTTTCTCCTGCAGCATTTCTTCCCAGGCGTCGAGCCCATGCTGGGGCCCCCGACCGTAGATCACAAGGTTAAGGACAACAAGCTGCTGGTTGCCGTTAAGTTCAAGCCCAGCTCCAGGAGTGTGTCGGAAAATCCCATCGTCGGCCCGAGAGCGAGCGGTTTTTCGACTGGCAAGGACGGCGAAGCAGGCGATATCGGTGTATATCGCCGATGCAGCTCCCGATGTACATCGGGACAGTCCAGTCGGACAACAAGCCGCTCGAAGCCAGATCGGATTCTCCGACAGGCTCCTATGGCGGAAAGCGGGCGCATCTGGTGGATGTACGACCGCGGCCCCGACGGCAGCGCCGCATATATCCGGGAATTATTCGGCGATGACCAATGGAAGGAGATGAAATATGATACCGCCAAGAACGCCTGGACCGTGGAGATAGACCTCGAAGCGAATGCGTCGCACATCGATTTCTTCAGCAACCACCGCAAAACGATACAGTACAAATCAAAGGACTTCCCAACCTATATATCGAGCCCCTATACACGGGTACGGATAAATCAAAGGATACAACGAGAAATATAGGACAGAACCACCGTGGCAGACTATTGCTTTTGCGGCCAAATGTCAGATTGACGGCAGCGATAGGCCCCAGGAAGCCGTTTGCATCTGCTTCAAAATAGGTTATGCTTTATATGTTACATGAAGGTGGATGAAGGTGCAGATCTTCTTCGTTGTACTACTCCGAATATTCGTCAGACTTTTGCTGCTGTCATGCTAGGTCATTTTGGAGCTGAGCGATGTCAACGACCAGAAAGCAAGAACTCATCAACCGAGTTGCTGCAGATACGCAGACTGCGCAGGTGAGAGCCAAGGCGATAATCAACAGTTTCCTTGATGAAATCATCGCTGAACTTGCCAAAGGCAACCGTTTAGAGTTTCGTGACTTCGGTGTTTTTGAACTGCGCGAGCATGCGCCAAGGAAAGCACAAAACCCCAAGACCCGTGAACGAGTCCACGTCCCAGCCAGGAGCGTAGTGAAATTCAAAGTGGGTCGGTTGATGAAACAGGAGCTGAATGGTCGCAAGTCAAGAGCGTAGTGTTCCTTCACAAAAAACCAGCGTGTTCGCGAAGATTGAAAGAGACGCCTCAGATAGAACTTGCTCTGATATTTCCACAGATACTCCCAGAGAGGGTGTTTCAGGCGTGCCAAATCCTTGCCGGACTGTTCCTTGGCGCGGTCCATGCGTACCAGATCAGGCCTTGAAACCTGCATCATCGAAGTCTCGTTCTCTCCTGCATGTCCGCCGGTCTTGGTCTCTCTGAGCTTGTCTATTTCTTCCGCAACCGCCGGATTCGTTTCGGGTTTGAACAATACGACGCAGTAATCCCGTTGTTTTTCAAGCTGCGCCAGGCTGAAGAAGGGCAGACCTGGAGTCGTATCGTCTTATCCCTTTCCGAAGAGATACTTTTCAAGCAGCCTCTTGCCGAGTTTGATTTGCTCGCGGCCTCCTGACTCGATCCCATACCAGCCCCTATAGCCGGAATCCTGGCAGAGTTTTACCAGCCTGGCGGTCTGTTCCTCAGTCGGCTGATTTCTGTAGGACATCCCGCCGGCGTAGGGGAGCATCTTCCTTAGATATTCGTAGTTGTCAAAAACTGGGCCCGGACCTCTCCAATCGGGATATGAGCCGAAGTAAGGATTGTCGACCTTCTCGAATAGCGAGACCATCCAATCGGGATCGTTCGACAGTCCACCGTGGTTCTCAATCAAGATCCCTATGCCGGCAGGAGCCGCATACTCGAGCAGACGGTTGTAACAATCGGCCGCCCATTCAAGGGCCTGATCCTTCGAGGCGTTCTTTGGACCCCGACAGTTGGTGCGGATCGAATGGCAGCCGAGGAACCTGGCTATATCCACCCACTTGCGATGGTTAATGGCAGTCTGGATGCGTGTCTCCTTGCTTGGGTCGCAGGTCTCTCCTTCATCGTCGACCATAATGAGGACCATCGCGACCTTGTACTTCGCAGCGTTTCGTCGCAGCCGGTTCAAGTAAGAGTACGTCGGCAACTCAAACAGCGTGCTGACAAACTCAATACCGTTTATGTCGAAATCCTCCCTGGCAATTCTCGGAAAATCAGAATTCTTCCATTTACCATCACGAATCTCCCCGACCAGGGCCCACTGGGCCAGTGATATGTCATCGTTAGCAGCTCTTTTCGGTCCGGCTACACTGGCCGCGGCGACCGATCCTTTGGCCGATACGACAAGGCCCGCCGCCACGCTTGCCGCCACAGATTTTCCCAAAAACTCTCTTCTATTTACCTTTTCCATGCTTGTCTCCTCTTGTTGTTTGGGACTAGGAGCCCGTCGGAGAACTCGATCTGGCTTCGAGCGGCCCTTTTTTCGCCTGGCTGCATCCGGCTGCATCGACGATAGAGCCAACATCGCCTGCTTCGCCGTCTTTGCCAG
>CAZLTY010000210.1:0-7672 GCA_964562575.1 uncultured Pirellulales bacterium
CCTTGTAGCTACTGAATCTATGGAGAAAAAAAAATTCCATGAGGCAATCTGTTTTAGATAATTTAACAATGGTGCTAATATAAAGATTATGTCAGTCGGAAAAAATTGCAAAACCGAGACAATCCGCGAGAGGATTAAGGGCTTTCCGACCGGACCCGGATTGTATTTTATGAAGGACTCGGCGGACAAAGTTCTTTACATCGGCAAGGCAAATAATCTTCGCTCGCGGGCGGCCAGCTACTTTCAACCCGGCAGCGACCTGATTGCGTCACGCGGGCCGAAAATCGCCGAGATGGTAAACAGGGTCGCAAACGTTGATTTTCTTGAGACTCCGAATGAGGTTGAAGCTGTGCTCACCGAGGCACGTTTGATTAAGGACATTCGTCCGCCCTACAATACGGACCTTGTTGATAACAAGACGTTTCCCTACCTTGAAATCACGACCGGCGAGGATTTTCCGGGCGTCTACATTACCAGGAAGCCGCGAGCACAGGGCAGCAGGTTGTTCGGACCCTTTGCCGGGGCGAGAGATCTGCGGAACGTCCTTGTAGTGCTGCAGAAGATATTCAAGTTTAGAACGTGCAAGCTCGACATCAAAGAGGACGACCGCAGGCGCAAGTTCTTCCGGCCCTGCCTCCTCTACAGCATCAAGCAATGCACCGCTCCGTGCGGGGCCAAAATCGAAAGGCCCCAATACAGGAAGATCATCACGGACCTCCTGAGATTTCTGCTCTCCAAGCGTTCGACGATCCTGCGCCAATTGAACAGGCAAATGGCTGAGGCATCTGAGGCACTGGAATATGAGAGTGCGGCGATGTTTCGCGACCGCATCCGGCTGATCGAGAGGCTCGACCGCCGGGGCTCACCCGAAGAGCACGTTCAGCCGGAGGTTTTTGCTGCCGATCCAACCGAAGCCCTCGTACAACTGAGAGAACTACTCGGGGCAACCGAGCCCGTTCGGGTCATCGAGGGAATCGACATCGCCAACATCTCCGGCGCCGAAGCGGTCGGCTCATTAGTCAAATTCATCGACGGCAAACCCTTCAGGAGCGGATATCGACGATTCAGGATCAAGACCGTCAAAGGAATCGACGACTATGCGATGATTGCCGAGGTGGTCAGTCGCAGATACAAGTACGCGCTACGGGGCGAGGAGTTGTGGCCCGACCTTGTCCTGATCGACGGCGGCCTAGGACACCTCAGGGCCGCCGAGAGAGTCTTCAGGGAGATGGAGGCCCCCCCCGTGAAGATCGCCTCAATCGCCAAGAAGGAAGAAGACATTTACCTTCAAAACAGCAGCGAACCTCTGAAACTGCCGGCCCGCTCACCCGCCCTGAGGCTGCTGCAATACGTCAGGGACGAGGCCCATCGCTTCGCACAGCACTACCACCACATCCTGCGAGGCAAGAAGATGCTGTCCTAAGGCTACAACGCTACTTTGCGGTTTTGCACAGGACAACCTGCGATAGGGCTTCAAGAACGAGGGTTCATTGTTCACACATAGCCAAAATGGCGTTGTAGTACTAAAGAACCCTCACAGAGGGCAAATAGGATATCGGGGTACCAGGTTATCAGGGTGCAGGAAATCAGGGTCTCAGGTCATCAGGAATGAAACGGCACTTCTGCCTGACGCCGGGATAGCCTGATAGCCTGATAGCCTGATATCCTGATATCCTGATAACCACTACCTGATATCCTGGTCGTCTGATTCCCTAACACCAATCCCTGCACATCCAAATTATAGTGCTCCCGATTGAGAATTCCCGTTCTTGCGCGGGTAAGCGGCTTTGCAATTACATGTTATGGTTTTGCTCGCGTGAACCTACTACCCTGAAGGGTATGTCAAATCCTCTTCTGATCCCCTTCGACCAACGGGATAGCTTTCTGACGATCCTCAGATTCTTCTTCCTGATCCGATTTCTTCTCGTCGCGACTGCGCGAGAAACGATCCAGTATCTCTCCGTGGCGCTGCTCCAGTTCTTCCAGGCGCCCGCGCATTTCTCGCATCTGCTTCTGGATCCTGTCAAATATCTCCTCACTCCGGTCAAACCGCGGCATCGGACTGTAGTTGCGAGGGTGCAGCCTGTCGAAGTAACCTCTCCAGTCCGGCTGTGTCTGGATAGATGGTGGAGTGAGTTTCAGATCGAATCCCCTTGTCCAACTGTCAATTCTGGCATCTTCCAGAGCATCCTCGGCAGCCTCACGATACTTCTCAGGGAGTTTGTCAATCTCGTGTACGGTGGTCTTGTACGCATCATCGTCGATGCGAACGGTTATCGTCGAATCTTCATCATCGGGATTGCCCTCGATCGTAACGCTGTAGTCTTCGCCGTTGGAGTGGTGATAGGTGCGAACCTTCTTGAAGAACTTCTTCACATCTATGTCAATGTCCGGGGGAATGCCGTCCTTGAACATCTCCTTCCAGTCTTCATCTCCTGGCCTGAGCCGGAAGAACCTTCCCGGGCGCCATGACCGGACGGCTTCGGGTTCCCGAGGGTGTTTCCAGTCGGGCTCACCCTCGAACGGTCTCAACGTCAGTTTGACGGTTTTGCGAACGCCCAGGTGGATGATCTGGAGCGAGACTTCAGTGCCTATACCGGCCTTGCGGATTGCATCGAGAAACCTCTCATAATCGTGGACATCCTGCCCTTCAAAGCCGATGATCAGGTCGTCGCGTTCGAGTCCGGCCTTGTCGGCGGGGCTGCCCTCTTGAACGTTCTGTATCCGCAGCCCCTGGCCGACCGGAAGGCCCAGATGCTTGTTGAGCAGGCCGGGCAGCCGAGCCGGATCAATCAGCACGCCCATAAACGGGCGCTCATTGGTCGATTGCGATTCGCCGCGGACAGCCACACCAGTTGAAAGCACCGTGACCGCAGCTATTAGCGTAACAAGTGTCGTTTTCATGTTCTTGGCCTTTCTAAATTACAGTTCACGTTCGGTCTACAGGCCGTCGTAGTACGCGGCCGGTCTGACTGTGTCTTCTCGAAGGCCCTCGACGAGCCATTTGTTGCCCTGCTTGTCGGTGAAGTTGTACCAGTCAACGTTAAGAATCATCTCGCCGGTGGGGTCGGCGGCAAGCCCGTCGAACGCCTGTTGCTCGGGGTTGATATCGCTCTCGGTGTCTCGGACCACGATGTCGGGGGCGGCCGGGTCACCGCCGGGCGTCGAAACAACGGGCAGAACAAAGTGCAGCGCCAAGCCCATCACGAGTCCGGCTGCAAGTCCCGCTGCGAAACGCACGTGACCTCGCATTTCCATCATCGAGCGAAGAGGCTGCTTTGGCCGCCGCTGCCAGGCCCGCTCGAATATCTCTTCAGGCGTCCGGCCCCGGCCCAGAAGCTTCGACGCAACGGCCTCGCCGCAACGCTCGTGCATCTCCCGCAACTGCGCGAGCAGTCCCTTGGCCTGAGGGTTTCGTTCCAACTCGGCCTCCAGCAGCCGCTGCTCACTGGGGGTGATCTCGCCGTCAAGGTGCTTGCCCATCATTATCTCAAGCATTTCCTGTGTCATGTTCATGTTATAGTGCTCCTGATTGAAGATTCGCGTCCTTGCACGGGTCAGCGGCTCTACAATATAGTGTTCCCGACTTAAAATTCCCGCTCTTGCGCGGGCAAGTGTCCTTACAACAACAGGTTATGTTTTTTTTCGCGAGAACTTACTACCCTGAAGGGTACACCGCGTTCCTTTCCTTGCCGGCAACTTGATCGCGGAGCATCGCCCTGGCCCGCACGAGGCGAATTTGCACGGTCGTGACCGGTACATCGAGTATCTCGGCTATCTGCCTGTATGTCAGATCACTGCTGTATTGAAGCATGAATACCTCTCTGTACTTTTCAGGCAGCAACCTGACGGCCTGGAGAATCCGGTCGCACTGCTCGGTCCGCTCCAGACCATCGGCGAACCACGACGCTTTTTCATCGCTGAGTAAGGTGGGACTTGCCCGGCCACCACCATTGTTCACCCGGCTAAGACCCACCCTACGGGCTCTGCTCTGACGATGCCTCAGGGCCTGCCGCCGGGCCAGGACCGCCAGCCAGGACCTGAACCGCTCGGGCTGACAGACCGAGTCGATCTTCGTGATTACACGGACACAAACGTCCTGCAGCACGTCGTCGACCTCATCGCCGTCGCCTATGATGCTGTAGACCAGTCCTCGCAGCCACGGCCAGTTACGCATCAGCAACGCTTGCAGCGCCTCTTTATCACCGCCCCGAGCGGCACAAACCAAAACCGATTCATTTTGCCTTTCTCTTGTCGCCATCTCTGTTTCATATATATAGATACATGAAGGAGCAGGTTCATACACTGATTGCGCACTTTTTTTTCTCTGCTCGCTGTAAACGACAGACGAGGGATGACGGACGAGAAAAATGCCGAGAATCAGTAATCGCGGTTCTTCGGCCCTCTATCCAGCCAAAGATTTGCTGGCTTGAGGCGTGCCGCCGTAGGCGCCCATGTTAATGCGCGCACCGTTCGGCGCGGGTTCGGCCGAATAGTCGGAATCAGGGTCTCCGGCGTCGATACAAGGGCTGGTAGTCCAATCGTGGACCCAGTCTTGAACAAAGAACTGGTCCCATCGGCCAGCCTGCGACCGCAAGTGGTAGTCGCCGCTCACCCAGAAACCGTCAGAAAAGTCTTGAGGCCCTCCAAAGCCCCCGCTCCAGTGGCCGAGCCAAACGAACAAGGGGTCCGCGTCGATATTGCCCTGGCCCGGCCAGCCGTCTTGGACATCGCTGTAGCTGACGATTGCAGAGGCGCTGTCTATCTGAGCGAGCCCGGTGTCGGGGTGGTTGTGGTAGACAATCGTGTTAACAACCGTCGGCGAGTTGCTGGAGATGCCGAACGCTCCGTTTGCGACGATAGTGCAGTTGGCGATCGTCGGCATACCACCTGAGATACCATTCTGGCCATTTGCGGCAATGACACAGTTGGAAATCACGGGATAATTGTGAGTTACGTACCGTCCGGCCTGCTCGATCCACGCCTCGATGCCCGCCCCTATATTTGAGATGATTTCGCAGCCCGTGATCGTTGGATTGCTGCCCACGTACAGCTCGATTCCCGCAACTGAGTTGTCTGTGACACAGCAGTTGGCGATCGTGGGCGATGAACCCAAACAATAGATGCCCGTTTGCGCTCCGGTGATGGTAAGCCCGGCGAGCACGCAAGTCGCATCCTCGCCGCCTGTAAAACTCACAGCCTGAGCGCCGCCGCTGATGACAGTGGCCGCCACCACGTTGGGGTCATTGGGATCGGCCGAACTTAGCGTCACGTTCTTGCCGGCAAAATCAACGCCTCCGGGGTAGATTCCCTCGCTGAGAACAATCGTGTCTGCCTGACGGGCTTCGCCGATGGCATAACGCAACTCTTCGTATTTCTGGCCGCTCGTCACGTTTTCAATCGGGCCGTCTTCGGTGGCGAATGATGCGATTACCAGCTCGATGCCGTCGCCGGTACCCAGATTGCGGGAGTATTGCCTGTCGGCGGGATTGTTCCAGTGCTCGTGGACGCCCAGGCTGGCCAGTGGCGTACCGTCGCCTTCAGGGTCGTAGACCGTCCCTGACGGCGGATTGTCAGCCAGTGCAGCCTCGTGCAGGTAATTGTCCGGATTGCCCGTCACGTCGGTTATAGGCTGGCTCATCGCATCCTCATGCCGCAGGAAGTCCAGTCCGACCGAATCGATCGCCAGCGGGTCCTGCGAGGCGAACATGCCGCTGAACCAGTCGTCGCCGAAGGAGGCCCACTTCAGGACATTATTGCTCTGATTTCTCGCCGGGTACAAGCCGTCGACCATGTAGAGCAATGTCTTTCCGCTCAGATGTCTGTGTCCATTGAGATTGACCAGGCAGTTGTAAGAACCCATGGGATTCGATCGCTGCCCATAATTGTGCATGGGAGAAGGCGTCCAGCCGCCACCGGATGGGAAATACGTCGAGCCAAAGTGGTTCTTTGCGCACAGTGTGATACCAAACATCGAGTGCGGTCTTAGCAGCGCCATGTTGATAAGGTACTTGGCGCCGGTAACGCATTGCGGCAGGTACGCCGTCCCGGACTTCGTACGCAGTGGATTGGAGGTATCGTAAACGGCTGCAAGACGTCCGTTGCGCGCCAGACTGTTCTTGACGACGAATCTGACATTCAGCATCTCGGGATTGGAATCGCCCCTGATCTTATCGTAAATGGGATTGCCGATATATCGCGAAGCATCGTACACTGTAATTGCAGAGCCGGGCACGCCGGCTATCTCGATAAGCTGCTTGAGGACCGAGTAGATAACGTGGGGGCTCGGATTGCCCACACTCGACGACCAGTTTCCGCCGCTGCTATTCTCCTGGTTCATGTTGATCTTGATCGCGATCTTCTCTGGCGGCTGATAGCCAACCTCGCCCCGACCCCTGGCGCCGTTGAAGTGCCTGAAGAGCGCGTCCCACGATTCTGCATCGCTCGCCTGGCCCGTCAGCGTCTGGATGGTCTTGGAGACCATCACATCGACTGCTCCTTGGTCAGTGTTGTCATCATCCCACCATCTGCCCGTCGAGCCGTCCCAACTGGTCGCGCCGGGGTCGTGAACCCAGACTACGCGCCCCGGATTGATTCCCTTTGCGAGGCCCATCGGGCTGTTGGCCGGCTCGCTCGGCACGAATGCCGCCGTCGCCGGGGTCTCGGACGTGAAACTCAGAGACAACCACATCGCCATCACGCTCAGAGCCACGCAGAGCCCCGCGACGGCGTAGCGCGACTTGTCAAAAAACCGCCTGGCCTTGCGGTACGCTACGGCCGAGGCGACAAGAGAGGCGATCCAGACGACGAAACCGCTCGCAAGCGGTGCGGCGAAGCGCTGACAGGGATATGTCGCCCGGGAAGGCTTGGGAATTACACGGATCAAGAACCAGATCAGCGAGAACAACCCGGCCACCGGAAGAAGCCACAGTAGGATGGGCAACTTGTTGCCCATGCTGTTAAGGTAACGTATATTGAACCGCATGGGCAGGAAACCTGCCCATCCTACCTTCTTCTTTTCGCGCCCGAGGTATCTGCCTGTCTTCGGGCACCGCCGAGGCGCTTGGACCTCATGCCCGTCGTCTCGTGTCGCATGGTACAAAAAGGATTTTGCTTTCCCGAAGAGCATTTGGCACCTCCATAATGTTAGTTCTCCTTATCCTCCAATTTCACCGGTCTTTATTATACTGCCCGGCACCGAAATATGCAACACTACCTGGCCGATTCCCTGAAATCTCACTAAAGAATGGCCCTCCAATATTTAAATAGCAAGGGGCCTGGGAGTCACTGTTAGTGCTCCCAGACCCCGTTAACCTCACTATACTATGCTGCGTACGACAACAGACCACATTGACTCATCAAGCCAACTGGCTGCCGGCAGCACTTCCTGAGCTTCTTGAACTGCTCACGACCCCCACGGCGCCGGAGATCAGATACGCTCGATTCTGTGACAACCTTACTAAGGCACTCTAACAAAACCCTGCTGGCTTCGGCTGGCTGCAACGTCCATCTGCGGCGTTGGCCTCCATCGACGATGCTCACATCGCCTGCTTCGGCCGCCTTGCAGTTGGACGCTTCGCTCAGCCTCGGGCCGACGCGACGGTTTTGTTGGAGTGCCTAAGACAAAACTCAAGCATTAGCAACACAAGTATATCGGCAAATCCTTGGTCCG
>CAZLTY010000211.1:0-7592 GCA_964562575.1 uncultured Pirellulales bacterium
CCATACTTATGTCAATTCTCATGCCTGCACTCAAGGCGGTCAAGGAGCAGGCCCGCAGTATTAGTTGTCGCAGCAACGTAAGGCAACTGACGATTGCGTGGATTATGTACAAGGACGAGAATGACGACAAGCTGGTCAGCGGCCATACGCCAGGACCAGGGGGCTCGGCCTGGATCGTCATGCCTTCAGGCGCCCAGACTGCCAGCACAGAGGAAAAGAAGAAGTACATAACCGAAGGTCTGCTGTGGCCCTACGTGAAGAAGGTGGAGGCCTACCACTGCCCCTCCGACAAACGCCCGAACAACCCCCACCACCAGTACGCCTATCGCACCTATTCGATTGCCGGCGGCATGAACGGAGTGAGTCAAAGCGGCGCGTGGGAGATTATGCCGTGCATAAAATATTCGGACATAAAGAATCCCGCCACCAAATACGTCTTTCTGGCGGAGTTGGACAAACGAGGATACAACAATGGTTCCTGGGTCATGAATCCCAAGTCGAGACAGTGGGTCGACCCATTTGCCATTTGGCACAGCAGAAATACAAGCACTCTGGGCTGGGCCGACGGGCACGTGACAATGCAGCGATGGTTCGGCGAAGGCCTGATCGAATGGAACGAACAGGCCCTGTACAACCCCGCCGCTTTCAGCTTCTACAGAACGCCCAATCAGGACGAAGAGCTTGACGACTTCGAATTTATGCTGAGAGGTTATGCTTACAGATCACTTCTGTGATATCGCCGCGTGACGAAACCGCAGTAGTAGTGCTGACGCAGCACATACCATATTCGAATCGCGCCGAAGACGCCGTCAAGCCAATCGTCTGCGAGGCGATCCTGCACGGCAAGTGAGACCTGCCGCCGCAGTGGAATGGTCAGAACTTATACTCGATCTGAGCGTATACCAAACTCGGATTATCGTCGATGTCCGCCTCCGGCGGAGATGCAGCTAGGCGAAAAAAGGGCCGCTCGAAGCCAGATCGAACTCTCCGACAGGCTCCTATAGCCCTAAAGCAGACACCGGCCACCTGCCGATAGTACTTTGGAGGTTACTGTTTGCCGTTGTAGAGAGTCTGCAATATGTTGATCCGGCTGTTTTGTGGAAGGAAGCAAGATGAAACACGGCACCGTTATCGCAGTTTTCATACCATTGTTTGCGGTTAGCTGCGCGCAACAGCAGCGGCTCAAGGTAACCTATATGTCAGATCCGCCCGGGGCAGCACTGTACCGTCAGAGCGGTGAACTCTGGGGGCCGTGTCCGAAGGTCCTGTGGTATGATCTTGACAAGGATGCCCTTGCTGCCGGATATCTGGACGCAAAAGGTTTGACGGCGCGCTGGCCAAGCGGCGCCGAGAAAAAGAGTGACGAGCTAATTAGGCTTGTGGTTGACGGCACTGATCAGCAATATACTTTTGTCCAACCCGAAGACGAGCCGAACGCACGACACCTGCCGAGCCCAACTCAAAAGGGCAGAGATGTTGTCACCCACGTCAAGCCCGAACAGGATCGAGCTCTGCGCGCCGAACCGGATGAAGAAAGCACACGGATCGCAGACGCGGCCAAGACCCTCGAGCCGGCCGATGCCCCAGTTGAGGAGAAATCTGTCGTCGCCAAGGTCAGAGCCGAACAAGCCCCGGAACAGCAACAGCAGCGCGAAGAGGAAATCGGGCAGGTCAAAGCTGCGATCAAGACCGTCGATTTCACCAATGGCGTGACGATGAAATTTGTTCTGATTCCTGCCGGTCAATTCATCATGGATGACCCCTCCGACAAAGAGGACAAAGATTCCGATGCAGGTCCGAGGCACGTGGTCCGGATAAGCAAGCCTTTCTATATGGGCGTGTATGAAGTGACTCAGGAGCAGTATGAGAAGATTATGAACCGGAATCCTTCGAGATTCAAAGGCCCGAGACACCCGGTTGAAACAGTGTCATGGAGAGACGCGCAGAGATTCTGCCGAAAGCTGTCAAATATAGACGGCCGACGATACCGCCTTGCGACCGAGGCCGAATGGGAGCACGCCTGTCGCGCGGGAACTACCACGGCGTTCTATTGGGGCGATGATTTTGCGGACCGGTATGCATGGGCCTTAACAAACAGCAGGGCTGCCACCCACGAAGTTGGAACCCGATTGCCTAATGCCTGGGGCCTGTATGATATGGCCGGCAACGTAGCGGAATGGTGCCAGGACTGGTATGGCCAATACGATCCGAATTCGGCCGAGCAAGTTGATCCGAAAGGCCCATCCGAAGGTGTGTATCGTATCCTTCGCGGGGGCTCCTGGGGCCATACTCGTGCGAATTGCCGGTCAGCACATCGCAACTGGCACACGCCGGGCCACGTATACGATGACTGCGGCATTCGTATTGTCCTCGAGTTGGAATAGCTCCCTGGGCAAACCAGGGGACATCTGATAGACCACGCAAAAGGCACACTGGTTATTAGAGCAGCCAATCGTAGCCTGCAGAATCAGCGAGCGAGCCTCAGACGGCGGCCTGTAGATCGAACCTTCATACTGAATCATCTTGGCACCTTCAGCCGCAGCGCATTTTGTGTCCTCCGCCGCCACAGAAATAGCGCAACCGTAAAGACTAAAGCCCTGCCCTGCCACGCAGTTACCAGATTCCTTGCCGCTGAAGACGGACAGATACTTACGGTTCCGTTGCCTTGTCCATCTTGTCGATTACAGTTGCCAACCCTTTCGAGACGGTGGATTGATCAATTCATTTGCCGCAGCAGAGTTGGTAAATCGCATCTTCTCGCTGTCCCATTCGAGCTTCTCGCCGAGCCTCTGCATTGCGATGATTCCCAACCGGGCCAGTTCCGTCAGAGGGCCGCCGTAATCGAAATTGGAACCCGCCTGGCCGCCGGCCTTGATCGCATTGAGCCAGTCCCGGTGATGGCCCCTGACACGCGGAATCGTCGGCTCCGGTCGCTCGTAGGTCTTCATCTTGGTCTCAGGGAAGATTCGCACGCCGCCGGCGCCGTGCGAGCCGTATGTGATTTTGCCCTTGTCCCCGATGACAATCGCTCCGGTATCCGGGACCTTTCGCCCCGGCTCAAGATCGGCCGGCCGCGGAATTTTTCTGTCGGCGCTGTGCCAGAGCAGTTTGACGGGACCGCGATTGCCTTTCGCCGGGAACTGGAATGTAATCCTCGAGCTGGCCGGGAAGGTGTCGGCATCTTTCTTGGGATCGTAACCGTCCGCCTCGGCCTGGATGGTCGTCGGAGCGCCCAAATCCAGAGCCCAGAAGACGGGATCGACAACGTGACATATCCAGTCGCCGATTGTGCCCGAGCCAAACGGCATCCAGCCTCGCCAGCTACCGGGCGCGTACATCGGATTATATGGCCTGTTCTCAGCCGGCCCCAGCCAAGAATCCCAGTCCATTTCGGACGGAATCCGGTGGACTTCCTCGCGCTTCGGAAACTGGCGGATCTTGCAGTGGTTCGCGCGGCAGGCGGCATGAACCTCGGTGACGTTTCCGATGGCCCCGTCCCAGATCCACTCGCAGAACGTGCGGATAGAACTGGATGAATGTCCCTGATTGCCCAATTGAGTCACCACCTTGTGCGTGTGGGCGGCCTTCATAAGCTCGCGAATCTCATAGATCGAATGCGCGAGCGGTTTTTCACAGAACAGGTGTTTGCCTCTTCTCATCGCATCCATAGATGCAACAGCATGCGTATGATCCGGCGTACAAACCGCCACGGCATCGAGTTGCTTATCCATCTCATCCAGCATCTTGCGGAAATCCTGGTATCTCTTGGCGCGTGGGTGTTCTTTGGACGCTCCGTCCATACGCCTGGTATCCACGTCACAGAGTGCGACAATATTCTCGCCCCCGCAGCCGCTGACACTTGCTCCGCCTCGCCCCCCGACGCCGATGATCGCAATGTTCAGCTTATCGCTGGGAGCGGCGCCGGCCCTGCCGCCAAGCACGTGACGCGGCACCACGGTAAAGGCCGCTGTCGCTGCCGCCGCACCGTATAGAAACTCACGCCTCGAAGTCTTATTACTACCCTTGCTCATAGTCAAACCTCCAAACAGAATATGTTGGATGAGCTTTTCACCCATCGTTTCTTCACTGCGTTCTAGTCAAAAAACGTGTATCGGGTCACCAGGTTATCAGGGGGTAGGATATCAGGTTATCAGGATATAGGGGCAGTCCAGGGCCTTGTAATGTCAGCCCGGACAACCTGACACCCTGATATCCAGCAGCCTGATCCTCTGATATTCTGGTCCCCTGCATCCTGATCCCCTGATAACCGGATAGCCTAATCCCCAACAGCTTATCGAATCGATTCTTCGGGCAATTCCATCTTAACCCCCTCGTCGAGCGGCATCTTGTCGATGCCGGCGCCGGTCTCCTTTAGCAGACGCGCCAGCTCGGCCTTCAACTCCTTGGCGACGGATATATATTTCGGGTCCTTTATCAGATTGATCTCTTCGTTCGGATCTTCCTTCAAATTGTAAAGCTCGGCCATGTGCCGGTCGGGCTTGCCGTCGCCGTGTGGATAGTGAACATATTTCCACGTCTTTGTACGCACACCGCGAACATTGGGCGTGTAGGGGAACTGTTTTTCGTAGTTGTATTCGTAGAGCCAGGATTTTCGCCAGCGGCGGCTATTGCCAGCTAACAGTTGTTTCCAGGACCTGCCGTGGATGTTCTCCAACGGCCTCGCTCGGCATATCTCCACAATCGAAGGCGCCATGTCGATGTTCAGTACCTGTTCGGTAACAACGGTGCCCTTTTTGATCAACTTCGGATAGCGAACGATCAGCGGAACACGAATGCTCTCTTCGTGCATGGTTCGCTTGTCGATCATGCCGTGCTCGCCGAGCAGGAAGGGATTATCGCTGGTGAAGACAAACAGCGTACTGTCGAGTTCGCCGATTTCATCGAGAGTCTTGTAGATCTCGCCGACACTGTCGTCAACGGAGTTGATCGTGCCGGCATAGCTGCGGACGAATGTGCCGAATATATCGACGCCTTCGGGACTCTTGTCCGGGAAGTCCTTACGGAAACCATAGAGCGGGCCATATATGCCGTGCCAGGTGTCCAGCCGTTCGGTGACCCAATTCGGCTTTGTTTCCAGGTGAAATCCGGTTTCCGGATAAGGGACCGGGACATCATCGTAGGTGTGCTTGTACTTCTCTTCCGGGACGAAGGGACCGTGGGGAGCCTTGTGCCCGAGGATAAGCATGAACGGCTTGTCGGTTTGGCGTTTTTCCTTCAACCAGTCCGCAGCCATCTTGGTGACGCACACCGAATAGTAGCCCTTGACGAGCTGACGGTCCCCGTTGATATTGAAGGTTGTGTCGTAGTATTTGCCCTGGCCCTTGTGGGTGATCCAGTAATCGAAGCCGGGGCGTTTCTCGTCGTCCTGCTCGCCCATGTGCCATTTGCCGATGTAGGCGGTGTTATAACCTTCTTCCTGCAATCGCCGAGGGTAGCTGGCCAGGTCTACGGGATAATCGGTGAAGTTGTTCATCACGCCGTGCGAGTGGGCATATAACCCGGAAAGGAATGATGCCCTGCTCGGCGAACAAAGCGAAGTCGTAACGAACATGTTCTCGAACAGCGCACCTTCATTCGCCAAACGATCCAGATGAGGAGTTTTCATGCCTAACAGCGGCTTGGGCGCGCAGCCCAGGCAGTCCCATCGCTGGTCGTCGGTAAAGACCACGACGACATTGGGACGATCCTCACTTTTGCCGGCAACCCCGGTCATCCGGCAACCGCCCAGTGCCACCCCCGCGGTCGTCAGAGACGCCACCTTCAAAAAATCCCGCCTTGCAATTCGACTTCTGTTCATAATGCCTCCGGTGTTTCCAGCCTTCGCCTTGAGTTCTGTTTGCATAAACCAGTGCAAACGTTTCGCCCGACTAATTGAGCATCTGTAAGATGGGTCCGCCACAGGCGGATTGCCCATGCTGTCAATGTAACATGACCCGAACCGCATGGGCAGGAAACCTGCCCATCCTACAGACTGACCAGGACTAATAAACAGGATACTACGCGAGATGTCAAGCACGAGGGTTTGTACCTTGCCGTTCATCGGGCAACCACGGTGGAGGTTAGCTGCGGTGAGAATCTACTCGCCCGGCGACGGCGCGGCCGCGATCCAATTCAGCGGCTCATTGCCGTAATCGGCGGGAACGTTGCGCATGAGCGATTTGCCGTAGCCGTCGGGCTCGGTCGACCAGGGATCCAGTCCGCCGGGGCCGAAGCCGTCACTGTAGTTGACGCGGTCCACTCGAACGTAGTAACGAACGCCTTCGACCTCGTCGCCCGGCTTTGAGAGTTGGACCTTTTCGCCGTCGTTGTCCAGTTTGCCCGGGCCCCACTCGAAAATCTGCACGTCGGCGCCAACCGCGGGATAAGCGGCGCCAAATGCGCTGGCGCTCCTGGCCAGGACCAAACATTCGCCGGGGGCCATTGTTACCCCCAGCGGCAGATCGAAGCTGATACCTCCGCTGTCGGTCAGCCGCCAGGGGACATCGACGAACTGCTCGGCGTCGTACTCGGCCAACGTTACGCCGACATCGGCGATATTGAGCAATTCTATGTATTCCTCGTCCTGGTTGCCCGAGGCCGGGTTGTACATGATCTCGTTGATGACTATCGGGCCAACCTTCGGATAGGCGTTGTCGGCGCCCGGCGTGTTTCGGCTCATCGGCACGAAATTGTACGTGCCCATGATCTTGCGATGCCGGCCGAAAGCCACCCCTGTCTCCGAGGCGCCGAATTTCTCCTGCTCGTTGTATCCTGTCAGCATGCCGTCGGTGCCGGAACGCAGATAAAGCGTTTCTCCATTCTCACTGAGGGCAAACGGCACATGACAACCCTGATCGAGTGGATTTGCGAATTGCAGGTCTTCGTAGAATACGATGTATCCATGCGGTTCGATCGTTGTGCCTACGGCAATCTCGTACTTGGCAAAGTCGGAGCTGCTGTCACTGAGGAACCAGCCGCCGATGTCAACGGAGACATCGGTGCGGTTGAGCAACTCTATCCAATCCGCGGCATCGGCGTGAGAATGCGCGAGCAACTCGTTGATCACTATGGCGCCGGCCACGGGAGTGTCACTGGCGTCGTCGAAGCCGGGCGAGCCTCCGACAGCGGCGCTCGGGCGCCAGCCGCTCTTGCCGTCCCACAGGTCGGGGTCGGCGCCGGCGGGCTCTCGAATCGTCAAAGAGAAGCCCATGCCGTCAGTGACGTCATACCAGCCGTCCGCGTACTCGAAATTCAGTATGGTCCGGCCCGCCGCATCTTTTAGCTCGATCCGTTCGCCGGCATTGTTCAAACTGCCGAGGTATTCGCCTGCCATTCTATACCCTGCGCCGTAATACGCGACAAAGGCATCTGTGTCTCTTACCACTAGGACGTGTTCACCGGCCGGCAACTCGACGCTCGGGAAGGCAAAATCGATTCCGTCGACAAAACGTACAAGGTTCAGATTGAGTGATCCGGCGCCGATGTTTTTCAGCTCGATGAATTCCGCGTTCGGATCATCTGGGTGGTACATAATCTCTATGCGCAAATCATCGGCGACGGGCCCCACAGCGAAAATCGTCTCGTTCAGGGCG
>CAZLTY010000212.1:0-7469 GCA_964562575.1 uncultured Pirellulales bacterium
GCAATGAATTTAAGTGCAATTTGTCACTCAGTTGGATTTTTGTCGTAGCCGTCTCCTTAGCCAAAATTTACCTTCTATACCATGTACTAGATCTTCAGCATGTGTCGAATCCTCACTTGAGCCTGCAGGAATGCTGACCCTTACTGTAGTTCCTTTATCTTTGCTGCCGGAGATCGCCACGATACCGGCCAGAGAGTATACCCTCTCATTGATCCCCATCAGTCCGAAGGATTTAGGGTCTGCAATTTCCCTTTCTGTTATCCCTTTACCGTTGTCACTCACCGTCAGTTCCACGTTGCCGTCCTTTTCCCGAAGAACAATCTCTACTCTTGTTGCATCAGCATGACGGATAATATTGGTGAGGGTCTCCTGGAAGATACGAAAAAGCGCCGTGGAACGGGTATGATCCACCACGATTTCGTTCGGCTCACAGATAATATCACATGATATTCCCGTCCGATCCTGAAACTGCCCCGTCTGCCATTCCATAGCCGCCGACAGCCCCAGATTGTCCAGCAGCCCCGGTCTCAATTCCGAAGAAATCCTTTGAACCAGGTGGACATTTGCATCAACAAGTCCTGGCAGTGTCTTCGCCTTTTCCCACAACTCGGTATTGTCCTTCGGAAGCCGTTTAAGGCACCAGTGCAGTTCCATCTTCAGGGCCGTCAATGCCTGTCCCAACTCGTCGTGGATTTGGCGGGCGATTCGCGTTCTTTCCATTTCTCTGGCGGACTCAAGGTGGGATGTGAGTTGGCGCAACCGCCGTCGCGATTGTATCAGTTCTTTCTCCGTTCGCTTGCGCTGCGAAATGTCCTTGAAATCCTCCACAATGCCTATCACCTGGCCCTTGGGGCCTTTGAAAGGGGTGGCAGTTACGATACACTGAATTGGCGGTCCGCTTTGAGGTATCTTCTCTGAATCGCATTCCACCCGGTCTTCCCCGCTCAGGATCCGGGCCAGGGGGCAGCCATCCGTGTGACACAGAGGGCCGCGAAATACCTCGTAGCATTTCTTGTCCAAGGCGTCCGCTTTACGAATGCCCGCCAGAGCGCAAAACGTCTCGTTTGCCCGCAGCATATTGAATGTCCGGTCGATCACACGCATACCATCGGCCGAGGTCTCAAAGATCTGGGTGAGTTCCGCATTTGCGACCCCGAGCGCCACCTGGGCCTGCTTTCGGGCATTCATGAGCACTTGGGCGTAGATGCCGAAGGAGATGAACATCCCGACGATGATCAGCCTCATCCAGGCCTCGTGCAGCTCGGGAGAGAAAACCGATTCAACGAGACTGATCCGGTGGAATACGTATACATGCATGAAAGACTCGATGACCCAGAAGACACCGCCAAGACAAACACCAATGACCGCCAGCCTGCCGTGCACCGGATTAATGAGATCCTTTATCTTTCGTTTCATGCCTCGCCCCTGCTGCAAATCAACCTTCATCTTCATGGCACAGATATTGAGACTAAAGGGTCATTCTTTTGTCTTACACTGATATACTGAAATATAACGTGACATGCAACAAACGAGGTTCTGTCTCGACTACTCAGAGCAGGGACAGTCACAAATGGCGGCCCATCAGGCAACATGTTTGGCTCCCCATTCTACTCTTGCGGTCCTCAGTGCTGGGTAACGTTTGCGTTCTCGCCGGACTGCTCGCGGCTATATTCGGGAACAAGGTAACAACAAGATGATAGAGGCAGTCACAAAACTGTGTGTCCCTATTGAAGTTCTACTATACTCCGGTTTCCTCTGTAAATCGACTTTGGGCGCCGACCGCCGGTCTGCATTTCACCGAGGCGCTTATCGAGCAACTGAAGCACGCCGGCATTCACTTCGCATTCATCACGCTGCACGTCGGAGCCGGGATCTTCAAGCCGGTTGTCGCCGAATACCTCGAAGATCACCAGATCCACAGCGAGCAGTACAGCATCGATGAAGAAAATGCCGGGATAATCGAGGCGGCCAGAAATGCAGGCGGGCGAATAATCCCGGTAGGGACAACTTCAATGCGAGTCCTTGAAACGGTCGCTGCCGGCTCAACAATAAAAGCCACCAGCGGAGCGACGGAGCTTTTCATAACATCCGGCTACGAATTCAAGATAGCCGATGCGATGACAACGAATTTCCACCTGCCCAAATCCACACTATTAGCACTGGTAGCAGCCTTTACGGGGCTGGATAATGTACTCGCCGCCTACGACCACGCTATCGAGCAAAAATACCGCTTCTACTCTTACGGGGACGCAATGTCAATAGCGAGATGGTCTTGAATGCAGAATGTTGAATTTTGAGCTTAGAATCTGACGTTGGTGGCTGATTCTCGCACCCGCACCCACTGCTCTGTTTTGAAATCATACTTCTTGATCACTTTGGCCGGGTTTCCGACGGCGACGCTGTAGGGGGGGATGTTGCCGGTGACCACCGAACCGGCGCCAATGACGGAGTTATTCCCTATTTTTGCTCCGCACAGTATCACGCAGTTTGAGCCGATCCAGACGTCGTTTTGAATGATCACTTGGCTGGTTTCAAAACCCTGCGCGCGGAAGTTCTTCGATATGTCCTCGTAGTGGTGGGACTGGCCGCTGATGAAGCAATGTTGGGCGCATGCGGAGTTCTCACCCATCTGTACCGGGCCTATCACGATACTTCCGATGCCGATGCTGGCGCTATCTTTCAGTATGACGTCTCCATGCCAGGTGCAGACCACACAGGCTGTTTCGATGTACGAATGCTTTTCCAATGAGAGTCGATGTCGCTCGTGGCTCGCCTCTCGGGGCACCACGTCAAGCCTGGCTCTTAGACTAATTGAAGACGACATTTCCCTCTCGACACAGACAAACCTCGTATAGACCTGGATCGCGGCCAGATAGACGGTCTTCACTATATCCCGAACGCATCCAATAACCGGCTTGACCACTGCATGAGAACTGTCAGCGTGGTCCACGGCCGGCAGGAGTATCCGCCTTACCGTCTTCATTCCACACAACCCTTTGCCTTAAGGCCTATACTATCTTACCTAATGTACTATATTACCTACAGTGATGTCGAGGAAAATCCCAAGAAAATGCAGATAATCCCAAAAAATGTCGTAAAATGAGATTACTGTTTGCCACGGGAGGCAAGATTACAGGATTTTTCTCGCCAGCGGCAGCTTTCTGATGACGCTGCCCAGCACAAAGCATAGAGGTACGCAAATCAGGCCGGCCAAGGCGAATTTCAGGAGCGGATAGAGGCTGACATTCCTGATCACCAGGGTCAACAGCACGACGACAGGTGCGTGAACAATGTAGGCTGTGCAGGCACTTGCAGACATTGTCTTGGCCAGTCTTCCCTGCCGATTGAAGTGATTGCCGGGGATCATGTCGTTGCCTCGAACCGCCGGGGGTCCCTTCCGATCATATGAGCCGACAGTGAAGTAACCGGATATCAGGAAGAGAAACCCATGAAGAAGGACTGATTAGTGGCGTTCTGTATCGTCAGCACAATGCCGGAAACCTGGTCTGGCTCGCCGTCAAAGCAATACCACCCGCCAACACCGCCGTACGTGGTGGACAAATGCTGCGTGATAACCAGCGTGGTCAGCAGTACTCTCAGGTTGTCGACGAAGTATAGGCGAGCCTTCTCCATAATTCATCGCGGAGTCAAAGTTCCCGGGGCTTGCTTATGGGCCACGGAAGTACATCACAGCGCTTCGCCCATCGTTGGTACAATGTCTTGAGTTGTTCGAGCTTCTCGGGATGTTCTTGCGCCAGGTTGTCCAACTCAGTCCGGTCCGCCTCCAGATCGTAAAGCTCCCAGGGCCTGCCGTGGACGGCGACGAGTTTCCACTTGCCCTGCCGGACCGCCCGATTGCCTTCGTGCTCCCAGTAAATTGCTTCGGTTTAGATGTAATCGTTCAACAGGTTCTCGAGCATCTCCTGGCGGCCGCTTTGAAGCTCGGGCTCGCCGTTTTCGAGGATGTAGGCCTCAAGTTCCTCAAATCCGGCCTGCCCGCTTTCGAGCTTGGAGCCGAGCCCCTGATTCCAGCCGCTATAGCGCTGGTCAACAGCGTTCTGGAGGGTCTTGTCCTCGATCATCTTCGCGGCGTTCTTCAGCCCCCTGGCGAAAACATCCATCGCACCTATATGACCGTGGAAGAGATCGACCGGGTCTATCGATTGACGTCTCACATGTGCATCGAAATTGAGCCCGCCGGTCGTAAAGCCGCCGCCTTTGAGAATTATGTACATGGCGAGCGTCGTTTCGTAGACGTCGTTCGGGAACTGGTCCGTGTCCCAGCCTAAGAGCATGTCACCTCGATTAGCATCGACCGAACCGAGTATGCCGTTGGCCACACAGAATGCCAGCTCGTGACAGAAATCGTGCCCGGCCAGCGTCGCGTGGTTGGCCTCGATGTTCAACTTGAAGTCACCGAGCAGATCGTATTTCTGCAAGAACGCGAAACAACTGCCTGCGTCGGAATCATATTGATGTTTCGTCGGTTCCTTCGGTTTTGGCTCGATATAGAACTGGCCGTCGAAACCGATTCTTTTCTTGTAATCGACCGCCAACTGCAGGAGCAGAGCCATGTGATCCAATTCGCGTTTCATGTCGGTGTTGAGCAACGTATCGTAACCTTCACGTCCGCCCCAGAAAACATAACCGGCTCCGCCGAGTTCTTTTGTTATCTCGAGGGCTTTCTTGATCTGACTTGCAGCGTAAGCGAAGACCTCCGGCGATGGATTGGTGCCCGCACCGGCCATGAACCGACAATGTGAAAAGGCGTTCGTCGTACCCCAGAGCAACTTCAATCCGGTGTCGGACTGAAGCTTCTTGGCCTTTTGCACGATCTTATCGAGACGTTTGTTGGTCTCAGCCAACTCGTCGGCCTCGGGAGCGATATCCCTGTCATGGAAGCACCAGAAACCCACACCTAACTTGGTAAAGAACTCGAAGGCTGCCTCCAGCGTCATGTTCGCAACTTCCATCGGATCGGACGAATTATTGTAGTCACGAATAATGGTGCCCGGCCCAAACTGGTCTCCGCCGAGGTTCTTGAGGGTGTGCCAATAGCAGACCGCGAAACGCAGATGTTCGGCCATTGTTTTGCCGAGGACAACCTCACTTGGATTAAAATGCCTGAATGCAAGAGGATTCTTCGAGTCGGGTCCCTCATATTCTATCTGTTTTACGCCGGGAAAGTACTCTGCCATTTTTGCTGCTCCTTTCTGATAGCTCGCACCTGAAGTCTCACGAGATACGATTCATACGCTTAATTGCTGATTCAAAATGTCTTCCCATTTTTCATACGCTTGCTTGTACGCAGAAGCGAGTTTTTCATTTGGCTCGACAGTTCTGACAGGCTCGAGGCCCACAAACGCATCTTCGGGACCGCTGTAAATACCGGCGCCGATCCCCGCTCCGCGCGCAGCGCCTTGCGAACCGTCAGTGTTGTAGAGTTCGACGGTAGCCTGTGTGACGGTTGCGAAGGCCTCGGCGAACAGCGGGCTCAGGAACATATTGGCGTCGCCCGCTTTGACCGTGGTCAGCTCGATCCCCATGCCCCGCATTATGCCCAGGCCGTAATTCAGGGCGAAGACGATTCCTTCCTGAGCGGCCCTCAGGAAATGCGCCTTTTTGTGAACGTTGAAGTTCCATCCGTGGACGGATGCCCCGATGTTCTTGTTCTCCAGGGTACGCTCTGCGCCGTTGCCGTAGGGGAGTATTACCAGCCCCTCGGAACCGACTGGAACCTGGGCCGCCAGATCATTCATCTGCTCGTAATCGATCCGGTCGCCGGCTACGAAATTGTGCTTGAGCCAGCTATTGAGGATCCCCGTCCCGTTGAGGCACAGCAGCACGCCGTACCTGGGATCAGCCGCCGAATGGTTTACGTGCACGAACACGTTCACCCGCGACTTGGGGTCGTAGTTCTTCTTATCACCAACTCCGTAGACCACACCGGAGGTCCCGGCTGTGACGGCGATCTCACCCGGATTCAACACACTGAGCGACAGTGCGTTGTTAGGCTGATCGCCCGCACGGTAGCTGATCTCTGTCCCTGCTCTCAGTCCCAGCTCATCGGCGGCGCCCGCCGTCAGCTCGCCCTGGATGGAGAAAGTCGGAACCGTCTCGGCGATAAGCTCGCCCGAGATGCCATAATTGTCTAGCACGAAGTCAGCTAACCGGTCGCCTTCGAAATCCCACATTATCCCTTCGGACAAACCACAGGGTGTCGTCTTAATCTCGCCCGTCATCTTCATCGCGATATAATCACCGGGTAGCATTATCCTGTGAATCTTATCGTACAGCCCGGGCTCATTCTCTTTGACCCACTTGAGCTTCGACGCGGTGAAATTACCCGGCAGGTTGAACAGCTTCTTGAGGCACTTATCGCCGCCGATGTCACTGGCAGCCTGATCGCCGATTTGCACCGCCCTGCTGTCGCACCAGATTATCGCCGGTCGAAGCACGTTCTTATTCTCATCGACGACAACCAGCCCGTGCATCTGATACGATATCCCGATTGCCGCGATGTCGCCGGCGTCGAACTTAGTCTGAGCGTTTATCTTCTGCGTCGCTTTTACGAGATGCTGCCACCAAACCGAAGGCTCCTGCTCGGCCCAGCCTATCTCGGCAGCGACAATCTCCAGCTCCTTCTGGGGCGAAGTTGCCGAAGCCAGCACGCTGCCCGTCCCGGCATCCATCAACGTAGCCTTTATCGACGAGCTTCCGACATCGTATCCCAATAGTAGCGCCATCTTGCATGTCCTTTCCGGTCCAGACTCCTGTCATTGCCCGAGATTATAACCGCTGGCGCCGATCCCACAAGATTTGTTTGAAACGTGAGCCAAAATGAGCTAAATCGCGTTTTTCAGCACTACTATTATGGCCGGCCTTTCCGCCGGTCACGTTACTCGCCAATGAGCACTTCTATTGTTGCCAGTGCTCCTGCAATGAGTTCGTCGGCTTGCTCCGATGTGAGCTTCTTGCCCCGCTGTGCCTCGACGCTGTTGATGAAGCCGTAGAGGGCCTGGATTGCGGCAACGTCGTTGTTTTCGTTGATGTCGTCCATAGCCTGAAGGGCGGCATCGAGCTTGGAGTCGAGGCTGCTGTCGAGCCCCTGCTGCAGATTGAAATCCTCGACCGTCTCGGCGAGATCCGTAGCCAGGTCTCCGGCTGAGCATGCTTCGATGGCGATGGAGGTCGAGACGGTCGAGAAACTGTCCACAGTTTCCGCAGCATCCTTGACTGTCAACGTGACGTTGCACTCTATCGGGACACCGTAAGAAGTATCTACGATAAGCAGCGGTTGGGAATCTTGCGGGTCCAGAATCATCGCCGCCACACAATCGGTCGTCCACTCGTACGTCAGAAGGCCGTCGATGGGGTCATCGGGATCGATCGACCCAGTGCCGTCAAGATGGAAAACTGTAGAGAACACCTGGCAACCTGCCGTGTATAGCCCTCAAGCGTCGCATTGC
>CAZLTY010000213.1:0-7366 GCA_964562575.1 uncultured Pirellulales bacterium
GTTGGCCATGAGCAATTCTACGACATCCTTGTGGCCGGCGAAGACCGCTCGCTGCAGGGACGTGTCACCGTTTTCGTCCGGCGCCTCGACGGAGGCGCCGTTGGCAAGCAAAGACCGGACTTGCCGGGTATCGCCTGACTCGGCGGCCCGGTGCAAATCTGTCGTTGTCGGAGTCGGCCGTTGCTTGCAGCCCAATACAAGAAGCGTGAGCGTTGCGAGCAGACATAATAGTTTCGCCGGTTTCATTTTCTATCGTCTCCCGCTAAAACGATAGCAGAATCTGAGCCGTCTGTCAATCACGTCGCGCAACAACGGGGCGGCGGCAAGCCCTTGCTTACCGCCGGCAAACACAAATAAGGGCATCAGGATACCAGATTATCAGGGTGCAGGATATCGGGATTCAGGACATCAGAAAGGAGCCAACATGCCTGCTTGTTGCCGGGATGTCCCTGACATCCTGGTCATCTGATACCCACCTCCTGATTTCCTGATTCCGTGATAACCTAATGAGGACCTCTATACCACCGAGTCCCATCAGGTTCTACTGGCTTGCTAACTCAATCCGCGCCCAGTAGCCGGCCTCGAATGCCCAGCCGGTGGCCTGGTTGATGAGCTCCAGCTTTACCTTCTTGCCCGCAAAGTCGGAGAGGTCCGCTTCGATGTCCGTCCAGCCTTGCGGGGCTGTCTGCTTGTCCACGGCTTTGCGCAGGATTTCTTTGCCGTCGGCAGCGACAATCAAAAGCCAGTCACCCTGCCGATGGTGCCCTACGGTCAGATGCAGGACGCTCTTTTTGCCCGACGGCAAAATGATCACCTTTGAAAGCCGGCAGCCCGTTGTGCGGTCGAGCGGGTGCGTGACAAGCACGTTGTTCTTGCCCATCTGGCGCTCGCGCAGACCCGGGTCCATTTCGTCTCCGCAGCTCTTGGCTTTCCAGCCCGGGGCGAACTTCGAGACTGCTTTGGAGATGTCCTTGCCCGCAATCGCAGTGATCTTCGCCATTTCCGTCTCGCTGAATTTGCTGTTGGCAATCGGACCTGGTTCCCAGCATTGTTCGAGTTTGCCTACTCTGGGCTCTTCGATCAAAATGACGAAAACTTCCTTGCCATCGGCGCCGGTCTCCACGCGCCCGCCGGCACGCTCGAGGGCCTGGCGCACGATCTTCTTGCTCACCTCAACAAGCGTCGGGAAGTTGTACGGCGTATGACTGAACTTGCCCTCGGGGTCCAGGGCCGACGTGAATTTGTCGGGCAGATTCTTAAAGCCGATGGTAGTAAACAGTACGCCGCCTGAATTCGAGGGATTGCAGTCCGAATCCTGGCCGCAGCGTGTCGAGATGATGATCGTCTGATCGGGGTCGCCTTTGCCGTAGAGCAAACCCATCACGATGTAGGCCGCATTGATCTTGGCGTCGATGTTGAAGTCGCCCTTGTCGCAGGAGAATCTGCGGTAGTCGGGATTGTCCTGGTATTTGTCCTCGATTAGCTGCCAGGTCTTCTGCCAGTCGTCAGGGTTTTGCCTGTACCACGCGAGCACGTCGCGAATGCACTCGGCGAATTGGCTTCCTCGGGGCACGCACTGTAGCCCTGCGCGGACGATTCTTTCCATATCATCGTCGAAGAACGCCTCGGCGTACATGCCGCCTACGAACTGCCCGCCGTAGAGCCCGTCGCCGTAGTTCATCAGCCGTCCAAACTTCTCGCCAAGCTCGATCGCCACATTCGGCATACCCGGTGCGATCAGGCCTGCGTAGTCCGCTTCGATCTGATAATCGATGTCGTCGGCGTGCTTGTTGAACGCGGGGTGCCCAGAGTCCGGAGGAGCTATTCCTCGGCGCAGCAGCGTCCTGCCTTCACGGTTGGCGTGCCAGAGCGGATAGCCGCTATTGGCGAAATCGATGCCCGCCTGGCGGATTGAAACATCCATTCCGTACAACTCGAGCGTTCGCATGAAGGTCATCTCGACGTAGATATCGTCCTGGCGAAACTGATTGATCAGTTCTGGCTTCCAGACCGGCATCTTGTCTTGGGGGATGATCTGGCCTTTGTAGCGAAACTCGGTGGGTCCGCCCCAGCCGACACCGGCCATCTGTCCGATCCAGCCAGCCTTCATTTTATCCGCGTAGTCCTCGACGGAAATGCGCCGGACGTTCGAGCCACCGATACTGCCGATCGCGCTGCTCTGCCAGCCGGCAGCCAGGCCCAGGCAAGCTGCGATCATCATTGGAATTGTCAGTAAGCCCTTAGCCATTGTTGCACCTCCATTCAAGCTTTGCAAAGAATACTGTTGACTCGTCTGGGACTTTATAGCCGTAAGGAACACCGAAGACAAGCCTTTTTGTAGAGCCGGCGGAAAAAACGGCAAGATGCTGAACTGTAAGTTTGCAATACTCGCAGGAACATGTATAATGCCCGTTGGTTTTTGCTGAATTACTTGTAGATAGAAGACTTCGTGCAGGTTGAACGTATGCTGGAATACAGGACACGACTTGTAGCACTGGCCGTGGTGGTCGTGCTGTCGGCTTCATGGGCCGCCTCGGCGGACACGTGGCGTCTGGACCAAGAGCAAAAGTGGAAAGAAATCTCAGCCCAGCGCAGGGACAGCTTTCTGCTGGCATTGGCCAATGCGGACAGATTTGTCAACGCCGAGCAGGCCGAATCCGCACAGGCATCGTTCGATGCGATCAAGAATGACTTTCCCGAAATTGCCGGGCCCGACCTGGATGTTTTCATCGAGGCCGAAATGTACTTTTGCAAGGGGAAGCTTGCCAAGACGGTCAGGACCCACGACAAGCTGCTCAGCGAGCAGCCGCGGAGCAGTTTCCGCGATGCGGCATTGAAGCGGCAGTTTGCTATCGCAAAACGTTTCCTGGCAGGCGAAAAGAAGAATGTCCTCAGGATAATAAAGTTGCGTAGATATGGCGAGGGCATCGCAATTATGGAGAAAATCACCGACCGAGCCGGCTTCGATACGGTGATGGGGATAGACGCATCTTTGGCTGTAGCCAGGAACTACGAAGCCAGAGAGAAGTTTAGCGAAGCGTATCTCAAATGGTGGGAGATATCCCTTCACTGGCAAAAGGGCCCGGTCGGCAGAGATTCGCTGCACGGGATGGCTCGGTGCAAGTTGGCCGTGTATAACAGACATCCCGAACACAAGAGGCCGCTCTATGACGCCTCATGTCTGAGCATAGCAAAAAGCTCGTACGAGAAATTCGGTATGCTCTACCCCGATGACGCCGCCGAAATCGGCGCTTACAGGAAAGTCAGAGAAATAGATGAGCAATTAGCCGATAAGCAACTTACTATCGGTCGTTACTATCAGAAAGTAGGAAACATACAGGCGGCCAATCTTTACTTTGACATGGTTGTGAGGGATTGGCCCAACAGCAAAGCAGCGGAGACCGCCAGGGAAATGCTTGCTGAAAATCAGGATCTGGCAACTGAGTCTGAGGCAGCCTCCGAGAAATGAAGAACGGAATCGGCAGAAATCGGTGCATTAGCCACAAGTCTCCATCTATGCTGGTAATCTCATGCTCTTGTGTGTTTTCTTTCAGCCTTTGTGGATGTGCGGGCCTCGCCGGTTATTCAAACGAATCGCTGTTTCCGAAGAATATCGAAAGCGTTCGCCTGGAGATGTTCGACAACCAGACCTTCCGCCGAGGGGTCGAGTACGAGCTTTCCGACGCCCTGGCCAAGCGGATTGAGGTCGACACGCCTTACAAGATAATTACCGATGCGGATCGTGCCGATACTATAATAGGCGGTCAAATAGTGGCGATAGATGAATTGGCGCTCAGCACGGACCGCGAGTTGGGCACAATACTGGAAAGCGAGGTGCAACTGCGGGCTGTGGTCCACTGGAAAAACCTCAGGACAGGTGACCTTATGATAGATTATCGGTCGGTCAGTGCCTCCGCAAGCTATTCGGCGCTCCAAATGCAGGACTTCAAGTATGCATCGACTCTGGCGGCAAACAATTTGGCACGAAAGATCGTAGAACTCATGGAAGGAAGTTGGTAGAGTTGTGAGCCAGTTAATCCCTGATTTGAATAGGTTGTGCCTGAAAACTCCGTCGTCGGCCCGAGAGCGAGCGTTTTTTCGCCTGGCAAAGACGGCGAAGCAGGCGATATTGGTTTTATCGTCGATGCAGCCGGATGCAGTCAGGCGGGAAATAAGCCGCTCGAAGCCAGATCGAGTTTTCAGACAGAACCTGAGGGCACCAGAGTGCCCGCGCCGAATGGAGATGCCGAGAACTATACTATGAATGACAATCAAGACCAGAACACACCCTCGCCAGATCGTGGTCCGCAGAACAAACCGGGCAGAAAACCCTCTCTGCCGCGCTACAAAAAGACGCCGTTCAGCTACCTCATAATCATATTTGCCCTGCTCACGATGATGATGATGATCAAGCCGTGGTGGAGTGTGGCTGAAAGGATAAGCTGGAACGAATTCATCCATCACGTCGAAAAAAACAACATCAAGGCTGTTACCGTCAAAGACGTGGAAATAGTCGGCGAGTTCAACGATGCGGGGGTGGCCGAACGCACGGGAGAGAAGGAGAAGAGTGCGTCCAAGTCGTTTACCGTGGATTACAACCCGAACTGGACAGGGGAGCAATACCTCAAAGACCTGGAGAGCAGCGGCATAGAGGTCAACTTTGCCAGGCAGCATATCTGGCTGATCATGCTGATGCAGTGGGTCTTTCCGCTGCTTGTGATTGTCGGATTTTTCTACTTCTTCTTCGCCCGGAACCTCCGCAGCGGGGCCGGTGGAATGCTTATGTCGTTCGGCCGGAGCAAACACAGACTGCAGGGCAAAGACCGGTCAAAAGTGACATTCGAGGACGTTGCCGGCGTCGAAGAAGCAAAGGACGAGGTCGCTGAGATAATAGAATTTCTCAAGAACCCGAAGAAATTCCAACGTCTCGGTGGCCGTATTCCTCGCGGAGTTTTGCTCGTGGGCCCGCCCGGCTGCGGAAAAACACTGCTGGCCAAAGCCATCGCAGGCCAGGCGGATGTGCCGTTCTTCAGCATATCCGGCAGCGATTTCGTGGAGATGTTCGTCGGAGTCGGCGCCTCGCGTGTGCGCGATCTATTCAAACAAGCCAAGGAGAATTCGCCCTGCATCATTTTCCTCGACGAAGTTGACGCAATCGGACGAAAACGCGGTGCCGGCTTCGCAGGCGGCGGACACGACGAACGCGAACAGACACTCAACGCAATCCTGGTCGAGATGGACGGTTTCGACACGAACGACCAGGTCATCGTAATCGCGGCGACGAACCGCGCCGATATTCTCGACCACGCGCTGACACGCCCGGGTCGTTTCGACAGGCAGATCTTTGTGCCGCTGCCCGACCTGAAAGGGCGAGTCGACATTCTGAAAGTCCACGCCAAGAAAGTGAAGCTTGGGCCGGACATCAGACTGGAAAGACTGGCGCGCGGGACGCCGATGTTCAGCGGAGCGGATCTGGCGGCCATAATCAACGAGGCCGCTCTGGCGGCGACGATGGGCAACAAGGACCACATCGAGATGGCCGATCTGGAGGAAGCCCGGGACAAGGTCCGGTGGGGAAGGGCCAGGAAGAGCAGGGTAATAGACCAGAAAGAAAAGGAAATCACGGCCTATCACGAAGCCGGACATACGCTGGTGCAATCTCTGCTCGAAGACGCAGACCCGCTGCACAAGGTGAGCATCATTCCTCGCGGACCGATGGGGGGAGCGACCTTTGCTCTGCCGGAGAAGGATCGGACCATATTTACGAAACACTATTGTATAGCTCTTCTCAAGGTTTGTTTCGGGGGGCGAATTGCCGAAGAGTTGTTCTGTGATGACATATCCAGCGGCGCCCAGTCGGATATTCAACAGGCCACTAACATCGCAAAGCAGATGGTCTTGACCTGGGGCATGAGCGACGAGCTTGGCCCGGTTAGTTACGGGCCGGATTTGGGCGTCAAGGAAGCGGTGTACATCGGGCCGGCGGAAAGAGAGTATTCAGAAAAGACAGCCGAAGCAATCGACAACGAAGTGCGAAGGATCACCGACGAGGCGTATACAGAAGCAAAGAAGCTGATGGAGGCAAATGGGGACAGACTCTCGAACGTGGCGGCCGCCCTGTTGAAATACGAGACGCTCGACGCCGATGAGGTGACGCTGATCCTGGAAGGCGGCATTCTGGACAAACCCACCGTCACTGATCTGCTGGCAGCCGAACAAGCCAAGAGCGAGACACCGGAGCCCGAGTCCCAAGGCCAGCATCAGTCACAAGAGCAACAGAGCGAGCAAGAGCCCCAGGAACAACCGGCTGATTAGGGTGTCGTCTTCTGAGTTATGCTCGATATTTTCTGTGGGGAGAACACTATCATGTCGAAAGATAGACTTTTTGCGTGCGCAGCGTTGCTTCTGTGCGTTTCTGCGACTATCTCCGGTGCCGGGGGGCAGGACGCAAATGGCCTTGGCACAGTGGAACTGGCCCGGCACGAGACGGAATCGTCGTCGGCACACATCGAGCCCGTTCGAGCAGGTGAGCAGGACGGCGTGGCCGTGGTATTCACAGGAAGCCACGACCTTCACTACTATGCAAATCCAGAGACGGCAAACGCACCCGGGTTTGAATTGAAGGTAGCGACCAAGTCGGACGATTTTGAGTTCGGCGATGCTGTCTTTCCAAAATGGGAAATGTTCACCGACTCGGCTGACAAGCAAGTCGAAGTCTATGCCGGCGACTTTACAGTCTTTGTGCCGATAACAGCGGCCCGCGAGCAGGCAACCACCAGGCAAGGTGACGTAGAGGTTATGATCACGGGCCAGGTATGCACGAGCAGGACGTGTCTGATGCCGTTCGAGAAGACTCTGCAAACAAGCATTGACTGGAGCCAGCGCGATTCCTGGAGGCAGATCGCTCTTGAAACCAATGGCGGCGCGGAAGCTGCTGTCAAAACGGTCGCCGCACCCCAATATTCGATCTGGCTCGCTCTGGTGCTTGCCTTCGCTGCCGGACTGGCCCTGAATATCATGCCGTGTGTCTGGCCGGTCCTGCCAATCGTCATAATGCGCATAGTGGATCAGGCCAAGCACGGCAGAAGACAATCGGTAATGATGGGTCTGGCCTTCTGTGCCGGCATACTACTGTTTTTCGCAACTCTGGCAACGGCAAACATCATCCTGCAGAGCTTCTACGACAGAAGCCTGAGTTGGGGCGACCATTTGCGCAGCCCGACCATCGTGACTGCCTTGTCTTTGCTCATGATCGTGATGGCACTTTTCATGTTCGGGATTTTCACGTTCGCCATCCCGTCGTCGATCGCCTCCAAGTCCGGCTCCGGTAAAGGCTACACCGGTTCGATCGGCATGGGCTTTCTCG
>CAZLTY010000214.1:0-7327 GCA_964562575.1 uncultured Pirellulales bacterium
CAGGCGGAAAATAAGCCGCTCGAAGCCAGATCGAGTTTTCAGACAGAGCCTAGTACCCTAAAAGGGTATAACATGCTTGAACTATACGGGCCAATCGAATAACATCACATTGCGCGTGCTGAAGAAGTCAATTTATGTGTTGTAGACAGCAATACAATAGGCGAAAGAACTGTCCATAACCGGAAGTTATTTATGAACTCAATTAAGGACTGTTCCCAGTGGCGGAAGTATTCCCTGAGCCAATAAGAAATCTGCCCGAGGCCGACATCCCGCTCAGTGGGCTGACGGCATACCTTTCACAATCAGACGGCCACCAGATTCTCTTCATGGAGTTCGAAGAAGATGTTGAAATTCCCGAGCATTCCCACGAAAGTCAATGGGGCGTGGTCCTGGAAGGCCGGGTGGATCTGACGATCGAGGCGGTTGAGCGGACTTATACGAAAGGCGACCGGATCTTCATACCGAAAGGCGCAGTACACTCGGGAAAAATTTATGCGGGATACGCCGACATTTCATTTTTCGATGAACGAGGCCGCTACAGACGAAGATAGATTTCCATTTACGCGGGAATGACAACCCAGCCAGATTTGCGAATTTGGTGGTGGAATTAAATGCCATAATCTCATCAAGAGTTTTTGGGAGTAAACTATAGTTAAGGTCACGATTCTGACATTATTCTGCAGTGTTCTCGCCGGTTCGGAGGCCAAAGAGCTTGGAGTGGAAATCGAGCGAAACGTACCTGTGCCGATGCGGGATGGAGTTATCTTGCGGGCAGATGTGCATCGGCCGGACCACGGTGGGCCTTATCCTGTACTTGTGCAGCGCACACCATATGGGAAGGATGCGATTTTCGACCCGTTAGTTAAGGCCGGCTACGTCGTCGTGAGCCAGGATGCTCGCGGACGATACGAATCCGAAGGGAAATGGGAGTCGTTAAGGCGGTTCAAGACACATGACGCCGAGGACGGTTACGACACCGTCGAGTGGGCCGCGAAGCTACCCGGCTCAACCGGCAAAGTAGGAACATTCGGAACTTCTTATCCTGCGTTTCTCCAATGGCGGCTGGCACCGCTTCGTCCACCTTCTCTTGTAGCTATGTCCGCATGCAGTAGTCCTGCTCGCCTCGAAGAGGAGATAGGCGAAGGGACTCTTCGACCTCGTCGACTGTGGGGCGCGATCAAAACTCACTCTCCTGAGACAAGGCGACGGGAAGACCGACCGGGAGTGCATACAACATGGGAAGCCAATCGACTCTGGAAAGGCGGGGAATCGGAGAAGTGGATCAACTGGCTTCCGTGGGTCGAACTGCCCCGGGAGGTTTTTGAAGACGAGACTGAAACCATCAAGTACTTACTGATGAATCCACACACCGATCCTTGGAGGCTCGATGCCGGCTGTAAGGATATTGTGGTGCCAAATCTGGAAATTGTCGGTTGGTTTGACCAGGGCAACAACAACATGCTCTTGTACAGTACACTTGCTGCAAAAGGGGCAAGCGAAATGGCTCGAATGGGTTCAAGAATCATCATCGGGCCTTGGGGCCACAGTATTGGCAGGCCTAGTTATGGAAATATCGACTTCGGACCCAATGCTTCATTAGAGATGACTGCCTTGAGAGTCCGTTGGTTCAATTACTGGTTGAAAGGCAAGCAGAACGGTGTCAAGAAGGACGCACCGGTGAGAATCTTTGTGATGGGTGACAACCGATGGCGGGACGAGAAGAATTGGCCGCTGCAAAGGTCGAAAAAGAAAATTCTTTTCATCACGAGTGATGGGCGCGCCAATACCCCGAGTGGTGATGGACAGCTCATCCAGCAGAAAGCAGAGCGGTTGGGCACGGACCAGTACACCTACGATCCGAGAGACCCCGTTCCGTCGCTCTACGATCTGTCCGGACACATGTTCCCAGCCGATCAACGCCCCTTGGCTAATCGGCAGGATATTCTTAGCTACCAGACCGAACCGCTTGCCGAGCGTGTCGAAATTACCGGCAAGCCCGAAGTTGAGCTGTATGCTACGTCGTCGGCCCGTGACACGGATTGGTTTGTACGGCTTATAGATGTCGCTCCGGAGGGCCTGGCACGAGATGTTTCCGTTGGCGTGATGCGCGCACGGTATCGAAGTGGATTGCACAAGCCCAATCTGATCAAGCCTGGTGAAGTAGTTAAGTATACAATTCGGATGAGACCAACTTCAAATGCCTTCTTGCCGGGACATCAGATTCGCCTTGATATCACTAGCTCGGACTTTCCCAATTATGATCGCAATCATAACACGGCTGCTAATCAGAATGCTGATGCTACCTTGGCAACCGCGAAACAAACAATCTATCACGGCGGGGAACGGGCAACACGAATCATTCTACCATGGGTGCGAAATCCGGCTGAAAAGGAACGGTCCAAGACTAAACCGAAGGAACAAATGTATCCCTTGCATCAGGCTGCGGCTGAGGGAAACCTTGAGCGAGTCAAATTACTCATTTCAAAGGGTGCCGATGTCAATGCCAAAGACGAAAAAGAGAAGATCCCACTACACTATGCAGCCCGGACAGGCAAGATAGAAGTAGTACAGCTACTCGTCGAAGCAGATGCCGATGTCAATGCGATGGGCAAAAACGATTGGCCGCCGTTGTGCGTCGCGGTTGGGAACGATCATATAGCTGTAGCTGAATACCTGATTGCTCATGGTGCGGATGTTAATCCTGACAATGGCTGGACACCTTTGCACGAAGCACCTTGGTCCAGCAGCATAGAGATGGTCAAACTGCTTATCGCCAAAGGTGCTGATATCAATGCCGGGCCAGCTACCGCCCTTCATGGTGCTATTCACCGAAGACGCACAGATATAGCGGAACTGCTGATTCAAAAGGGCGCGGATGTCAACGCCAAAGACAAGGATGAAGGGATACCGTTGCAGTATGCTCTTTCTAAAGATCTTCATGATGTGGCCAAATTGCTCCTTGAAAAAGGTGCACATTTTACCTTGAAGGATTTTACCTGGAACAATAAAAACGGTCTGACAGCTTTGCACAATGCGGCCGTGGGAGGGTACCAGGGTATCGCCGAACAGCTTCTGGCAAAGGGTGCCAACATCGATGAAAGGGACGAGAATTACGAGTTCACAGCGCTACACTATGCCGCCAGATTCGGCAACAAGAAAGTTGCAGAAGTATTAGTCGCCAACGGTGCTAACATCACGGCGAAGGACAAATGGGATTACCAGCCTATACACTGGGCAGCTCATCACGACCGTGTGGATGTGGTTGAACTGCTAATATCCAAAGGGGTTGATATCAATACAAAGACTTCTTTGGGTCAGAGGCCGCTGCAATTGGCACAAGAGAGAAGGAATAAAGAAACCATTGAACTGTTGCGCAAGCACGGGGCAGAATAATGGGTCGAATACTTGCTCTTGACCAGAATATGATTAACATGATTGCCGCCGGTGAGGTAATCGAAAGACCCGCCAGTGTGGTCAAGGAGCTGATGGAGAACAGTATTGACGCCGGGGCTACGAAAATCTCGGTCTCTGTCGAAGATGGAGGCAGGAAGCTAATATCGGTTACCGACAACGGCCGGGGAATGGATGGTGAGGATCTGGCCCGCGCGTTTGAGCCCCACACGACCAGCAAGATCAAAACCAGCTCCGATCTCCAGGCCATTTCGACGCTCGGCTTTCGCGGCGAGGCGCTGGCAAGTATTGCTTCGGTTGCGCAGGTCAGGGCCACAAGCAGGACGAAGGATTCGACCGGTGCCAGTTGCATTGAGATTGACTGCGGCAGCAAGGGGAGCGCTGGCCCGAGCAGCGGAGATTACGGCACGACAATCCAGATCAGAGACATCTTCTACAAATTGCCCGCCAGGCGCAAGTTTCTCAGAACAGCCAACACCGAGATGGGACATATCAGCGAGCAGTTTACGCGCATCGCTCTGGCAAATAGCAGCCTTGATTTGACGCTGACGCACAAGGGCAGAGAACTTCACCGGCTGGACAGCGGGCAAACTGTCTGCCGGCGAATCGCCGAACTCTTCCCGGGGTTGTCACTCAGAGGCTCCGATGATTTGATCGAAACCGAAAGTAACGAAAAGGAACTGCGCATCCGGGCCCTGTTGGGCAAACCGGGCATATCGAGGACGAACAGCAAGTTTCAATATGTATTTCTGAACGGTCGGTTCATTCGTGACAAGTTCATCTCGCACGCGATCAAAGAAGCCTATCGCGGGCTTTTGGAGCCTTACAGATTCCCCGTCGTCTTCTTGTTCATCCAGATGCCGTACGCCGATTATGACGTCAATGTGCATCCGACGAAAGTCGAGGTGCGTTTCTACAACGCCAATCTGGTGCATTCACAGGTTCTTGGCGTTCTCCGTGAAAAGCTCCTGCGGACAGACATCCAGACCGAGGCGCAGTTGCCTGATGTCGAGCATGTGAAAGGCCGCCTCCGGCGCTCGGATTCGGTGCCGGATAAAAGAATCTCCGATGCAATGGCTGACTTCTTCAAGAAACACAGACCCGTCCAGACACAGCAGAAAATCAGCTTTCGTCCCGCTTCCGGCGGCGGGATGCGCGAACTGCCGCGTGAGAACGCCGCTCAATATGACAGGAAGTTTCTGCAGATACACGACAGTTTCATCGTAGCGCAAAGCGACGACGGATTTGTCATCGTCGATCAGCACGCGCTTCACGAGAGCATAATATATGACAGACTGTGCAAGCGCGTGCGAGAGAAGAGACTCCAGTCGCAGAAGCTGCTGATTCCTGAAAGTCTCGAGTTGGGCGCATCGGGCTTTGACGTGATTGAGAAGAATGCCGAGCTGATTGAGAAGCTAGGCATCGAGCTTGTTCCGTTCGGGCCTGGGACCATAGCAGTTCAGGCGTTTCCGACACTGCTATCGGACGTCAAGCCGGCAGATTTTGTCCGGGACTTGCTGGATTTGCTCGACCGAAATGTTGCGAGCCCCGATGCCGAAAGATTGCTCGACGACGTTTTAAATATGGCCGCGTGCAAGGCGGCGATCAAGGCAGGGCAGAAACTGACCGACAGCGAGATCGAGCAACTCCTTGCCGACAGACACAACGCCGAATCTGTGAGTCGCTGTCCACACGGCCGACCCACTACGATAAAGTTTTCCGTGTCCGATCTGGAAAAGCAGTTTAAGAGGACCTGATGAACAAGTGGTGGTGGCTATTGTTGTCAATTGTGTGCTGGATGGCTGTCGGATTTGCCGCTTTTGGCTCCCGGGACGGTCGAAACAGCAGTGAGCCCGCCGTGGCGGTCCGAGTTGACAGAATCGTCTCTATGGCTCCGAGTCTTACGGAGATCCTCTTCGCACTTGGGTTGGACGAGGAAATCGTCGGCGTTACGCTTTTCAGTGACTACCCCCCCGCCGCCACAGAAAAGCCGAAAGTCGGAAGCTTCTGGCAGCCGAACATCGAAGCCATTGTTGCAGCCAGGCCGAATCTGGTAATGACGCTTGGATCCGGCCAGCAGAAGAATCTTGCCGAGCGACTGAAGCGGATTGGCTACAACAGTCTGGCCGTGGATATTGAGAAAGTGAGTGATCTTTTCACGGTGATCGATGAGATCGGCACCGCGGCCGGCAAACAGAATCAGGCGGACGAGTTGATCAGCGGTATTAGAGAGAAGTTGAACACTCTGTCGAGTATGGTCGGCGCCTCGCCAAAGGTCAGGGTACTCTGGGTCGTCCAGAGAGTACCCTTACGGGTGGCCGGACGAGACACATTCGTCAATGAGATGATTGAGTTGGCGGGCGGTGAAAATGCTATCGGGCGAACGGTGCACAAGTACCCGCCTATCGGGGCCGAACAGGTCATCGCCTGCGGTGCCGATGTCATTATCGAGCCTGAGATGGGGCGAAAGGACCTGGACGCGCAGCGGAATGAGGCGCTGCGGCACTGGGCCAGGTTCAGGAATTTGCCTGCCGTGACAAACAGCAGGATTTATGTTATACGCGGCGATACGGTCTCACGACTTGGGCCGAGACTGTACGAAGGGACCGAGACAATTGCCGGATGTTTGAGGCCCCACCTTTTTGAGAATTGAGGCGATGGAACAATTATTGACGCCAAGGAAGCTTGTGGTCAGGATCGCCGTGGCACTTGTGGTGCTTGTCGCAGTCATACTCGTATGTTCCGGTATCGGCACCGTGAGTATTTCTCTCGGAGCAGTGTTTGACGGGCCCGGCGACGAGGCGACGGCGAATCCTGACTATGAAATCTTCGTGAATGTCAGACTGCCCCGGATCTTTCTTGCCTGCCTGGTCGGTGCTGCGCTGGCATGTTCCGGCGTCGTTTTCCAGGCTCTGCTGCGCAATCCGCTCGCAGATCCTTATATATTGGGCATATCCAGCGGTGCCGGCCTGGGAGCGATGATCGCGGTTGTCAGTGGACTGAACTGGACACTCTGGGGGCGGTCTCCTATAGCGGTTTTCGCATTTGTCGGAGCATCGGCGACCGTCTGGCTTGTGTGGTTCATCGGTCGTCTGACAGGCAAGTTCCATGTCACGGGCCTGCTGCTTGCCGGAGTGGTGGTCAACGCCTTCTTCTCGGCGGTCATAATGTTTCTGACATCGATAGCAAAAGCGGACCAGGTTTATGCCACGATATTCTGGCTGATGGGCAATATGACGGAAGTGGATTTTCTTACGCTGTGGATTGGTGTCGGCTGTGTGATCGGAGGGATAGTGGCATTGTTTTACATTAGCCCACAGTTGAACGCTCTGAGCCTCGGCGATGACGATGCCAGGAGTATGGGCGTTAACATCGCGAGGACCCGCACCATTGCCTTCGGGGTAGCAGCGGCAATAACCGCCATCGCAGTGAGCCTTAGCGGGCTCGTCGGATTTGTAGGGCTTGTCGTTCCGCACGCGGTTAGACTCGTGTTCGGCCCCGACCATCGCCAATTGTTTCCGCTAAGCGCAATCGTCGGTGCGATATTCCTGGCCGTTGCCGACACATTGGCGCGCGTCATAATCGCTCCGACAGAGTTGCCGGTTGGCGTAGTGACAGCTATTGTCGGCGGCCCATTCTTCCTGGTTCTGCTAGTGAAATACAGCAGAAAGGTCGGTTGGCTGAAATGAGCGGAATCGTTGAGGTTGACAATTTGAGTTTTGGCTACACGTCAGAAAACGCGATTCTGAAGGATATCAGCTTCGAGGTCAAGCCGGGGAAATTCCTGGCGATCGCCGGCCCGAACGGGGCGGGCAAGAGCACTTTACTAAATCTGATGTGTGGGGTGTTGACGCCCGAATCGGGAACCATAAGAGTTGCGGCAGAGCCGGTGGGATCATACGGCAACGAGGCTCTG
>CAZLTY010000215.1:0-7223 GCA_964562575.1 uncultured Pirellulales bacterium
GGGGCATACCATTGGACAGCAGGGCATCATCGGCAAACGCCAAGGCTGGGATCCAGGCACCGGTATCAAGTGGTTCTGGCAGGCCCAACCAAGCGGTGCTCTCTTGTTTCGAGCCGATTGGGCCAACGGAGGGGGCACAGGTTTGTGGTGGAATAACACGTACCTTTTGCCCTATGCGAATGAGTGGGCTCACGTGGCTCTGACTTGGGATGATGGTGCCGCAATACAGTATATCAACGGTGAGGAAGTTTCAACTGGGAACGTGACGTTTCAGGATACCGCGGACGCTACGCCCGTGGCGATTGGTTGTGTATCTGCCACCAATAACGAGAGCTTTGTGGGCATCATTGACGAGGCGCGGATCTACAACCGTGCCCTGACACAGACTGAGATTCAGACTGCTATGTTAGGTGAAGTTACCACTGCCAATCGTCCCAGTCCGCCGGATGGGGCCTTTCATGAGGATACGTGGGTGAACCTTTCCTGGCAGCCGGGAGATTTTACTGTCTCTCACGATGTGTATTTAGGCGAGAGCTTAGACGATGTGAACAACGCGACCAGCGACTCAGATGTATTCCGCGGCAACCAGCTCGCAATGTTCTATATGGCGGGCTTCCCGGGGTTTGCCTATCCGGAAGGGCTTGTGCCGGGTACGACGTACTACTGGCGGATAGATGAGGTCAACGATGCCAACCCGGACAGTCCGTGGAAAGGCGATGTCTGGAGCTTCACGGTTCCGCCCAAGATCGCTTATGAACCCGTCCCGGCCGATGGTGCCGAGGCTGTGGCTCTGGACGCGAGGCTTGGCTGGACGCCGGGCTTTGGCGCGAAACTGCACACCCTCTATTTCGGTGAAGACTTTGACACCGTCAGCAACGCCACCGGAGGCGCTCCTCTGGGCAACGCAACCCATGATCCCGGCCCGCTTAAAGCAGCCAAGACCTACTACTGGCGTGTTGACGAGTTCGATCCGCCCGCCACGCATAAGGGCGACGTCTGGAGCTTCACAACCGAGGGCACGGCCATAAACCCGAATCCGGCCAAGGGCGCTGTCGGCGTGGGGTCTACGCCGATTCTTAGCTGGAGTCCAGGAAATCTCGCCGCCTCGCACGACGTATACTTTGGCGAAGACGCCGAGGCCGTAGAGAATGCAACCAAAGCCTCACCCGAGCATCAAGGGACCAGGGCACTCGGTGATGAGAGTTATGACACCGGCAAACTCACGCTGGAAACGACTTACTACTGGCGGATCGATGAAGTCAATAGCGTTAATCCGGACAGCCCCTGGATTGGCAATGTCTGGAGCTTCACGACGGGTAATTCCTTCCTCCTTGAAGATTTTGAAGACTATACCGACGATGACGCGGCCGGCCTGGCCATTTGGCAGAATTGGATCGATGGCTTTGGCGTTGCCACCAATGGTTCACAGGTCGGCTATGTACTGCCACCTTACGCCGAGCAGACGATTGTCCACGGCGGTTCCCAGTCTATGCCGCTCTCTTACGACAACCGGGCCGGTGTGACAAATTCAGAGGCGACTCTGACACTGACGGCCAATCGTGACTGGACGGCCGAAGGCGTCGGAGAATTGTCGATCTGGTTCCAGGGTCTACGGGGTTCTGTGGGCAGCTTTGTCGAAGACCCGGCCGGCACCTTGACGATGACCGCCTCGGGCACAGATATCTGGGATGTCGGCACAGCAGGCGACTATCGCGACGAGTTCCACTTTGCCTATAAGACACTGACAGGCCCAGGGACAATCGTCGCCCGAGTCGAGAGCATTGAGAATACCCACGACTGGGCCAAGGCCGGCGTGATGATCCGTGAGACTCTCGAGCCTGGTTCGATGCACGCTTTCGCATGTGTCACCCCCGCCAACGGAGTCGCTTCACAGGGTCGCATCGACACCGGCGGCGCGAGCTTCAACACCGCCGAGGGCGGAATTACGGCTCCGCACTGGGTGAAACTCGAGCGCAGCATTTCGGGCATGTTCACGGTTTCCCATTCGGCCGACGGTTCGAGCTGGGCTGCAGTAGCGGGCACGAATCCGACCAACATCCAGATGGCCTCGACCGTTTACATCGGCCTTGCGGTAACTTCGCATGATGCCGGCTTAACGGCTCAGGCAGTCTTCTCGAATGTCACGACCACCGGAAATGTGACCGGACAGTGGACAAACGAGGATATCGGTATTCTCAGCAACGCGACCGAGCCGCTCTATGCGGCTATATCTAATGCCACAGGCACATCTGCCGTGATCGCCCATGATGATCCGGATGCAGCGACCATCGACACTTGGACCGAGTGGGTTATCGATTTGCAGAGATTCGCTGATCAGGGTATTGACCTGACAAACGTTGACAAGATCGCCATCGGTCTGGGCAGCAATAGTGGCGCGGCGCCCTCAGGCGGTTCGGGCGTATTGTACTTCGACGATCTGAGGCTATATCGGCAGAGGAATGCCGGCCAGTAGGAGGCGCCTTGCGCAGCAATCACGACGGGAGTAGCCCTATTCGGGGCCTGTGCTGATTCACTCAGCATAGGCCCCTTTTCAATTGATTAATGATTATTGGGCCTGGTCGTCTTGCTCGGTGATGCGCAGGACTTGATCGACCTCGACGTTTCTTACGACGTCCACACCGCCGCCGATCCAGCGGACTTCGACCCGGTCCAGACGGTCGCGTTTGCCCAACCCGAAATGCAGGCGCGTTCCGTAATGGCTCTGGTATCCGCGTCCGCTGTGTACCTCGTCAATCTGTGTCAAATCCCCCGCTACCACCTTGACGCGCGCGCCCACGCCGTCACGGTTGGTCTTGACTGCCTGCAGACAGATTTGAATCCAGTGGTTCTCGTTGGCCGAGTCGTTGCGGCCGATGGTGGGCTGCCGCCGCGAATTGAGGATGACCACATCGATGTCGCCATCGTTGTCGAGGTCGTCGAAAGCCGCCCCGCGGCTGCTGAGGTTCACCTTCAAAGCGTCCCCGCATTCGTCCGAGACGTCGACGAACTTTCCGTCGCCGGTATTCAGCATGAGGATGTTCCGCTGATGGTAGGTCGATGCGTCATCATACTGCTCGATATTGTCCTGCAGGTGACCGCAGGCGACAAAGATGTCGCGTTTCCCGTCGTTGTCGAAATCCACGAAGCCATTACCCCAGGTGACGTTGTTGAGCGTTCCGGCCCCGGCCCCGGTCACGAACGTCACGTCCTCAAACATTGCATCGCCCAGGTTCTTATACAGCGCAGACTGTTCGCTCTGATAGTTAGTCAGGTAGAAATCCAACCAGCCATCGTTGTCGTAATCGCCGCAGTCTACTCCCATGCCCGCCTGCGCTTGGCCGCCGGCGTCATACGCCACACCGGCAGGGAGTCCGACTTCTTCGAAGTGGCCGTTGCCGTCATTCTCAAAGAGATAATTCGCCCAAACGTCGTTGGCTACAAAAACGTCGCTGTCTCCGTCGTTGTCATAGTCGCAGCAGATCATTCCCATTCCCCATCCTGCGTGTGCGCCTACTCCTGAGTCGGTGCTGACATCCGCAAACGTACCGTCGCCGTTGTTGCGATAGAGGGTATCGCCGACCGGCCGGTAGTGCCGGGGAATGGCATACATGAGTTCCGTCGTCAAAGCCTGGACTCTGGCATGCGTATCACTCGAGAACGCAAGGTAATTGGCCGCATACAGATCCAGATCGCCGTCGGCGTCCATGTCAAGGAAGCACGCACCGGCCCCCACTTTGCGCCCGTTGCCCACGCCTGCCTGCTTCGTCACATCGACAAAAGTACCATCGGCGTTATTGCGGTACATGACGTTCGGCCCATAATTGTTAAGATAGATATCCGGGTCGCCGTCATTGTCGTAATCGCCGACGGCCACTCCCAGCCCGTAACCCGTGTCACCTACGCCGGCCTCATCCGTAACATCGGTGAATTTCCATTTACCGTCGTTTCGATAGAGCGCATTGCGCGGCTGGACCTTGGATTGTTTGCCCGGCAGCGGTGAGCCGTTCAGGAAGTAGATGTCCACATCTTGGTCCCCGTCATAGTCAAAGAGCGCCAGGCCGGCACTCACTGTTTCCATGATGTAGTACTTGCCGCTGCTACCATCGGTGTGTTTGAAGGTTATGCCGGTGGCCTTTGTGATGTCGCTCAGTTGAATAGGGCACTGCGCTGCGGCTGAGCAGAGAAAGCCCACACATGTCAAGGCAGCGGCGGTTGTCCACCGCAAGACGGGCCGGCTGGCCCAGCCTGTTTCAAAACTAGCCATACTATCTTCTCTTTTGAATCTGGTCGTATATTTGCTGAAAGGTTGCGTTGTTGGGTTCAAGCTCGATTGCCCGCTTGACCGCTGCCAGCGCGTCGGCGATACGATTCATGCGCGTCAACAACGTCCCGGCACACATATGATATTGAGGATTCCCGGGTGCGATCTGTATGAGTTGCTCACACACGCCGAGTGCCTCTACATTGCGTCCGTTCTGCTGATAGAGGGTCATCAGTTCCTCGCGGCACCCCGTGTTAGCCGGATCAAGCTCTGCCGCCCGCAGCCAATGTTTCTCGGCCGTCTGCCGCCGGCCGCGCTCGTAATACAATATGCCGGCATTCGTGTGGGTTTTCGACGCGCGATGGCGAGACTTGACCAGAAACCTTTGGTGCAGAACGTAGTCCCTCTCATCCGGCAATGTCTGGAAGTCGCGGGCCTTCATCTCCTGGAACTTCTTGCGGTACCCGGCCGCCTCATCCTTCTGCCCCAGCCTCGCAGACACAGAGACAATCCCATAGCATGCCTCTGTGTAGTTGGGGTTGATCTGTAGAGCCGTCATGTAGCTCTGTTTCGCCTGTTCGTACTGCTGCAACTGCTGGTATGCCTGGCCCAGCAAGTGATGGTTTTCAACCGATTTTGGGGAAATCTTGACCGCTTTCTCGAGTGCGGCGAGAGACTCGGCGGGTTTGGCCAGGCCTCTCAATGCCCGTCCCAATTGACTGTGAACGCCGGGCATTGCAGGGTCTATTTTCAGTGCTTTGTGTGCAATGTTCACGGCCCTCTCAAACTCTCCCCTCTCCACTGCCGTATGGGCCATACGCTCATAGCTGCTGGCCCGGTGAGGCTGCAACTCGGTACACTTCTCCCAACATTTCATCGCTTCGGCCGTCTTGCCCAACTCCACGTATAGATCTCCCATCAGGCCGAGCGGATCTGCGCTGTCGGGGAAATCCTCAACAAGGCGGTTCAGGACCGCCATCGTCTCCTGCTCCAGGTTCTCTTCGGTATACTGTGATGGCGGCTCATCTCTCCACAGCTCTTCTTGGGGGCCAGACAATGACTTCATCCAGAACAAGCCCACAATACCGACGCACGCGACTGCCGCCAGAGCGAGCGCCCAGATAGGTCTCTTTGAAGCAGTGGAAGCTGGTGGTTGTGAACGATTGGAATGCTTTGTCTTGCGTTTGCCTCTTTTTCTGCGCTTTGCCATCACAGCCTGCCCTGGACCGGGATTTCCCACATATACTTTACTGAACCACCCCTGCAAACTTCACGTCTAATAGTACCGTAATCTCATCTCAATTCCAAGATAATTCCAGCAGATTCAGCATACCGTGCCGGCCGAGCCGCCAAAAAGTCGAACACGTACGTCAAGAGCCCGTTTCTTCCCACCATTCCGGCACACGACCACCGTAATCTTGTCTGAAGGAGAGGTTCTCCATGTTGGCAATTCTCGCATATACGCGGGGAGTTCATCGCACAAGGTCCGCCAACACAGGATCCGGAGATTTTTCTTGACGGCAAGACCGCTATTGTGGTATAAATCAAGGTAGAGCCTACGGATCATCGGTCTTTGGGCGGGTGATATTTTGTGTCTTTGACAGGTTAACAAACCTGGCGGAAAGGCCGAATAAATGAGGCGGTGGGCTCTTTGGCAAGGGTATTGTGCATAGCAACGTGGATTCCTGCATTTCAGCAAAGGTTTTGTAGGAGTAGCGTTCTTGATCAACCGCCCATTCCGGGCCTGTGAAGGAAGGAGGTAACGTCGAGCCGCAAGAATTCTCACGGGCCGAACCAGAAGCAAAGCAAATGGAATCATTGACCGCTTTGGCGTGTTGCCGGAGCATGATTTTCCAAACTCTCTTGTAAGGAGGACTATTATGTGTAGAAGATTGGTATATGTCATTTCTTTTGTTGCCGTGCTGGGCATGGGTCTGGCAAGTGTGGCCGAAGCTGCCGACCCGGACCTTGTTGCCCACTGGAGGTTCGACGAAACATCCGGGACCACCGCATTCGATGCAAGTGGCAACGGCCACGACGGCACCATCATGGGTGACCCGCAGTGGGTCCCCGGCAAGCTGGGCGGTGCACTTGAATTTGACGGCAGCGGCGACTACGTGGACTGCGGGTCCAGCCCGGACTACGAAATTGCCGTAAACATCACAATAGCGTGCTGGATTAAGGTCGACGTGTTCGACAAGACTTGGCAGGCCATCATCACCACTAGTGACAGCTCCTGGAGGGTGCACAGGTCCAGCAGCTCAAACAACATAGCCTGGGGAAGCAGCGGTCTTAGCCCGACGGACCTTACAGGAACCACGGACGTGAGCACCGGCGACTGGTTTCATGTCGCCGCAGTGTATAACGGGGCACAGAAACTCCTGTACATTAACGGCAACCTGGACGCTTCGTCGGACTCTACTGGTAACATAAGTGCCAGCAGCATGCCCGTATACATCGGTGAGAACTCCGGGGCCACGGGCCGCTTCTGGGACGGTCTCATCGACGATGTCAGAATTTACAAGCGGGCACTGACTGAAACAGAGCTTCTCGGTGTCATGTCCGGCGGTGGAGCAGAATATCCGCTTGCCTCCGGTCCTACTCCCCCTGACGGCGAATACCTTGAGGCCACGTGGGTGAGCATGAGCTGGCGAGCGGGCGATTTTGCCGTTTCGCACGATCTCTATCTGAGTGACAATCTCGACGATGTCACCAACAGTACGGCCGATGCGTTCAGGGGTAATCAGACCGATACGTCGTATATTGTCGGCTTCCCCGGATTTCCTTATCCCGACGGTCTGGCTCCCGGCACCACCTATTACTGGAGAGTCGACGAGGTCAATGACACAGAGCCCAACAGTCCGTGGACAGGCGACATGTGGAGCTTCACGGTTCCGCCCAAGACGGCATACAATCCCGATCCGGCCGACGGCGCCGGGTTTGTTGATCCGAACATGGTCTT
>CAZLTY010000216.1:0-7182 GCA_964562575.1 uncultured Pirellulales bacterium
CCGGTTTCAACGTACTCGGTTATCAGTTGGCCTATCACTGGAATGATGATTCAGGCTCGTGGAGCTTCCGCGGAGAAGACATGATAGCGGAAGATGACTGGACCTTTGCCGCCGTTACGATCGAGCCCGATAAGGCAACGTTCTACGTCAATGGCGAGATGGGATCAGTCAATGAGATTACTCATGATCCCGCCCTGTGGAACAGCAACATATACCTGGGTGGTGATGGCACTGAGGGTTGGGTCGGTCGCAGAATGATTGGCGCCCTGGATGATGTGTTTATGTATGACAGAGCCTTGTCTGCCGGTGAGATTCGTTACCTTGCCGGTGCTCGTGCGATGGATGATGTTCTTGGCCTTGATGTCACCGCGCTTGGTGATGTGGTCAAAGGCGTTCCGGATGAACCAAGAGAAGGTTCGGTTGCCGGTTGGCCTGATGGCGAGTTTCCCTGGTTAGCGGTCGATGACGATGTGTCGACCAAGTTTCTGCACTTCAGGGGTGAGGTCTCGCCGACTGGCTTTGTGGTTGAGCCGGCTTCTGGTTCGAGCATTGTTACGGGACTGACTTTCACCACAGCCAACGACGCTCCAGAGCGTGATCCCACTTCATTTGAAATTTCGGGTTCAAATGACAGCATAGATGGGCCGTATGAGTTGATTGCCACAGGCGATATTGTCGATTTCGCCCAGGAAGTAGAATGGCCGCGTTTCACGATGAATGCAACACCGATAACATTTGATAACGGCGTGGCGTACAAGTACTACCAGGTTATGTTCCCGACTGTCCGGGATGCTGCAAGTGCCAACAGTATGCAGATCGCCGAAGTTGAGTTGCGAGTCAGCAGATTCTGATGGCTTGAACTAGTGAAGGTCTGAATTAGTTGGCAGAAATGCCGACAAGGCTACTAATGATTTGCACGGGGCCTATGCCGATTGACTCGGCATGGGCCCCTGTTATTTTGCTCCAAAGACTGTCAATATGCCTGCCCAAGCTGCTCACTTGAGTTTAAGAACAAAGAGCAAACCAAGAGGATTTCGATCATCTATCCCGGAGGTGGCTATTTTTACACCGGCCATCCTTTCTTGGGGCTCGGTGATGCCTTAGTGGAAATTTACCTTACACTTCTTATGATTGCCGCATTAGCTGCCGCAATATCCGGCGCTGCTGGAGGCATCTCAGCGCTGGTCTTTGTTGGCATCATATTGACTCTCGAAAAAGCAATGACTGTGTACCATTCTATTCACTCGTAAGGCTGTAGCAGATGAGGCGTTGCAGGTATCGCAGATATAGCCTGCCATTGGCCACAACGGGAATGGTCCAGGCCGGATGGTCTATGTCCCCGAGGGCATTGTTGAATTGCGTCACTACCAGCAAGGCATCCGGGTCGGGTTTCACCAGGAACAGGCTGCCTTTATTGTCCATGCAGAGGAGATGGCCGTCCACATAAAGTGCTGTACCCCAGCCGAGCTTGCCGGTGCTCCATTTCTCTGTGCCGTCATCGAGCTTGACGCACTTGAAATGCCCCGTGTTCTGATTGCTCGGACCGGAATAGCCGTAGATGAAACCGTCGATAATGAACGGGTCCGAGTGGTGTGCCGCTATGACCTTGCTCCTCCAGAGCACGTCGGCCCCGGCATCGCCCACTTTGAGAGCCTGGCAGCCCGTTCCGTAACTGGACGTGATCAATACAATGCCATCGTCTGAGACGGGTGTTGTTGCGTTGACATTATAGCTGGTCTTCCAGGGAACGGCCCAGAATTCGTTGCCGTCATCGGGATCGAGGCACGCCAGCCCTGTGCCGTGGAAGATCAGCAGACCAACCTTATCGCCCATGTTGACAATCGCCGGGGCGGCGTAGCCTGCGTCACCTTTGCGAGCCTTCCACGCAACCTCTCCGGTCATATTCTCATACGCGAGGGCCTGGGCGCTTCCGCCGCCTTGAACGAATACCTTGTCACCGCAGACCAGTGGCGAGGACGAATGTCCCCACTTTGGGGTCTCGCCGCCGGCATCATTGACGTTGCGTTTCCACAACAGTTTCCCGTCATTCAGGTTCCAGCAGGCCAGATCGCCGCTACGTCCGAATGTATAGACCCGGTCGTCGTCGATATAAGGTGTGGCCCTTGGGCCTGGTCCATGACTCCTGCCAGCCCTGGCTCTATAGGACCCCAGCCAGAGGAGTTCGCCGTTGTTCGGATCCAGGCAGAAGATCAAATCTTCATTGCTGCTCCTTCCGGGCACGATCAGTCTGTTGCCCCGAACCGCAGGCGCAGACCAGGTAGCGGACTGCCTGCCCTGGCAGAGATAATCTACTTCCCAGAGCTTCTTGAGGCCTGAGAAGTCTTTCCTGATCCCGGTAACAGTGCTCCTGCCGTCGCCGCCGAGCCCGCGCCAGCATGGCCAATCCGCCGGCCCCTGTGTAGGAGGCGAAAGAACAGCAGTCGGCCCGGGGATAGCACCAACCGGTCCAACGATATCCTGTTCGCCATGAATTGCATTCCAGGCCTTGTGGGCAACGAGGATGCCGCATAAGACAATGACACAAACCACACAAATGGCAATATGCTTTCGCTTCATTCTCGCTCTCCTGTCATTCGAAAAATCCGACGTATTCAGTTACGTGAGTCTGCAAAGACCCTTAAGCTCACCTTTGGCCTTCTTCGCAAAGCGAAGGAATCCAGCCGATCTACTATGGAGTTTCTTTTCCCAGCCGGCAATCTCTTTCAGTCTCTCTATTATGTCCAGATGCTGAGTGCACGCCTCTTCGCAGGCAGCACACTCGACGCAATCACCGGCGTCGGCCGCGCGATCCATGAGCAGCCCCCATATGTGATTGTCTGCGATCTTTTCCCGCATCTCTCTGTCGGTTCTCTTTAAGAGTGGCTTTTCGTTGTATACCTGCATGTAGTTTGCTATCGGAACGTTTTCGGGACAAGACTGCATGCAGTAGCCACAGCCGGTGCACAAGGAGTTCATGTTCTCGGAAACGTGCGCCCGAACGCGGTCGATGTCTTCGTCAGTATACGGCTTTGCAGCCTCGGCAACCCGGCAGGCTGCGTCTATGTGTTCCTTTGATGTGAAGCCTACCAGTGTTACGGTTATCTGATCGCAGCTCACACAGAATCGAAGTGCCGCCTCCGCAGGCGTTTGGCCCCCGTGAGAAAGGAAGGCCAACTGTTTCTGATGTTTCGGGATCAGCCCCCCGGAGAGCGGATTCATAGCCACGACACCAAGGCCGAGTTCGTGAGCTGCCTGGACGCCCTGCCAGCGGTATGGGAAGTTGAGGATATTGACACCAAGCAAGACACCTTCAAATTCCTTCCTGCGGAGTATGTTCTCAATCTGCGGTCCCGGCAGATGCGTGGAGATGACTATATTGTCGAGAAGACCTTCGTCCCTGCACTTCAAGAGTCCCTCGTACTGGCCACCTTTCTTCATCGCCAGTTCATATTGATCCACCCTGCGGATACACCAGACGTGATAGAAATCGATCTTGTCCACATTCAGACGCCTGATCGACTTCTCAACTGCCCTGCGTGCCTTGTCAGCCGTATTAATTGAGGTCGGCATACCTTTTGTGGAGACACAATAGCTATCCCGGGTATCGGCCATCTGTTTTAATGCGATGCCAAAGATGTCCTCGCTTGTGTCACCGCAATATCCCGGCGCGGTGTCGAAATAATTGATGCCCTTGCTCTGGGCGTAGAGCAGGAGTTGGGCATTCTCTTCGTTCGACTTCGATTGATCGAATCGCATTCCGCCGAAACCGACCGCACTGACTTGAGCCCCAGTTCTGCCGTATTCACTGTAGATCATACTATCACTGTTAGAATCAAGTGTGACAAGTTTTGTCCACCATATCCCGTACAAGTCCATAAACACTGCTCCTGCACGCTACGTACCTTATAGTGTAGCACGATATGTGGTTCGATTTCAACTCCTCGATCTTTGTCACCCACCACTTGGGAAATCCAGGATTATACTGCTCCCGATTGGAAGTTCCCGTTCTTGCGCGGGTAAGCGGCCTTACAATAGAAGGTTATGGTTTTGCTCGCGGGAATTTACTACCCTGAAGGGTATAGCATTTCCTTCGGTAAGAACTTGAAATCCCAAGTACCAGATGTTATGAAAAAGGTGTTATGAAGATCTCGACTATCATAATCCTCTGTCTAGTGATGCTGATGACAGGATGTTCGCCCTGTTGTGACCGGTCGGAGTCCCTGTGGATGGAGCGACAGATGGAAGATGATCGACGGATTTACGGAAATCCCAACGAACGATGGGACCGGTGGGAAGGGATCGAACGTGATAAGAACGAGAGATAGCGCTGGAAAGGCCAGGAAACGGCAATCCTGTCAAGATTGCTAATCGGGAAAGCCTGAGTGCTCTGAGCGTCCGGACTGCCGCAAGGTTGGACAGGTAATAGGAAATCGCTGGTCGAGGTGCGTCGCACAAGTGCCAAAATGTTGGATTTTCAGCGAATTGGCGTGCCTTGGGCCTTTCTGGAACGTGTCTTGGCCCGGTTGATGGCCAAACGTGTTGAAATCGAGCCCCCTGTTGTGGTATTATTGACAGTGTGGTGTGCAGCAGCACCGATAATAGAAGTTAAGTAGGAAATCCCGGGTTGTTGACCTCTAGTCTGGAATCAGCCAAGAGAGGGTTCGATATGAACGATGACAAATTGCAGGTCGCCGAGAGCGGCCGTGACAAGAATCCCTATTCTGTCAGCCGCCGAGGGTTCCTGCGGGGTCTGGGCAGTGGAATCGTAATCCTGTTCACCGTCGGTGACGTGCCGCGCGCACGGGGCAGCAGAGGTGGAGAACCCGCTTTTAACGCGCATCTTCATATAGGTGAAGACGGTAGAGTCACGTGTTATACGAGCAGGGTCGAGCAGGGGCAGGGCGTCATGACTTCCCTGGCCCAATCGCTGGCCGACGAGCTTGACGTGTCTCTGGAATCGGTTGAGATGGTCATGTCGGACACCGGTCGCTGCCCGAACGACGGTGCCACATGGGGCTCGACGACAACGCCGACGTTCGGACCTATTCTCAGGGCTGCCGCGGCCGAGGCCCGCGCCGTCCTGATCGACCTGGCCTCCCTGCGGCTCAACGTGCCCAAGGACCAACTGGCCGTCAGAGACGGCGTTGTGTTTGACAAGAATCAAGAGTCTCGCAAAGTTACATACGCCGAACTGACCGAAGGCATGACAATCGAGAGGCGCCTGCAGACCGCAGCCAGGATCAAGACTGTCGGCGAATACAATCTGATAGGCAAACCTGTCAATCGCCTTGACGCCGTGGCCAAAGTGACGGGCCAGGCCATGTATGCCGGTGACTTCCGAGTTCCCGGCATGGTGCACGCAAGGGTCCTGCGGCCTCCGTCGCACGGCGCCAGGCTCACGAGCCTTGATTCGGCTGCAGTGGACATCATGGCTGGATACCAGGTAATCCGAGACGGTGAACTGGTGGCCGTATTGCACGAGTATCCCGACCAGGCGGAGAACGCTCTGTCGAAGCTCAAGGCCGATTACGATATCCCTGAACCGCGTTTTGACGACGAGACCATATTCGATTACTTCATGAATAATGCCGGCCAGGGTAATGTGGACGGCAGGGCCGGTAATGTCCAACCAGGTGGCAGAGCCCCTCTGGAGGTGATTGAGCAGACTTATTTGAACGGTTATGTTGCCCATGCGGCGATGGAGACCCACACTGCTTTGGCACAGTTTGAAGGTGACAATCTCACCGTATGGACCTCGTCCCAGACACCGTACCTTCATGCATCGGAGATAGCTCGCGAGTTGGGCATGCCCACCGGGAAGGTCCGCGTGATTGTTCCCTTCGTGGGAGGCGGGTTCGGAGGAAAGATTGACAACGGCCAGGCCATCCAGGCGGCAAAGTTGGCCAGCAAAGCTGGCAAACCCGTAATGCTGGTCTGGACTCGCGCCGATGAGTTCTTCTATGATACATTCCGACCCGCGGCCGCGATCAATATAAAGTCCAGTGTCGACGCTTCGGGCAGAATCGTCAAGTGGGATTACGCCATCCACGGGATGGGTGGGCGCGGCGCCCAATTGTTCTACGACATTCCAAATTATCGCATTACCCGCTACAGCCGACTGGGAAATGGTGAGCAGCCGCATCTTTTGCAAACCGGCGCATGGCGCGGGCCCGACAACAACACCAACAGCTTTGCGCGAGAATCGCACATCGACCTGATGGCCGCCCGTGCGGGAATCGACCCGCTGGATTTTCGCCTGAGGAATATCAAAGACGAGAAGTTCCATGCAGTCCTCAATGCCGGGGCGGATAAATTCGGCTGGACGCCTGCCGAAGGCCCCAGCGGACGCGGCTACGGGGTAGCCTGTGGCTACGACGTAGGTGTACCCGTCGTTCTCTTCGCTGAGGTCAAAGTGGACGAGAGCACCGGAGCCATACAGGTCAAGCGTGTAGTCTGCGCGCAGGATCTCGGCCTTGTCATCAATCCCGAAGGCGTCGCGCTGCAGACTGAAGGTTGTATCACCATGGGATTGGGCTACGCACTGACCGAGGAAGTCCACTTCAACGGCGGTGTGGTCCACGATCTGGGCTTCGGCTCATATGAGTTGCCTCGCTTCTCCTGGGTGCCCGAGATCGAGACGGTGCTGATAGAGGCGGATGACCAGCCCTCCAGGGGAGCGGGCGAACCTGCCATCATCTGCATGGGTGGCGTTCTTGTAAATGCCGTCTACGATGCAATCGGCGTCAGGCTGACCCAGATTCCGATGACGCGCGAAAGAGTACTGCAGGCACTTGCCTGATGCGCCTGAAGTGCCTTTGCAGCGCACATGACTTCTAAACAATACACCAAGAAGCTCTGCCCAAAGCTACACTTCAAAGACAGCCCGGATAGAATGGGCCCATTTCAGCACAGTTTTGTAAGATGCCCTAACTATCAAGCAAGAACTTATAAGGGGGTAAAACGTTGGAGACAAATCCTTTACGTGCAGGTAGCATGTGGGACGTCTGTTGGTGGCGTCAGTTCTGTCAGGAAATCTCCTGAAGCAAGAATGTACGTTCGACCACGCACCATCTCCAAGTTTTGTGGACTGTCATGCCACAATGTTGCCGAAGTGGCTGCGAAAAAAGATGATGTGTGCGAAAATATATACTGGCGCGATGTAACTTCATGAATTACAATGAC
>CAZLTY010000217.1:0-7124 GCA_964562575.1 uncultured Pirellulales bacterium
ACAGGGGCACGTTTATGGTTACCGTGATGCCGCCTGTTTAGTTTTTGAGAGAAATGCTGAAAATGAAAGTATCAGATCTATATCACTTGTCATTATTATATGTGCCCAGGATTTGTGGATAGACGCTTTTTATCCAAATCTATGGCCCGCCTCTCTTGAAAAAGGACGCGGGAGAAAGGAGGTGTTTGAGGTGGTGAAAACCGGCAAGTCGTGAGCGACAAGGATGCTTGCGAGGCGTCGAAAGAAGCCGGCCTGCTATCGAGGTGCTATAGCGATTGAAGATAGACGATCGCCAATCGCAGATCTGATATTGCTAACCTCAGAAGGCCCCGGCTCGGCAGCAGAGCGGATACGCTCGCCGGAGTCGGTGAATTAGATTCTTACTCCGCTGATTGTGGCTCAGACCTTTGTCGGGTCTGGGTGTAAAATAACTTTGATAAGCTCCGCAGATGATCGTGGAGCAGGTACGTTGAAGAGGGAAATGAAATGTTAAAAAGAACTTTGATTGTGATTGCAGTTGTAGCTTTTCTCGCAACTTCGGCGCACGCTTTGGGCCCGGATCCGCATACTGGCGGAGGCAACAGCCCGGCCATAAAGGTCAACAACGTCGACATGACTATTGGCTGGCCGTTTGAGTACAAGGCGCTTACTATCTGTGAGATTCCTGTGTACATGGCCGTTGGTTACTACGTTCAGGTCGAGAAATGCAACGAGAGAAAGATCAAGCTGGTACAGGTCGATTGTACCGATCCGGTAGTGGGTAAGGGATCTGGCGACTGGCCCTGCTACTATGACTGCGAAAATGTGAAGATCAGAGCCAACTTTGAAGTCAAGCTGGGTACCGCTAAGGTAAAGATCGGCTCGATCATCAAAGATTGGTCGTCTTCCGTCACCCCCGACGTCGTCGGGCCTTCTTCTGGCTGGAGCACAGTTTCGGTTTGTGTCAAGGCTTGGAAGACACAACTCTGGAACGCTGGAGAGGTAGGCAAGCAGGTTAGAGTTGGTACGATAAAGCTTACAGTCAAGCCCAACGTTTAATCGCGCACTCTCTCGCAGAGAAGAGTAAGTGAAGTAAATTAGGGAGGGATGGATTAATTTCATCCCTCCCTTTGTTTTTGCTCTTTGACAAGCAAGATTTAGGCACTCTAACAAGACCAGGTTCGTTACGAGGTCGAGCGAAAAGCCCGAGGCCAAGGCGGCAGGCGGAAAAGGCCCGGAAGCGTGCTTCAAGCACGTTGAGGACCTTTTTCCCCGACAACGCTGGCCTCGGGCTTTGCAGCCGGCAGCAGTAGATCCTGGTCTTGTTCGAGTGCCTTAGCCTCAGCCGCCCTTTCAAGGGCCGGTTGAGCCTGTCGCGGCCGGTGATTCCTGTTTGAGGCTCCAGAATGGCTCCCTGAATCCCGCGCCCGCTCGGCAAAGAATACGAGCAGTCTCGACGATGAGGAAAAACGGACCTCTTGACTGTGCTGGCGCTGTTGCCTAAAGTGCGCCCGGGGCGCCCGCAGGACCGTAGAATACAGAGATTATGTCCCCATATGATGCTGATAGGTCGTTTCGACACGAAAGCGTCGCTACTTTAAGGCGAGAAAGTGGGTAGCCTGGGCAAAATATACTTGACATTGGAAAGTGAAAATGATAGAATTGGTAACATACTTTAACAGGCACACGTAAGCACGGGGGAATGGCTTCATCGGAGACAGAGACGTAGAAGACAGCGGATGTGGGCGGAATTGCCGAGAGGCCGCTTTGGTGAGGATTTGCAGAAAGTAAAGGCATGAATTTGCCGAAGAGGTAAGAGCTGAGGCGGTGCGGCAAAATTGAGGAAATCAGGCACAAGAGAAGGGAATAAGCCGGAAACTACAATGGGAAGTGGCGGGCTTGCACAGCGGTTTCGGGCGCATCAATCAGGAGTTTTGGAGTAGAGGTCAAGAAACCTTAAAGAAGATAGCACCCTTAAGAACGTGATATTTTGGTTTTTCTTGTTGGGAGGCACAAAAATGGGGTACAGAAACAATAGAATGGATTCGCTTCTGGACGGCTGGGGGGCGAACAGACGCCACAGCGGCAAGGCCGGATTGGTTTGCATTGTCGCGCTTGCCGTGGTCTTGCTTGCGTCAGCCGGGCCTGCACTCGGCCAGTTCAATGTTACGCCGATGAAATTTGACCTTCAACTGCGCCCGGGCAAGCGAGTAATATCCGTTCTTACGATCCAAAGCCTCGACCCCAACGAATCGCACACAATAGATTTGAGCCTGGTCGACCTGACACAGGATGAAGAAACTGCAGGCTGGCGAATTATCGAACCGAATTCCGGCTTCGATACATCGACACTGTCTTCCTTAAGAGATGGACTGAGTCTTAATCCTTCCACTGTTACGGTCGGCCCGCACCAGAACGTTCCCGTGGAGGTAAGCTTGAGGGTGCCGCCAGGCAGCCGCGGATTTTCGTGTGCGGGGATTCTCGCCGCCATACGGCCCAGGCCCGATGCGACAACGCAAGTCGGTTTTCAACTGCAATTCATGATTCCGGTTCTCCTGGAGATACAGGGCCGTCCGATGCGGAACAGGGTACAGGCCACCGACCTCACGATGGAGTTCAGCCAAGCCAACTCTTACAGGCCTTCAACAACCCTGCTTACAATGAGCGTTGAGAACAACGGCGGGACGTTTCCCCGATGCAGGCCGGTCGCGAGAATCTGGTCTTGGTCGGGAGGGCACTGGCGAGTGATTACAACGACGGCCTTCCAGGACAAAAGCTCCGATGTCGGCATCATTCCCGGGGTCAAAATCGATATAGAGACCGATCTCAAGAAAGATCTTCCGCCGGGGAGATACAAAGTGGCCGGAGTGTTGTATGTCGACGGCGTTCGCACGCGAAGAGTAGAGAAGATAATTGACTTTGCCGGTAACCCATCGGTCACCACGGTGGCGGCCGACACGCCGCTTGACCTGTTTCCGAGCGACGTCACGGTAGAGAGCATGCCGGGGGCCACACGGGCGACGATGCTGAAAGTCGTTAACGGTTCGGACGAGACGGTCAATATCCAGGCGGCTTTGGCGTTTCCGGCCGATCTCGGGGGTAAAATCATGGGCACTACCAGAGGCGCGGACATGGACTGCACGCCGTGGGTAAAGATCGTGCCCGAGCGGTTCACTCTCAGCGGTGAGGGCGACGTGCAGAATGTGCGTATCACTACGACGATGCCCAGCTCGGCATCGACGCTTCCCTGCTATTACTCGAATCTGGACTTCTGGGCTTTCTATCCTGACGGTCAGCGCGCCGGTGTAACAACCGCAAAGATCTGTGTTCGAAACACGAAAACCAAGGGCGCAGCATCGGCCCGAGTAGTAAAGATGACCCCTCATGCCGTCAGTGGATCGACGTATCAGATTGTCGCGGCGTTCGAGAATAACGGAATCATTCACTTCGATGCTAAGAACTGCAAAGCCGCAGTCATATCTCCCGCTGATCCAATTACAAACGGAGTACGAGTACCCAGAGCAAGCACCAAGCTTGAGAGTGTTGTCAGAGGCGCAATGCTGCCGTTCGAGCAGAGGCAGTTCTCCGGCAGTCTCAGCTTTGCGACCTTGGAGGCAGGAAGCTACCGTCTCTCGGTGGCCCTGGAATATGCTCCCGGCCAGTGGGCGAAGGAACAGGTATCTATAGAGATCACCATCGAGGGAGACCGCAGGGTCGTCAGAGTCACCGGGACCCAGGAGGATCTCCCGGAGACACTCGAGGTGAAGTGGAGCAAATCGCCTGAAAAGACGATTTTTGGTAATAAGAGAGGTTAAATTGCCGATACAAAGCAGGGAGTTGTGACCTGCCATAGAATGGCTACAGAAAGGGACATTGGCTCATGGTGAGGAAAAGAATCCGTAGAATCTTATCGGGCGGTGCGGTCATCTTCATCGTTCTGGTCTGCACTTTGGACGTCAACGGTCAGTTTGGTGGAGAGGCGATAACTTATACCATCTCCGGCTCCACCGGCGTCGCCGGCGTGACGATGGCGGGGCTGCCGGGCGAAGGCGGCCAGACTGTCGTGACCGATCAGAACGGCTACTACAACGCGACGGTGAAGTATGGCTGGGCAGGCACCGTCAAGCCTGCGAAGGAAGGCTACACGTTTGAGCCTGCCAGCAAGCCATATCAGAGAGTCACTGCGGATATGGCTGCTGAGGACTATGTACCGACGCCGATAACGTTCACTATTTCCGGCAAAGTGACTGGTGCCGAAGACGTCGAATTAGTGGGTCTGCCGGGCAATCCTATCACCGGTCCCGACGGTTCTTACAGCGTTAGCGTCCCATACGGTTGGGCCGAGATGATTAGGCCGACGAAGGAAGGCTTTACGTTTACACCTTCTAACAAGGGATATCCCCCTATTAAGGCCAGCAAGACCAACGAGAACTACACAGCCGCAACGGTCAAACTGTTAATCACAGGGTCGGTCCAGGAAGCGGGTGTGACCATGAAAGGTTTGCCGGGCAATCCCGTCACGGCCAGCAACGGCTCTTTCAGCGTCAAAGTCGACTATGACTGGACCGGTATGATTACTCCGGAAAAAGAAGGGTACGAATTTGAGCCAGCCAGTCTGCCATACACCAATATTATCATCGATCAGACTAATCAGAATTTTGCAGCGACAGCCTTGACGTATGTCCTCTCCGGTACCGCCGGCATGGCGGGCGTGGAAATGAAGGGCCTGCCGGCCACTTTTACCGACGGAAACGGCTATTTTGCCGCCAACGTCAAGCACGGCTTCACCGGCACGGTCACGCCCTACATGGAAGGCTGGAAATTCGACCCGGCCAGTTGGATGCTCGCCAAGGTTAATAGTGATCGGACACAGAGTTTCAGCGCAGAAACAATCAAGCTGACTATCTCCGGCACGACCAGATTGCCGGGCGTGGAAATGAACGGCCTTCCGGACAATCCCGTTACAGACCCAGACGGAAGTTATCGTGTCACTGTCGACTACGGTTTCACCGGTACGGTCACACCAATGAAAGAAGGTTACAAGTTCACACCCCAGAGCAAGACATATTCGGCCATCACTGCAAACACGCTGGATCAGCCCTTCCGTGGCGAGCGGATGACCTTTACCATTAGCGGTACTGTCCAGATAGCGGGGGCGTCGATCAAGGTGGTGCCGGGCGCCAGGCCTGTTGTTACCGGTCAAACCGGTGCTTACACGGCCACCGTAGATTACGACTGGACCGGTACGATTACCCCGTCGAAAGATGGCTACGAGTTCATGCCATCAAGCATACAGTTCAACAATGTTCTGGCATCTCAGTCCGGACAGGACTTCCTGCCGACGCTGTTGCAACGGAAGATCTCCGGTACGATGAGGGACGCCAGAGGACGACCGGTGGCCGATGTGGCTATTGTAGCCGACCACAACGGCGGCCAGACTGTTACCGGCGCCGCCGGTGATTTTGAGTTGTCCGTAGATCACGGCTGGGGCGGCACGTTGACCCCCGTGAAGGAAGGTTATACATTCAGACCCACTAACAAACCTCATAGTCGCGTATCAGCGGATCTGTTGAACCAGGCTTTCACCGCGATTATCAAGACATTCGATGTCTCCGGCGCGGTCGAGCTCGGCGGCGTACCGATCGACGGTGTGCTGATTACGGCAAGTGACGGCAGCGGCTCGCCGATCACGGCCACCACCGACCTAAAGGGCAAGTATAGTCTCAAGCTGCCTTACGGCTGGACCGGCGAAATAGCGCCCACGAAGGCGGGCATCAGGTTCAATCCACCCAGCCAGTCCTTGATTAACGTCACGACTAACGTGGTGGACGGCCAGCCAGTAGTGCCGCAAGCGCCTCCAGCGTCCGTCGTGCCTCCGGTGAGGCCTCCGGCAACTGTTGTACCTCCAGGGACGCCTCCGGCAACTGTTGTACCTCCGGGGACGCCTCCGGCGACTGTTGTACCTCCGGGGACACCTCCGGCGACGGTTGTACCTCCAGGCACACCCCCGGCCGATGTTGTTCAGCCTCAGACGGCTATGGAGAAGCAGATGGAAGATCTGCGAAAGGAAATAGAACGACTCAGGGTCCAGGGGGCTGGACCACAAGAGCCCGGGACTGTGCTCATAACCAATGTATGGTTCGAGAGCGACCTTGTCTTGGACGTGCTGCCGGCCATTGCCGAGCAGGCGGGCATTCCCATTATTCCCGATGAGACCGTCGGGGGTAGTATTGTAACCTACGCCCCTGTCAACGCGCCGCTCGATCAGGTACTCGATACGGTCCTGGCAGCCACTCCGTTTGTCTGGAAGAAGACGCCGAACTTCTACCTCGTTACTTCGGCCGCGATCACAGACCCCAAGTTCCCGATAGTCGCCGAAACACATCGCGTGAGATTGAACTATATAACCGCCGAGGCGGCGGTGAACCTTCTTTCGAGAGCTTTCAGGACCTATGTCCAGGCCGAGATCCCTATCCTCGTGCCCGGCGAAATAGAGGACGTGGGCGGAACAACCGTTTCCACAACTGTCCGGTCCCAGACCTATACGGTGCTGGTGACGGCGCCACCGGCCCTCGCCGAACGTATCATCGCGGATCTCAAACTGATCGACAAGGTACCCGACCAGGTCCTGCTCAAGGCGCGTATCGTCGCGATGACGCGCACGGACCTGTTGAATCTGGGTATTGAGTGGGGTTGGCCCACGATGCAGATCGGAGCGTTCAGCGGCGACAATTACGGTCACGGCGATCCTCTCAACGATTTCGGCGGCGAGACGCCGTGGGGTATTCAGATGGGCTATAGCCCCGATCTGACGTTTACCAATTCGCTGCAACTGGCCCTTAACCTTCTCACCGTCAACGGCGAGGCAACGATACTATCCAAGCCTCAGGTTATGGCACAGGATGGTAAGCGGGCGCAAATGAGGGTTATCAACGAAGAGTACTTCTTCCTGACAGCAGACAACGCGAACCAGAGCCAGTTCAGCTTTCAGAGTTCACAGTTGGAGACGATTGAGTCCGGCACGACGCTCACTATCACGCCGCACATTGGAGAAAATAATGATATTATGCTCCAGATAGCTATTGAGGTCAGTGACAGTATTCCGCGAGGCAGAGACACGGAGCTTCCTATCGTCACCAGGCGAA
>CAZLTY010000218.1:0-4174 GCA_964562575.1 uncultured Pirellulales bacterium
CCGATAGCAAACCAATCGGCCAAAAAAACGTCAGCTTAGCTTAACACCTATGGGGGATATGGGGCAAAGGCGGTTTGTCTGACGCAATTACCGTATCCTCGCACGATGGGTCATAAAGGTCAATTCCAGAGAAGAGGCAAAACTGCTAACACAATCCGTTCCTTATGGTATCCTTGCCAATCTGTGAGTGAACGGGGCCTGATGTCCAGATCAACAGGTGCTCCAAGGTAAGGAACGTGAAACGGTAACGGGAATTCGCGTGGATGAACAGACGAAAAGAGACAGGAAAACCGTAACTGGGGCAGGTGTTGGCGCAATCTTCTTGGGGATTCTGATCCTCATAGCCGTGTTTCTGCTTGGTGTTCTCGCGCGCAACATTGACCCAGAAATGGTACCCGGTGCCGGGACCTATGTCATGGGCATCGGAGGGGGATTACTCATGATAGGTTTAGGAATTGGCATCTTGTCCAAAAGTAGAATATGTCTCACCATAGCAACAATCGTTAGCGCAATTTTGCTCGGGTGGAACATCTATGTCAGAGTAGCACTCGGTTTGGGCATGAAGATGATCGCTACGCTGGCTATTCCACTTGTGGCATTCATTGCGATGATCAAAGCTTTCGAACCAATTAACAGGCTCAAATCTCTCAAGAGTACCTCGTCCCGGAGAGATGTGGTAGCACCCCAATCGTTGGAGGAACGACTGCGAGAACTCGATTCGTTGCGGGAAAAGGGCCTCATAAGTAATGAAGAACATGCTTCAAAACGGTGCGACATCCTTAAGCAGCTTTAGGAAAACCAGGAGGAAAAACCAGAAAAACCAGGGCCAGCCACCAATTACTGGCTGCGGGCAGTAGACAGAAGTCGGTGACTTTGCCTAACAAACACGTTGGCTATTCTTCGGCCTCATTATTCCCCGTTCTTACAGGCCGCCGCCATCTTTTTTCGAGATATCTCTCTTAGCGCGGCCTTTGGCCACAACCAAAGAAGCGTCACCAATTATACTGCTTCGCATTGATCGAAGCCATGCCTACTGAACCGCATCGCCTCCGGGTAACAAAGGCCAGGCCAGTCGCAGAGCCTGCCCTGAGCGAAGCCGAACGGGCTTGGTGGCATGGCCTTTGAAGATCCTTCACTCGATGCTACGGTAAATCGCTAGTGATGCCCTATTTCGTTCCCTTGCCCATGGCTTCCGAAGGGCAAGAGAATGAAATGTCCTTTTGTAAAGATCAAAAAACATGACGTTCCAAGCACTCTATGATATCATCGTCGTACTACGCGACCAGGATCTCCCGGAAAGACTCATTGGCCAAGCCCGGATAGCGGAACATACGCAATCGTGTCGAAAGGATCTCCGAGAATGTGGTAGATGTTTCTGCGAAAAACACTAATTCGCTCATTCGGCGACCTCGGAATATGCTGCTTTTTCAGTCGTACAACAATTGGGGATCAAGAGCCCTGGCGCTTGACATAGAGCGCCACTTCAGTTCCAATCGAATCCGGCTTGCTCCAGGTGACATTGCCCGACGAGACTGAGACGCCTGCCTGGGTCACCGTATCGCCGTCAACCGTATCGAACCACATAAGATCGTACTTGCCGCCAGTGACGCCCTTGATGCCCATCGGACCTGAGCACTCGTAGGAATACGCAATATATGAGCTGGGCGGATTGGCGAGCACCCACTTTGTCGAACCGGCGGCAAGGTCGTCACGCGGTTTCATCTTGTGCAAGTCCGTCTGTTCCATGAAGCGATTGATGCGGCCGTCATCGGCAAGTGTCTTCTCATGCTTCGGATCTCCGGCGTGATGGTAGGCCTCCAGACAGTGCATGCCCGTCATGGCGCACGACCACATATAGACTCGACTCGAACGCCCGCGACGAGGATGATGGTACGTTTCATTCTTCATTACCACAAACTTGTCTGCATCGCGTTTGTAGAAAGAGAGGTATTCCTGGTGCTGCTTCTCAAAATCGTCTTTGTGGGGCACTACGTGGAGCCAGGTGACGACACGAATGTAGGGATCGCCGATGTACTCGTCGGAAGTGATCCCCCCTTCGGGAAAATCTCCTTCCGGATCATTTGTCACTACGAAACTCTGCACGATCGGGTGGTTGTGATTGTCTGTCTTGGCAATCAGCTCGCCGATCTTCTTGAAATGAGGCGTGCGGGCGGCGGGCAGTTTGTTGCAGCTTTCCTCAATGCCCCACATGATATTCTTGTGATGCTTGAAGTTCTTCACGATGCCTTCAATCCATCGCCTTTCATCGGGGGGCAGATTGCCCTTAGAATCCAGCTTCCACCCCATCATTTCCACATCAGTTGCGTCGTTGTAGAATTCAAGGTGCACGATAATCCCGTCTTCATCGAGCAGATCAAGCCAGCCGTCCCATTGAGTGAGGATATCAGCGTCCAGCCCCTTCGACGGATCATGGTCGACGAACGGCGTATGCGTGTCGTCCCCTTCGTCCTTGTAGTTGCACCTTCTCATGCGGGTCATCTGGCAGTGAAAGGCGTTGACGCCGGCGCGGGCCATGCGCTCGATAGCCTCTTGCTGGCCGCCGCCGGAGCGCGTGCCGTCGGGATTCAATGTGCCCCGGAACAGGAAATCCTCCGGATTATCCGGGCCACAGAGAAAAACGGGGCCGCCGCCGTTGTACTTGAGATATCCCGGATTGGAGCCGGCGACGATCACCTGCCCGGGCAGGGCTGCTGGATCATCCAGAGTTCCTGCGGCCGAATCCGGGGCCGCGTCCTTGCGATTGAACTGCACATAGTCGAGTTTCGTGTACCCACCGTCCCTGCTTCGGGCTGCCACGACTATTCTGTCACCACTCTTAACCGTTACATCTGGAATCGTTTGCGTGGTCCACTCGTCGTTGTTCTTTGATGCGCTCCAGGTATCACCCTGCCTGGAACCATTGACCAGCAGCCACAGGCGGCAGCGGCCCTGTTTCGCATCGAAATATCGAACGTTGACGTCGTAGCGGCCGCTGTCGGCCTGGTACGGCTGATTGAATGGCGTACGTATGCGCCCTCGCCCGTTGCTCGTGAGTCTGACGCTGAGCCTCTGGGATGCTCGCCGATCGTTGCGGTGCTCGACCTCAAAATTCTCCAGTGCGAGGAAGTTCTCGGCCTCGAATCTTACGTAATCCCTCGGATCCATCGGCGTTGGGATCTTCTTGTCATCGAGCAGACTCTTCAGTTTAGTCAGATTGGCGTCTTCATCGCCCGTCAGAAGAAAATATGTAATGGTCGAGTCGGAAATATCGGCTCGCAGTTCCGCCTCCAATCGGGTGAATATCCATCCAAGCCGGGAATCGCTAGAATCCCTCATCCACTGGTACAAACGCCACTGCTCAGGGGTTGACTTCTTGCCGACACCGCCTGGGTGCGCGAGGTTTCGATTGCCGTCCTTGACCTGGATCCAATTGATCCCGGATGGTATGACGTCACGCTTGTTGTGGTTGTGCAGATTCTGGTCGTTGCGCGTGTAGCCGTCATTCCACGAGTTATGGGAAATGCAGTAGACGTATTTTCGCTTGGCCGCCTTGGACTTCATTATGCCAAGATAGGGCACTTCCATCGGACCGGCCAAAACATAATACAGCGGATTGTCCGCCGACGAGGCGTTGATGGCATTCTTAATACTCTCAACGGCGCCGTCCAGATCCTTCTGGCAGTCAAAGAGGATCGAACGAGGAATGTTATATCTCTTTGCAGAGCCAAGAACACTCTCGGCCATTTCTTTGCCGAACCTCGGATCATTTTCCAGGAGTATATTGCAGTAGTCAACATGTACAAGCTTGTCTGTCACTCCAACTGCATCCAGCATCGCGGCGGCAACAGGAAAAGCCCCCCAGTCGTCTTCATCGTTGTAATTGCCGTCAGAGCTGAAAGCGATTCTGCCCTTGAAATTCTTGCCATCGAAGGGCCCAGAATGTGAGTAGAGCGCCGAGCCGGACAATGGAATGACGATTGCTGCTACACACATGATTTGGACACTTCGTTTCATTTGCAGCTCCTTTTCCCCCGGTTCCAATATGTAAATCTGCATCACTTGAGGCTATTACTTAACAGTCTTGGCAAGAAAGTCAAGGACTTCTGGCGAAGATCTTGCGGCGTCCGGACATACATCCATAGCTATGTTGACAACGGAACGTCCATCCGATAGG
>CAZLTY010000218.1:4189-6924 GCA_964562575.1 uncultured Pirellulales bacterium
ATCGCCCAGGAGGTAATGTAATGAACCGTGTAATTCTCTTGTTGACCTGTTGGTCTGTAGCGTCCCTGGCGGTACCCACGCTGGCGGCCGATACACTCCAGTTTGATGGATGGCGTCCTTTTGCGCACCGCGACGAGACCAGGCCGGATTTCGAAATCCGTCGCAAAGGCGGCCCGCATGGACGCGGAGGACTCGTGATCAGACATGATGATCGCGAACACCTCGACGGCGCCTGGATGAAGACTTTCGAGGTCGCCGGTGACTGTCACTACCGTATCACTGCGCACAGCCGAACTAGTAGCGTCACCAACGCCCGCGCTCACACCTATGTCGAGCTGCTGTTTCACGACGCAAACGGCGGGCTTGTCCAGGATAAGCAGATAGGCGTGAAATCCCGACCGTTCTACCCCCCCGCCGCGCATGCGGACCACTCGGGATGGACGAAGTTCACCGGGATTTACCGCGCCCCGGCGGACGCCACGTATGCAACGATTAAACTCCATCTGCGCTGGGAACCTGGGGGCAGCGCCGAATGGGGGGACATCTCGCTGATCAAGACAGGCCCTCGTCCGCCTCGCAAGGTGCGCCTGGCGGTAGCAAACTACCGTCCTCGCGGCGGCAAGACCGCCCGGGACAACCTCGTCCAGTTGAGACCCCATGTCGCCAGGGCAGCAGAGCTTAATGCCGACCTTGTCGTCCTCGGTGAGTGTATCACTTCGGTGGGCACGAGCCTTTCGGCCGCCAACGTAGCCGAGCCGATCCCTGGGCCGTCAACCGACTACCTGGGTCGTCTGGCCAAAGAGCACGAGCTCTATATCGTGACAAGCCTCAACGAACGCGCCGGACACTTGATCTACAACAGCGCCGTGCTGCTGAGCCCAGAGGGCAAGCTCGTCGGCAAATACCGAAAAGTCTGTCTCGCTCGCGGCGGGTATCGCAAGGGTATCGCCCCGGGCCAGGAGTTTGGCGTTTTCGATACCGACATCGGCCGGATCGGGATGATGATCTGTTTCGACGTGCACATGCCCGAGGTCGCGCGCGGACTTGCCGCAAATGGGGCCGAGATCATCGCGATGCCCATTATGGGCGGCCATCCCGCCCTCGCGGCCGCACGTGCCATCGAGAATCAGATATACCTGGTGACCTCGACCTACAGCATCAGCGACGACTGGATGCAGAGCGGCGTCTGGGACCTCGGCGGTGAGTTGCTCGTTCGCGCGACCGAAAGCGACAGCGTGGTCGTCGCCGAAGTCGATCTGTCCGAACAGTACTTCTGGCGCGCCAACATGGGCGAGTTCAAGGGCCGCCTGAGACACGAACGTCCCGCCGTCGAATTGCCGAAATGAGGTAAAGGCGAGCCTGGCACCAGTTCACACAAACGCCGTCCCCACGGCAAGCCCAGGGCAGGCTCTGAGCGGAGCCGAAGGATTTACCCGGCGCAGCCTTTGGCCACAGCCAAAAAGTGAAACCAGAGATTGACGAATAGACAGAGCGCGGCCTTGGGTCGCAGTCAAAATATATTGAACTACGAAAGACGCGAAATGCCGCGAAAAAAGAAAAGGAAGGATCAAGTATTCTTGTGCGTCTTTTCTTGAGTTCTCATCAAGCTGCTATCGCAGCACTATTTCGGATCACGGCAGCCGCGGTTGTCGCGTGTTTTGTAGTGTAAGAAAGATGACGTACAAGAAATAAGAAGGTGAAGAATTGTACTGCAGAGAACACGGATTTTTGTTCGCCACGAAGTAAGACAATAATCAGTAGTCAATTATCAATAATCAATTACAAGCGCTCTCGGAGAGGCTGACTGTTGTTTGATGTGATAAACCCCAAACTTACTTCTTAGGCCCTCGGCCCCGGAAGCTCCCCCCCGAGGAGCGCTCCGGCATTCCCGCCGCAGACCAGGCACCGAGCACGTTTGGTCGCATCCAGGCTATCGGATCAGTACCATTTTCCGGGTGATCTGAAAGCCATCTGCCGCCCTGAGCCGCAGGAAGTAGGTCCCGGGACCTCTTCCTCGTTCATTCCACTGGACTAGATGAGCGCCTGCGCAGCGCCATGCGTCCACGAGTACGTCCACCTCGTGTCCGGCCGCGTTGTACAGCTCTATCCTGGCGTGCTGTCCCCAAGGCAAGCGGTACTCGATAAACGTTGAGGGGTTGAACGAATTCGGGTAGTTCTGCGCCAGCACGAACACAGTGGGTTCGAGCACGTCCGTATGATCGACCGAAGTGTATGGACCGTAGTCAAACTCCTCGTCCACCAGATGCCACTCCGGCTCGCTCTGGCCGGCGTAGTTGCGCCTGAGGTAGGACGTGACCAACGGAGTACGCTCAAGCTCTGTGAGCGAGATGCGCCTCGGTACAGGATCCTCCCAAAGGTATACCGGTATGTCCATGGGATTGAGCACGGTGGACAGGCCCCGATCCCAGGCGATGTGAAAGAGGCCGAAGTTGCCTGGCTCGTGGCCGGCCAGCCAGTTGCCGATGATGTCGGCGCGGAAAGGGTCCTTGCCGAAGATCAGCACGTTGGTCATGAAGTCCTGTGCTGTGCGGCCGGGCCCGGGCCCGGAGTCGAAACCGTTGCCGTTGCGGCCATAAATGCCTTCAATAATGCAGAAACGCGTGTCAGAAGCATCGAGATTGTCACACGTCCGCTGGCCCCACATCTCCATGCCATATCCGCTGTTCCAGTTGCTTGCCGGCTTGTCCCACCTGGGAACCCCGGCCTCCAGATGC
>CAZLTY010000219.1:0-6885 GCA_964562575.1 uncultured Pirellulales bacterium
GTAGAATCAAGACTGAAGGGTACACCGGCCTTGAATGACCACCCCTTCCCGGGCTTCCAAATAAAGCCGGGGACAATATCATTATTATGACCCTTACCCTCTTTATCAAGATAGTTATATTCAATTGCCGGCCAAAAGGTCGGGGCGGGCTTGAAAAGAATCGCGCCATTTATTTCTCCCACCTCTGCATCATCGTCCTCGCTCCACAAGTAGTTCGGATTGAAATGCAGGGAGAAATCCTCCCAAGCCTTCGAAATTTCTGTCGATACCTTATAGGCCCCATCATCAGTTCCCAACGAACGGTTACTGTCACCCGAAGGGAAATAGTACCAGAAATCCACAGCGACCCCTGGGAAATCGTTCGTTTCTTGAATGAGGTTCCATTTCTCAAAGACAAAGATATTGGCAATGCCCTGACTGTCGTTTTCCTTGCCGGGGATATCGAAATCGTTCATCCAATAGGGAATCCCGAGTGCGATATGATGGTCCTTTGCCCAACCATATTTCGAGCAGAGCACAAACACTGATCTCTGCTTCTGTTGACCTGAGGTCCGGTTGTGATAGTCGTTATCAGCCCCTCTGACCTGGGTCCAGTCGTAGTACTGGTACTTCAGCGAAACAGAGAGATGGTCCTTGCCGACCACTTTGGCGCTTCTGGTCTTCGTAAAGAAACTCATGCAATACTGCCCACACCACGGGTACAACTCGTTTCCCTGCTCTGTAGAGCCTCCACCATTTGTCCCGGCACCCTCTGCGACGACAGCAAGCACAGCCACAAATGCCAACCTCACGAGACTCATCTCAACCTTCACGGAAACGTCCTTTCAGAATCACGCATTCCGGAGACTACAATAAAAAAAGCGGGCAAGAGAAGCTCGTCTCTTTGCCCGCCGGTGCTCGTGGCTCGATTTTGCACTACGTTATGAAGTGCCAGGTTTTCTCCTGTTCGATCTCAAACGGCCCCAGGTCAACATCCACCAACACCTGGTATTTGCCCTTGAAATCCTTTGGCACTCGCCACGAGTACCGGCAGGTACCGCCTCAGCCGTACCTGAAGCTGCCAGCCTCAACTATGTTTCCCATCTCATCCACAATTCTAACCTTAGCCTTCTTAACCGCCCGATTGTCCTTCACTGCGAATTTCTCGTAACGCTCCCCGGCTTGACCGACAATCGCATAATCTATGTCGACAGACGAGCTATTCCGGCGAACTTTAGACTTGATCATAAGCGGAGGTCCGAGCCTGAGGGCTGTTGTCCTCAAAGCTTTCACCCTGATTCTTGAGAGATTCACCCAGGGCCCGCGGCTGTCAATCCGCCATGTGTGGCCGTCCTGTTCGGTCGATATGCTCAACCGTCTTGGCCTGTGCACTCCAGCACTTGTCAAAGTCGGCCCTGCTTCCGATGTGATCCTCGTACTCTTTAACCAGTTGTTGCGAAGCTGCAATACAGCAACTGCGTCGCCGGCATCGATCTCTATTCGGCCTCCGCCCCGAGAATGGAGACACACAAGCAAAACAGCAGCCCCTATGATGGCGATGGAAATCGATATGTCTCGTTTCTTCATACGCGTTTCGCCTCACAACAAAGGGCACAGTTTTGCGCCCCAATCCACCCGGCTTTTTGAATGTCGTTGTCCGCCAAGTCCACACACTTTCTGCATTTGGTAGTCATGAGACGCGGACACAGCAATTTCGTTACGTCCTTCTTAGAACTTTTCTGCGGGAAACATCACATAGAGGCAACATTTGCTCAGAATGCTCGGGCTACTCCACAAGAAAGCCGGGACAAACGACCGTTACCCTGCCGCCTGCCCTTGCTCACCGTTGAGGCAAGTAAGAACCCAATTGTCCAGTGATGCTCGTTCAGAGTTGCCATCAACTCATCGAGTGCCAGATTTCGGGATGTTTCGTTTCAAATGGTCCCAGGTCAATATTCACTTCCACTCTGTACTTGCCCTTAAAATCGTTCGGTGCTCGCCACGAGGACCGGCAGACGCCGCCTCAGCCATACTCGAACGAACCTGAGCCCAGAACTGTGCCGGACTCATCAAGGATCGTAAATATCGGGGCAGGTCTTCTTGCTCCGTTTTTCGCCGCACCGGGCTCATACACCTCCCCGGCCTGCCCCTCGATTATCAGGCCTATGGATATGCTCCTGCCGCTGCCGCCCACATCGGCTTTCACACAAAGCGGCGCCCCTGGTTTCACGCCGTCTTCAGGCGGCCGCGGCGGCACGCCCGTGAGACCGAGCGTCCAGGTGTCTCCGTTGTCGTCGCTCGCCGCCAGCGAGGAAAATCTAGTCTGTTGACTCGGCTCGGGCCACGCCCCAGGCAATGGCGCAGGCTCGCCCGTCAATGCAGATGCCGGATCCGGGGCTGGTGGGGATGAGGGCGAGTTGAGGGATCGCACCAGGATTCCGGCGAATACGACCAACACCGCCACGCCGATTACAATCATGGGAACTTTCATTCCCTTGGAACTACTGTTTTCCATTAGACAACCTCGCTACAACCAAGAGCACCATCTCTTATTCGAATCTTCCTGCATCACAGTATTCCCTGCAGCATCTATCTGCCCACGCCTTGCCACCGTCAATTGTTCAGCCCAGACAGTCTTTGACTATTATAACACCGTGAGGCATGAGAAAAACGCTTTTTTTCCTTTTTTTTATTCTGCTCGGCGTCTGTAGAGAGGCAGTGAGGCCGGTGGAGAAACTATCCATCGCACACTCGGGCAGGATTGCTTATAAGTTGTTGGGACACTCACTGGCTGACAAACTGTTTGCTTTCATTGCCTGATGAAGTAAAATGTGCTTTTATTGTTTGTTATTACAATTCTCATTTTTTGGAATTTGAGGTAGCTCATGGCAAAGCAGGACGAATCCGCTACGGCCGCGATGAGGAATCTGCCCTCCGTAGATGCTCTCTTGAAAGACGCCACCCTTGAAAACTGTGCTGGAGTGGTGGGCAGAAAAGTAGTGGTTGATTCAATTCGGCGAGCCATTGACCAGGTGCGAGCACTCATTGTTTCCAAGGCGGCCGCCGAATTGGATGAAACGGCAATTCGAGAAAAAATCATTGCCGACGTCAAGCAACGCCTGGATACAGTTGCGGCGCCCTACTACAAGAGGGTCATCAACGCAACGGGGATCATTCTGCATACCGGCCTCGGCCGGGCGGTTCTTCCCGCTGAGGCGCTGCGCCAGATTCGGGAAGAATTGTCCGGATATTCAGTGCTGCAGTCGGACACCCAAACGGGCAAACGCTCCAAACGAGACGAGGCCGTCGAGCGGCTTTTGAAGCAGTTGACCGGCGCCGAGGCGGCCACGGTAGTCAACAACAACGCCGCCGCCACCAGCATCGTGCTGAACACCGTCGCAGACGGCAAAGAAGTTATAGTCTCCCGCGGCCAGCTCGTTGAGATCGGCGGATCATTCCGTCTGCCCGACGTCATGGCTTTCAGCGGCGCCAAACTTGTCGAAGTCGGCGCCACGAACAAAACACACCCGCGTGACTACGCCAGCGCTATCACCGAAAACAGCGCTGCGATCCTACGCGTCCACCCGAGCAACTACAAGATTCAGGGTTTCTCATCGGAAGTGCCGCTCGGTGAGCTTGTTGAAATCGCACATTCGCACGATCTGGCGATGATCGACGATGTCGGTGCAGGCGCCCTGGTCGATTTTTCACAATTCGGGTTCGACCCCGAGCCGATGCTGGCCGAATCGATCCGTGAGGGGGCCGACATTGTCACCGCGAGCGCCGACAAACTGATAGGCGCCTCTCAGGGCGGGATCATCCTGGGCAAGGCGGAACTTGTAAACGCCGTGCGGAAGAATCAGTTTGCCCGAATCGTGCGTGTCGGCAAACTCACCCTCGCAACACTGGAAGCCACCCTGAAACTGTTTCTTGACGAATCACTTGCTCTGGCCGAAGTTCCAACACTGCAAATGCTCAGGCGGGATGGTTGCGAAATCGCTGAGCATGCCAAACGGTTGGCCTCGCAGTTGAGCAAGAGCACTTGTGACGCCGAGGTCACAAACATAGCCGGTTTTTCGCAGATGGGCAGCGGTTCGCTGACAACTCAGGACCTGCCTACGACGCTTGTTGCAGTGCGCCCGGAAAAGATCAGCGCAGAATCATTGGCAAAACGGCTTCGCCAATACGACACACCGATTTTTGCCCGCATTCACAATGACCGGGTTCTTATCGATCCGCGCACCCTTCTGGCCGGAGATGACAAGATAATAGTCAAGGCATTCTCGGCGATTCTTGGGCAGGCAAACTAAGAGTTATGGATACGGCACAAAAAAATATCACGCTTGGAACAGCGGGCCATATAGATCACGGCAAGACGGCGTTGATAAAATGCCTCACAGGCTGTGACACCGATCTGCTCAAGGCCGAGAAAGAACGCGGAATGTCCATAGATCTCGGATTCGCACCGTGCACGGTCTCCAGCCTGGAGGTTGGCATCGTCGACGTCCCCGGGCATGAGAATTTCATAAAGACAATGGTAGCCGGCGCCACCGGCATTGACGGCGTCATTTTTGTCATCGCCGCCGACGACGGTGTAATGCCGCAGACCCGCGAGCATCTCGACATACTCACGCTGCTCGGTGTCAAGTACGGCATCGTGGCTCTGACAAAAGTAGATGCCGTCGAGCCTTCACGCCTCCAAGAGGCCAGTGCCGAGATCGAGAATTTTCTCGTGGGGACATTCCTGGAAAACGCCCCTATTCTGCCTGTCTCCAGCATGACAGGCCAGGGCTTCGATAAGTTCTACGAGGCCCTCAAGGAGCTTGTGGACGCCATCGAGCCCAAGAGGACCGACGGCGTGTTCCGGCTTCCTGTCGAGCGGACGTTTTCCGTCAAGGGCTACGGCACGGTAGTCACCGGCATTCCGGTCGCCGGCACGGTCAAAATCGGTGACGAAGTGGTCCTTTTCCCCCACGCCAGCAAAGGCCGGGTGAAGGCCGTGCAGGTTTACAAAAGAAACAGCGATACCGCCGTGGTCGGCCAGTGCGCGGCGATCAATGTCCCTCAATGGGATTATAAGAACGTCGAACGTGGCTGCACGGTGACTGCCGCCAAATACTTCACGCCTGCGCAGTGGTATCTGTGCAAACTTCAAATTCTGACCAACATAAAGTCGCCCCTCAAGACGGGCGCTAAAATAAAATTCCACACCGGCACCTCCGAAATTCTTGCCACTGCGTATTTACTCGAAACCAATCGCGCCGCCGCCGACCAGACTCACCTCGTCCAGATAAGACTGGATCGACCCCAGCGGATCGTGGCGGCCCCCGGCGACCGTTTCATCCTGCGCAACCTCTCACCCGTCGAGACTGTCGGCGGAGGGATGATCGTCGAGGCGCTTGGCGGCAAGCTGAGGCGAAGTCAGGGCCACGTCGTCCAGGACGCCCACGACAGGGCCGCAGCAGTGCCGGTCGAAAAGGATTTTGTCGAGTATTGCGTAAAGACCGCCGAGGCCCGTGCCGCCAGTGAAGGCGAGCTTTCTATTCGCACCAAGATTCTCCCCGGACCACTAAAGGAGATTCTCGCCGAACTCAGCGCCGAAGGCAAGGTGATCAGTCTGGACTCGAAGCTTTTCGCCCACTCTGACACAATCGAGGTTCTCCAGCACAAAATCCTTGATATTGTCGCTGAATCTCATCGCAGCAAACCCGAGAGCCTGGGGCTTGGTATCGAGCAGCTTTCAGAAGCGTCGCAACTGAGAAAGGATGTCTTTGACGGCCTTCTCGGATTGCTGACCTCTCGCGGCAAACTCGTCGAGAGAAAGCACCGCATGGCCCTGCCCGAACATCGCGAGATGTTCAGCGAAGCCGAACAAGAATTGCTCATGACCGCCGAATCGCTTTTCAAGACCCGGCCCTTCAAGCCACCCAAATTCGATGAGGTTGTAAACGCCGCCGCGGCAAGGCCTGAAGATGTTCAGAAAATTCTGAAGATACTGATCGAGCAGGAGCTTCTTGTCCGAGTCGACAACGATCTTCTCTTTCATCGTGAGGCCGTCGAGCAAGCCCGTGAGCTATTGACGACATTTATCAAGAAGGAAGGCGGCCTCGAAAGCGTCAAGTTCAAATACCTTCTCGAGACGACCAGAAAATTCGCCATCCCCCTGCTTGATTACTTCGACCGTATAGGAGTAACCCGCCGCGTGGGTTACACGCGCCATTTGAAGACATAGACAATCGCCGAGGAGGTTCTTGAAAATGACACGCTCTGTTCGAAACATCTGCGAACGAGCCAAGGCGTATTGCTTTGGGAAAGCCGCGATCGCTTGTCTTGTCGTGTCCGTCCTGACAGCCGGAATAATGCTTTTGCTCCAACCTGGATGAGGTAGCCCTATAGGAGCTCTCGTAGAGCTTGTGATATACCCGGCGTTTTTCGCCGCTGCCGTATTCGGCGTAATTGGCATCCTTAACGACCGCCGGAAATTCCTTGCGATCACCTCAGTGGCCATTGCCATAGGAGTTCTGCTGTATATTCTTGTTTGCCAATGGCTCTCTATGTACTATGGCAACATGTTGCAATGAATGTGGCTGGCCCTGCTGGTTTATGGATTTGCCCACTAACATCAACAGGACCATGGTAGAGGAAGAGAAATGCGTTTTGGAAAGATATCCGCCGCCCTGCTGATCATAGCCGGCGCAACGCTTGTCGTAGCACTTCTTTGCAAACCCGGCTGAGGCAACCCTTTCGCGACGCTTGGAGCGTTGCTGATAATGTTCTCATTTCCCGCCGCCCTGATCTTTGGCATCTTGGGGATCGTTCACGATCGTCGCAAGTTGCTTGCGATTGTTACGGCGCTGATCGCCGGTGGACTGATGGCCCTCTGGGCGTGTATGATCTGAATCCAAA
>CAZLTY010000220.1:0-6532 GCA_964562575.1 uncultured Pirellulales bacterium
GGCCCCACCGGATCTCGTAAGTTTGGTGTACGATGGACTCGACTAGGTGGTGCTGGGTCTGACGACCCCCGAAGAAATCTTCAGAGTCGCCATGAGTATTGGCGAGGACGTGTTAACCTCGAAGCATTGAGCGCAATCATCCGTGAGGCACAGTATACGAGAGGTGAGGTACACAAGTGGGCAAGTTTCACTACAAGGCTGTTGATCAGAGTGGCGGACACGTCACCGGATCGATCGAAGCCATTGACCGCAAGAGCGCCGTGGTCGCCCTGACCGGTCAGGGTCATTTTGTGATGGAACTGCTCGAAGGGGCGCAGGCGAAAAGCACTAACGGGCAAAGCAGAGAGGCCGCTGTGGACTTAGGCCAGCTCCTGAAGTTTCGCGGCGGCAAGGTCAGCAGCAAGGACGTGCTGGCGTTCACCACGCAGTTGAGTACGGCTCTTCGAGCGGGACTACCGCTGATGCGCGGGCTGGATCTCATTCACGAACAGCAGCATAAACCGGGGACAAAGAAGTTGATGGGTGAGTTGGTTGACGCAGTCAACACCGGACAATCCCTGTCGGAAGCTATGGCCAACCACGAAGACGTGTTCAGCCCGCTGTACCTCTCGATGGTGAGAGTCGGCGAGACGGGCGGAATCCTCGATCAGACGACCGCTCAACTGGCCGACATGCTGACCAGAGAAGAGAAGATCAAGTCAAACATGAAGAATGCATCGATGTACCCTCTGTTCGTGCTTGTCCTGGGCCTCGCCTCGGTGACTCTGATCATTACTGTGATCTTGCCCCGTATCCTCGGCACTCTCGGAGCCGAAGTTTCAGCGTTGCCGCTGCCGACACAGATGCTTCTCGGCATGAGCAAGTTTGCGACCGGCCTGTTTACGACGATTCCCGGCTGGATTTGCATCGCCGTTATCATCGCGGGGTTTTACTACTTTGGAAAATGGAAGAGGCACGCCGGCCGACTCAGGTATGATACGTTCAGGCTTAGAGTGCCTATCCTGGGTTCAGTCTTGCGGACGATCGCAGTGGGCAGATTTGCACGGACCCTCGGAGCGCTGACGATGGGAGGCGTGACAATCCTGGAGGCCCTCGCAGTCGTTCGCGACACGCTCGGCAACGAATTGCTGGGCATTGAGGTTGATGCGGTGGCAGACAAGGTGAAGAAGGGCCAGGCGCTGGCCGAGCCCCTGGGCGAGTCGGGATATTTCCCCCCCCTGCTGGTGCAGATCGTCTCTGTCGGGGAACAAACCGGCAAGCTCGACGAATTACTGTTGAACGCCGCCGATACATTCGACGCCGAAGCGGACTCCGCCGTAATGAAATTCATGTCGATCTTCCCGGCGCTGCTGATATTAGTGCTGGCATTGGTGATAGGCTTCATAATCGCCGCGACTTTGCTGCCGATAGTCGCCATGCAGCTTGGCGGAGGAATGCTTTGAGGCTGATCCATGGCACAATTGGCAAGGTATGACTGGTAGACTAATTCTTGAGAGGTACCAAATGAACCGGAAGAACAGCAAAAGGAAAGCATTTACGATTGTCGAATTGCTTGTGGTAGTCCTGATCATATCGATGCTCGCGGCGTTCGTCGCGCCAAAGCTCTTCACGGGCATCGGCCGGACCAAAGCGAAACTGACAAGGGCAAAGATGGCAACCCTCGAAAATGCAGTCGGCCGATTCTATATGGACTGCGACCGCTATCCGGACGACGCCGAAGGACTTGACGTGCTGATTAGTCTGCAGCCGCCCGAGGGGATCGAAGAGGAGAACTGGGGCGGACCGTACCTCAAACAGAGTGATCTGCTTGACTTGTGGAACCGTCCGTACATTTACGTGGCCGAAGGAGAGATCAATCCGGGCAGCTACGATCTGATAAGCCTGGGACAAGACGGCATGGATGGCGGTGAGGGCGACAACGCCGACCTATACAACGAGTAGATAAGTTTCCTCAGCGGCCAAAATCGACAATGCGAGATGTGAAAGTACAATCCGCAAGCAGACAACGGGGCTTTACCATCGCCGAAGTGCTGATGGTAGTGCTCATCATCGGTCTGATAGCCGGCTCGGGCACGGGGCTGTATGTCGGGACTTTCAAGAAGATGCGAGTGCAGCAGACCGCATACGATCTTCTGCTCACGGCCCAGTACGGAAGGATCATGGCCATCGAGCACAACAGCAGGTGCACGCTGGTGCTCGATGTCGCCAACAGTGCGTTCTGGCTCACCAGGGCTCAGCGCGATGAGCAAGGCGAACAGACCGGCGAGCAAATCGTCAGAGACCCCTACTGCAAGCCCGTTGAACTCGAAGGAGACGTAGCGTTCGAAGACATTCAGATCTCGCTGGACCCCCTTGGGACAGAGGAAGATGCGGAGAACGAGCAGCAGCAAAGTATCGTCTTTTCGCCCAGTGGTTCGGCGCAGATGGCGGCCGTTCAGATCGGCAACGGAAGGCTCCATTACACGGTGAGCATCAACGCCGCTACGGGACGAGCCAAGCTGTATTTCGGCACAACTGAGAAGGTTAAGGTTACAAGCACTGATTTGGATATGGAATCATGACGGATCCGAGAAGAAAAAACAGGGGTTTTACTCTGGTCGAGGTCATCGCCGCCAGTGTAATCCTGTGCGGAGCCGTCATGCTGGTGGGAAGGGTCGGCACTCAGGCGATGACCGGGACCAAACTCAACAGGCGATATGAAATGGCAGCGTCGGTGATAGACAGACAGTTGAGCCTGATTGACTATTTAGGGATCGATGCCTTTATCGAAGCGGGAGAATCCGAGGGCGAGTCCGAGGATTTCGGATACACGTTTCACTGGGAAGTCGTAACCGAATATCAGGAACTCGACAGTCTGTTTTTGGTGAGGATTACAGTTGTGTGGGCCGAGGGAAGACGTCCGTACAGCATCTCCGTTGACACGATGTTCGACGGAATAATACCTATGGAAGAAGAAACCGCTGGAACGACTGCGCAATAGCGGCTGACAGACAATGGTTTCGAGAAGAACAGGATTTACGTTGGTGGAAGTACTGGTCGCTTCGACGATCGGCTCGTTCATTGCCCTGGTGGCGGTGGGCTCGCTGCGGGTGATCATAGGGGGTTCGGAGGCGGTGGAAGACAACATCAATTCCGCCGCCGAGGTGAGGTTCGCCGCCAACATGATAGCGAAGGATCTGATTAATTTTTACCGCGACGAAGAATACAGCAATACGAGATTCATCGGGACAGTCGAGGATATGGACGACGGAACCAGCACAAGCTATATCGTTTTCTACACGCTCGGCAGAACGAAGGCAAGAGTCGATCAGCCGGAAGGCGACATCTATGAAGTGGAGTACTATCTCACAAAAGATGAAGAGGAATCGGCGCTGATGAGACGTCTTTGGCCCAATCCTCACCAAGAGCTTGAGCCCGGCGGAATCCTGACCGTGATTGCCGAGAACATCGAAGTTTTCAACATTCAATATTTCGACGGGGAAGAATGGGCCGACGAATGGCCCGAAGAAATTCAGTCTCTGCCGCAGCTCGCTGAGGTCACCATGGTTGCCAAACAGTCAGGACGAGGTGTTCCGCCGATGGAGTCGGTGCTTGTAAACTTCGTCCGGGCGCAGGGGAGCGAAGGCGGCACTCTCGAAGGCGGCGGAATGCCGCAGGGAAGTGCCCCGGCAGGAAACTCCGAGACAAGTGCCGAGGGGGGCAGATGAATGCAGGAACGAAGGAATAGCCAAACAACGGTATAGCCATGAAAACCGGCATCAATAACAACGGAAAAGGACTCGTCATCATAGCGGTGCTGTGGACCGTAGTGGTGCTGATGGCGATCGTAGCCGTGCTCGGGCGCAGAACCCGGCTGGACATGAAGGTCTGCATGGCCAGAATGGACGCGGTCCGGTGCAAATGGGCCTGCCGGGCGGGTGTCGAGAAAGCCATCGCCGTGCTTAATACCGACGAAACGGAAAACGACACCCTGTTGGATTTGTGGAGTGATAACGCGGAAGATTTCAACGACGTCATGCTGGAGAGATGCCGGCTCAATATCAGGGTAGTCGATGAAACGAGCAAGCTGAACATAAACTCCGTCACGAAGGAACAATTGCTGGGCCTGCCGTACATGCTCGAAGAGATTGCCGATGCAATAATCGACTGGCGGGACGCCGACGACATGCCGAGCGGAGCAGGCGTCGAGGGCGGATATTACGAGGGCCTGGATTTCGTGTACAGGGCTCGCAACGGCCCCTTCCGGACAATTCGCGAACTGCTGATGGTCAAGGACATCACCGAGGACCTGTTCTACGGGGAAGACACGAACTTCAACGGCCAACTGGACTACAACGAGAGAGACGGAGACGAGAGTCCGCCCACTGATGACGGCGACGATGAGCTGGATCGGGGATGGATCGCCTATTTGACGTGCTACCCGGCCAGCAGCAGTGAGCAGCCATCTACACAAGTAAACGTCAACACCGCCCCGGAAGAAGTCCTTGCCGCCCTGCTCGGCGGCGGAGAAGATGCGGTGCAGATCGCCCTGGCGATAATTGACTTTCGGGAAAGCACTGAGAACGGCATTGAACAGACCTCGGACCTTACCGACAATGGGGTCATGACCGACAGTGAGTTCTCAGAAATCGAGGAATATATTACCGTCAGCTCGGATGTCTTTGCCGTCTATTGTGTTGCCACAGTCGACCGCAATGGCATTCCGGGCGCCCAGGTGCGGACGGAATTCGTGGTAAACAGAAGTTCCAGACCGTATGAAATCCTGTTCTCGTACCAGGGGACGAGTAACTGATCGATGAACAACCGATTCTCTATTTTGACAAGTTTGTGCAGGACCTGTGGAGTGAGATTTGAACGATATGAATGACAGCGACACTAACGTCGGAGCACGCAAGTCCGTGGTTGCGATAGTAAAGGAGGACGGCAGACTCAAGGGCGTCGAACTGCGAAAGCAAGGCGACGCCGCCAAGATTCTATGGACCAAGAGCGCCAAGAGCATGGACACCGACTGGCAATCGTTCGCGGCCGAGTGCGGCCTGTCGGTCAAGTCTGCTGCCGACGGAATCGTCGACGGCGACAAAACGGTTGTGATCGGCTTTGGCTCTGCGGGAACGGTTTTTCACCGGACCAGTATGCCGCCGGTTGAAGAGCAGGAGATCGAATCGATCGTGAAATTGCAGGCCGAGACCAGACTTCCGCTGCCGGCCGAGCAGACCGAACTGGCATGGCGCGCCGACCCCGCCCAGAACGGCCAGGTTGGCGTCACCATGGTAGTGGCGAGAAAAGATCTACTGCAGGGATTCGTCCGGGAGGTAAGGTCTCTTGATCCGACCAAAATACTCCTGGATTGCGAAGGAATAATCAAGGCGTGGAGGACCGTATTCTCCGAGCATGAAGAGGAGGCTGTCGTCGTCAGCGTTGGCGCAAGGAGCACGCAGGTTTGCTTGGCGCGGGATGGACGACTGAGCAACGCGGTGATCCTGGACCTTGGATTGGAGGATCTCTCCGGCGAGGCGCCCGCCGAACAATCAGAAACGACGGATAAAACCGCCCTGGATATGGGAATTGACGGCTTCTCTGCGAAAGCAGAGGAACAAACCGAAGCCGCCGAGAGATTCAGCCAAGACATGAGAAGCGTGATGAATCTGTTTGGCTTTGCCGATCCGCAGCAAGTGCCTGTCTTCGTGCTGTCGGACGACAGTGCCGTATACGTAGGTGTTGTCTCTTCCCTGAGGTCGGCGGATGTGAATGCCCGCGTCGTTCTGCCGAACGTTCAAACGTTGGCGGCCGAAGGTGAATCCGGCATCGAATGGATCTACAACTACCGCGCTGCGATAGGTCTTGGCCTGATGGCAATTGAGGACGAGACCGATGAACTTGACATTTTTGAACACGTGTACAGTCGGTTCGAAGAGAAAAAGAAGAGCCATTGGCTCTACTCGCCTAAAGTGGCAGGCGCCATCGCGTGCGTAATGCTGCTGGCGCTGGCAATCGTCTGTTACTCACTCGACATGAAAAGTCCCAAGTCGATCATGCAACGCCTGGAGGCCTCGACCTCGGAGGCAAAGACAGACCTCGACACGCTTGTGCAGAGGCAGAGATTGATCAAGATGGTTGCCCGGGAGAGGCCGGACATGCTTGCCCTACTGAAGCTGGTCAACGATTGCGGCGAAAGAGGTGTCGTCCTGGACAGCGTATTCTTCAAGAAAGATCAGAAGGTCACCATTACCGGCCAGGTTCAGAGCAACGACCAGTTGTACAAGTTCCAGGAGAATCTCGATAAGCACAAAGACGTGACATCCGTGGACATAACCAACTCCGCCCGGGTAACCTCCAAAACCGCCAGACCCAGCGGACCTTCCGCCAGACCCAGCGGACCTTCCGCCAGACCCAGCGAACCTCCCGCTCCCGGCAGACCCGGCGGGTCACCCGGCAGGCCTTCGGCAGGAGGCTCCAGGGGCGGGGGCAGAACCAAATTTACAATAACATTTCAATATAAGAACTTCTCCAAGAAGTCGACGAGAGCACAAGG
>CAZLTY010000221.1:0-6468 GCA_964562575.1 uncultured Pirellulales bacterium
TGCCCCTGCGGCTATTTCGGCAGTGAGGTAAGAAGGTGCAAGTGTACGCCTGGCCAGATCAGTCGATACTTCTCGAAGGTCTCAGGGCCCCTGGTGGACAGGATTGACATCCACATTGACGTACCGGCGATAAGCTTCCGCAAGCTGCGGTCGAAATCCGGCCAGCTCGACTCGGCGGCGATCAGAGAGGATGTCTTGCGAGCAGCAGCCGTCCAGGCCGACCGCTTCGGCAACGGACAGGTCCACACCAATGCCCGGATGAGTCATAAACTGGTAGAGAAGTTCTGCAAGCTCGATCAGTCGAGCGAACTGCTGCTCAAGCAGGCAATGCAGGAGTTCGGCCTCAGTGCCCGCGCCCATGACAAGATCTGCAAGCTTGCCCGCACGATTGCCGATTTGGCTGGTGTTGAGGAAATAGCCACCGAGCACATCGCTGAAGCCATAAGCTATCGAAAGCTGGACAGGAAATTGTGAAGGCCGGCCTCGACAACAAGGATTCTTCCGGCGGCATGAGCGACCTGCCCAAACGGTTCTTGACTGGCAGCGAGAAAGATTGTAGATTCTCCCCGAGAACGTGATTTGGCACGTGAAAAGTGAAACTCTTACTCTTCAAGTTGAGGAAAGGACATTTTCGATGTTTACACTGATTATTGATGTTGCAGCCAGAGAGATTCTGGATTCCCGTGGAAACCCGACCGTTGAAGTGGATGTCACGCTCGAAGACGGCGGATTCGGCAGAGCCGCCGTTCCTTCCGGGGCCAGCACAGGGGCTTATGAAGCCGTCGAGCTACGCGATACCAAGGCAAAGCGATACATGGGCAAGGGCGTCGCACAAGCCGTCAAGAATGTTAACGAGACAATCGCCAAGGAAGTCATCGGCATGGATGCCTGTGCCCAGGAAGAACTCGATCAGCTCATGATCTCGCTTGATGGCACGCCGAACAAGGGCAAGCTTGGCGCAAATGCCATCCTGGGGGTTTCGCTCGCCGCGGCCAAGGCCGCAGCCGATTCTGCCGGGCTGCCTCTCTACAGATATCTCGGCGGTTGCAGTGCAAACATCTTGCCGGTGCCGATGATGAACATCCTGAACGGCGGAAAACACGCTGATAACAACGTCGATTTCCAGGAATTCATGATCATGCCGGTCGGCGCCAAGACCTTTCCGGATGCCTTGAGGATGGGTGCCGAGACCTTCCACACACTCAAGAAGGTGCTCGCCAAGAAGAGCTACGCCACCAGCGTCGGTGACGAAGGGGGTTTTGCCCCGATGCTCAAGAGCAACGAAGAGGCGCTCGACGTGGTCACCGAAGCTATCAAGAAGGCCGGGTACAAGCCAGGCAAGGATATCTCTATCGCCCTGGACCCGGCGGCGACTGAGATGTTCAGCAATAAGACGAAGGACTACAGCTTCTTCAAGTCAGCTCCCAAAAAACGTATCTCTTCGGATGCCATGGTCAAGCACTGGGCCAAATGGGCCGGCAGCTATCCGATCATCTCGATCGAAGACGGACTTGCAGAGGACGACTGGGACGGCTGGGTGAAACTGCGAAAAAAAATCGGCGACAAAGTCCAGATCGTGGGCGATGACCTCTTCGTTACTAATACGCAGCGGCTGGCAAAGGGCATCGAACTCGACTGTGCCAACTCCATTTTGATCAAGCTCAACCAGATCGGCACTCTTACCGAAACGTTCGAAGCGATCAACATGGCCAAGAGGGCCGGCTGGACCGCCGTCATAAGCCACAGAAGCGGTGAGACCGAAGACAGCACCATTGCGGACCTCGCCGTCGCGACCGGCGTCGGCCAGATAAAGACTGGCTCGCTATGTAGAACGGATCGGATCTGTAAGTACAATCAACTTCTGAGGATCAATGAAGACCTCGCCGATGCCGCCCAGTACGCGGGCTTCATGTTCAAATAGCAAATGCGGGTCAATCACTTCAAGTTCTGGATTCTCGTCGGCGATCGAATGGCGCGTTAGCGAGATGATGGTCCAGATAAAACAGCTCAGGAAGTAGTTGATACGTAAAGAAGCAGGCCTGAAAAGCCGATACTATACCGTTGCAGGGTAGTAGATTCCCGGCAGTAAGATCATGAACTGTTGTTGTAAAGCTACTTACCCGCGCAAAAACGGGAATTTTCAATCGGTAGCACTATAAACTGTGTATGGAGTTCCTTTTTCGGCTCTTGGCAAAGCACCGAGGCCGGAGCCGAAACTGCGAAATGGCGCCTGGCTCGGTTTTCTTACTCAACTTGGCTGTGACTTATGCCGATAGAAATAGCAAAGAGATGTAGGTTCTTGAAATAAAAGGAGATCGAAATGGGGATACAAGATTGGTCTGAGGACATTATTCTCGTGGACTTGCCCCAGGAGCCGGAAATGGGTGATGAGCTTAAGACGGTCACTGGGATCGTGCGCGACCGAGGTGATTGCGAAGTGGTGATTGACTTTTCCAATGTCGATATCATGACTTCTTCCAGCATCTCCAAGCTCCTGAAGCTGCGCAAATTGTTGGGTGATTGCGGGCATCGGCTCGTTTTCTGCAGTGTTGCAGCGGCGACAAGAGGTATATTCACAGTGACCGGCCTTGACGGGGTCTTTGAGTTTGCCGACGATAAGTTTGTCGCTCTGGCGAGTTTGCAAATGGTCAGTTGATATGGATGAAGAGACTCTGCAGCAAATCGAGCAGATCCTAGGTTACACATTTTCTGACAAGAGTCTGTTGAGCAAAGCATTAACTCATTCCTCTGCGGTCGACAATCGTCTCTTGAGCAATGAAAGGCTTGAGTTCCTCGGCGATTCGGTTTTGGCTGTGGTAATCTGTCAGGCCCTCTTCGAGAGGTTTTCCCATTACCTCGAGGGCGACTTGACAAAGATAAAGAGCAAGCTTGTTTCCCGCGAGACCTGCGCCCGCGTTTGCGGACGGCTTGGGCTGCAAGAATTTCTAAAAGTCGGCAAGGGCATGGTCTCCAACCGGGCTTTGTCAGGCTCTCTTGCCGCCGGTGTGCTGGAGACAATTATTGCCGCAATACACCTCGATGGCGGGCTGGGCCCTGCTCGCGATTTCATTTTGAGAGTATTTGGCCCATTAATCGAGCGTGCCGATGCCGAGCAGGTCCAGGGCAACTTCAAGTCTTTGTTGCAGCAATACGCTCAGGAGCAGTTTGGCGCCACGCCATCCTATGTGCTGCTCGACGAGAAAGGCCCGGACCATAATAAGTGTTTCGAACTGGGGGTGGTCATCAACGATCGCCATTTCCCGAGCGCCTGGGGGACGAACAAGAAAGAAGCGGAACAAAAAGCCGCTCTCAATGCCCTTGTGGAACTGGATGTGCTCGAAAGAGCCGCCGTGGAGGACAGCTACTAACCCCTGCCTTGGATGTCACTCCGTAATAAACCAGGCCGAAGCACACAGAACCAACGCCGTAATAATCATGAATATAACAATCGAGCCGAACAGGATCGTCGTTTCCTTCAGGAAATTGACGACTGTAATCTTCGGAACCTTTGTTGCCTTATAAACGACCGCAATCGATGCGACCAGCGGCAGCAACCAGAGCATGGACTGTGGACTGACCCCTATTGCCTCCGGCACCGAAAAGTCTGCCAACAGCAGAGTTGTTATTGTCGCCATTTTCAGTCTCCGACATCTTCGATTCTGCGCAGATGAGCCAGATAGACGGCATTGACTATGCACAGAAGGTTGAGCAGGCCGGCGATGCTGGTGTATATCTGGCCGATTTCATTTGGCCTGCCGTACACAGGATAATCTCCCCCCCTGGTCATCTGCCCGAGTGCCGCCACTGCCGGGGTATTCATCACTTGTGCCACATACCAGGGCTTGGCCCCCACGGGGTTAATTACCCCGATTGAGCCTATGTACAACCCTGTGCACAGAGTAACGAGGATAGTCACAAATATGACTGCGGCGTGGGTTTTCTTTCCGAGCATGAGATGCCCGGCTCCCGGCACAAGCCAGCCGAGCAGTCCCACGATCAGCAGGAACAGGATGTGGCCTTCTCTCGAACGCGCTGCCATTACGATGACGCCTCCGACTCTGTCGGCGTATTTGCATCTGCAGGTTCTTCATCAACCCTGGCCCATTTGAGGTCCACACGTTTGATGATATTCTCGGGATTGAAATGGACCACTGCCAGGCTCTGGGATCGAATAATATCCTCTTTGTATAGCCGCTCGGCCTTGATTTTCTCGTAACCTTCTTTCCAGAGCCGTTTGACCGATATGTTCTTGACGGCGTAGTAACTCATCTGATGTTTGACTTCCAGGACCAAAGGCAGATTTTTGCCTGTTTCACTGCCGGCCGGCACGAGCGAATGAAGCTGGTCTACGAACCGCCGATTACTTTGGTTTTCATTTAGGAAGAACGATCCTGCGGGATTGCCCTGGCTTTGTGCGACCAATGTCTCCAGTGTTGCCCTTGACATCCTCCGCAAGTCTCTGGAGTTTTGTAGTCTGAAGGCATCCGGTTCATTTGCATCCAATCCTTGCTCTTGCCTGTGAAGTCTGTTGAAGCTCTCGAGTGTGCTTGCCCAGCCTTCCTTGACGGCCTGGGTAACGAACTGATCAGCCTTGGCTTTTGCCAAGTCCATCGCGGCGAGCTTCTTTACATCTTCGGCGACTCTTTCCTTCACCGAATAGACGTCCCCTGCGTTCGCAGGGGCAAGCCTGTCCCCGTTCAAACGGGGATCCGACTCTTGGTCATTTGGGTCGAATCGAAATGAAGCCGTACTGAAGGTCTGATCAATACTTTCCGGCTCACAAGCTTTTCGAGCATCAGTAATTCGCAGGATAGCCACAATTTTTCCGGAGATATCATACTCGCTCATCCAATCTCTAACCGGCCCGATATTCTCGTACATCTTCGGTTTTCGCACGTCGAATTGTCCGAGTTCGCTCACAGCCAACTCGTCGACCGCGAATACAACCTGGATCAACGTTACCGGGTTGCGCCCGTAGCCTCGTACGACCAAGGTCCTGAGTTGCTCGTCCGTTTGCATTTCTACCGGGCCCAGCAATCCCGTCCGGCCCGTATACACCTTAATACCATATTTCTCGCTCAACTCCTGCGCAGCCGCCTCATAATCACCGGCGAGTTTCATGAACTGTTCGGTGTCGAGGGCCTCAATCCTGGCATCATTCATATCCGCCAGATTGCTCTCGGTGAGCGCCTTTGCGTCCTGGAGGATCGCCTCAGTCTTGGCGTTTATCTTGCTCTTCAAAAGCTGTTCGGAAATGCTGTCTGCGACCTCCGCATAGCTCTTGACTCGTTCGGTCATCGAGTTCGGATCGTTGGGATCGGATTGAACCTGTTCGGTGAATGATTGTTCCTTGTTTCTGTTGTAATGCTCTCCCATCTCATCTTGTGTAGGCGGTGTCACTATAGTCTGAACATCATCGAGCTTGACGGCCATGTACTCGAGCCGAACTCTGTCGGGCAACCTGTATCCGAAGCCATAGGGATTCTCGTCGCTTGCCGCGCCGGCAAAGAACTTCTTGTACTTGTCGAAGTGCTCGGCCATCTTCGTTGCATCCGGCTCGTCCCGGCCCTCGGCAAACACACCGGAGTCGAATCCCACGAACTCCACGTTAGTCCCCTCCTCTTCGAGACTGGCGGTATGCATTATCTGCTGTGTCGTGACATCCTCACTCGAGCAGACCATGTGGGCATACTGCAGCACGGCCAGCAACTTGCCCAGCGTGGCCAGTATCTGGCTCTGTGGAATTCGCCGCTGGCTCATTATCGAGCCGATTACTTGCGAATAAGTCCCTCCCTCGAACAACTGCGGTATTATCTGTGCAAGCAGTTTGCTCACGTCGGCCTCCGGCAGGCTGATCCCGGCTAACTGCGCTTCGTGCTGCAAGCAATGCCAGTAGATATCAGGCGGCGCCTGGCGTCTGTATATGTCGTTGATTTGTTTCTCGCTGATGTCGTACTGTTCTTGTCTGATAGTCTGCTTGATACGATTGACCAACAGCGCTGAAGTCCTCTGCTCGGCAAAAAGCAGCTCGCCCAGGATGACTCCCTGCAAATCCTGCGATCTCAGCAGCATATCGGCGCGCAGCATTCTCAAAATGTCCAGCTCCTGGCGTGCTGAAAGCAGGTCCTCCCTCTTGATCTTGGTCTTGTCTCCGAGGTGAGCTATCACGTCATCCAGTCCCCTGCGGTTGCTCTCAAGCAGGCTTGTCAGGGCCGAACCACCTATGAAACCGATCATTATGACGATGACCACGACGGCCATCACTTTCTTGTTATTCCTTCGAAACCACTTGACCAAATTCATACATATTCTCCGATTCCGGCCGGCTCCATCGAGCCTAGCCAAGTTTTAAACCCTACAAGTATAGGCCAATGCGCAGACTTTGCAAGAAAAATAGCTCAACTGAGCGAATCGTGTGTGAGAATTATTTCGGGCCAATTAAGCCGCCAGATTGTTTATATTCCAGTA
>CAZLTY010000222.1:0-6246 GCA_964562575.1 uncultured Pirellulales bacterium
CTGACTCGCCTGTGTCTGGATAGCGCCGGCAATGCCCAGCAGGACCACCGTCACCAGGTAGGGCCGGAAGGTTCTGGATATTGTGATCACAAGACGATCGGGCCTCAGCATCTTAAGGTCTTTCCCCACGGCAAGCGTCACTATCGCCATCGGCAGAAGGAAGACTCCGAAAGAGATTAGCACATAAGAAAGTGCAGGCCATCTGGCGTCAGCGGTTTCCGATATTACGACGTAAGCGATCCAGGGCAGCCCCACGACCAGCAGTGCCACGAAGCACGTGTAGAGTGTCCTAACAATGAGCCTTACGAATCCTTTCGGTCCGCCAACGATTGCCTCCGGCAGCGTTTCCTGGTCGAAAGCTGTTGAGTAGATGATTTCCATATAATACCAGAGAAGGAACCCCCACGTCGCCATGTGCAGCACGTGTCCTATTGGTATGGGAAGATCAATGCTGACTACCTCTCCGACGACGGTCATCGTGTAATTGCAGTTTGCCACGAAGAACTTGCAGCAAACCGCAGTCGCGATCAACACAAGGGGGGTGACACTTTCCGGAGCACCAAAGAGCTTGTAGCTATCGAAGAAGACCGCCCTGTAGAAGCCGGGCAGAGTCTCACCTTCTTCTTTGGGAGGCTTGACCTTCGTCGGCACCTCGGCGTCGGTGAGCGGAATTATGAAACGCTGTCCACAGGTGATACACCGCGCCCGTTTTCCGCGGTGCTTGCCGTCAAACGCGATCAGCGCATCACAATTGGGGCAGTTGAACTGAATCGTCATTTGTTCGTATTGCATTGTGTGTATTGCGTCGGACGTGAAGAGCTGCAATACGCATCACACATCACCGCCGCGCATTTAGACCCGCTGCATGGCGTCAAGGAAGCACTTGAGATCATTGGTCCATTTCTTTGCTTCGAGCAGGTGGATCTTGCCCTCCTTGACCAGTCTCGCCAGGTGCCGTTCCAGCGTTGTCATTTTCTCATCGGGCTTGTCCTGAGTCTTGGTTTGAAGCTGCGAATATAATTGCTCGACCTTGCCTATGCGTATCAGGTTCGCACAGGCGTAGTTGTTGTTGAGTATTTCCATCGCGACTATTCTGCCGGTCGCGTCCTTCTTTGGGATGAGTTTCTGGCACACGATATATGCTAATCCAAGCGAAAGTTGATTGCGCACTTCGGCCTGCCTGCCGGCGGGAAAATAGTCCAGTATCCGGGTCACCGTGCCGGTGGCGTCTCTCGTGTGCAGGGTGGAGAAAACAAGATGGCCCGTCTCGGCGGCCATCAGCGTCATGGATATTGTCTCGGGGTCGCGCATTTCGCCGACGAATATTATGTCCGGATCCTGCCGGAGCATCTCTTTTAGTCCCTGGGCAAAAGACCTGACGTCCCTTCCGACTTCGCGCTGAGAGATCATCGAGTGCTTCTGCTCGAACAGGTACTCTATGGGATCTTCCACACTCATGATTCGACAGGCGCGTTTTTCGCTGATTCGAGCAATCAGCGAGGCAATGGTTGTGGATTTGCCGGCGCCTGTGATGCCGGTCATGAGGACCAGGCCGTGCTTGCGCTCGACGATGTCCTTCCAAACGTTGTTTGGAAAGCCGACTTCTTCCACTGGTGGAATGTCCAGCGACAACGCGCGGATCGCCCCGGCGAGCCCATCGTTTTCCGCAAAGATGTTGATGCGAAATTGCAACGAGCCGAGTCTGTATGAGCAGTCTACGCTGCGCTCGGAGCGGAGTTTGCGCATGTTCTCATTGCTCATGAGCGGGTAAAGAAGTTGCTTGGCCATCTGGTCCGTTATCTTGGGGCCTTTGATCTTGATCAAGTCGCCATCGACGCGATACGCAGGCGGCGTTCCGACTTTTATGTGCAGATCGGAGACCCGCATCGCGCCATGCTTTACGAAATACTCCAGCATATCAAGAATGCTGAGCAAGCCCTGCTCCTTAGTCGGATAGACCTTTGCCGATGCCGAATATTCTTCTGCCATATTTGTCTCCAACCAAATTAGTCGTTTGCGGGCGCTACCTTGTTAATCGGAAAAACCGGAAAAGATCATTCTGTTCAATTTGACCGGACCAGCCGAGAGTATATCAAGACAACCCTCGTGGAGCAAAGGCCAAATTCTCTTGCCTATCATCGAATTCGGCCGACGTCGGCCGAGTTGAATTGGAGTCAACATCAACTGGACGCTTCCCACCACAGTCTGGGATAGTCCTGGCCTTCGAGAATCCACCAGATGTCCTCTGTGCCGTTAGTGGTTTCGGCGAGGCCTTTTCCTGTGCAAAAACTGGGCAAATATTCTGATTGCGATCGCCTGGTGCAGGGCATATAATCGTTTCAACGCGTCGTTTGTGTTCTTATGCGTTCGTTGTTTCCGTTGTTCTTTGCGGGCGTTGTACGTGAGGAAATCTGTAGCGGGAAATACTGATGAGCGAAGCCAAGGGACAAAACAACAAGCGTTCTAATGGCAAAACAGCGGGGTCGACCGGGTCTTTTGGCAGCTCCGTCTTTGGACCGGGCGGCCAGATTGGTCCGTTCCGGATTGAGCAAGAGCTTGGCCGGGGGGCTATGGGCGTAGTATATTTGGCCCATGACTCAAAGCTCGACCGGTCGGTCGCGATCAAGAGCCTGCCGGCGGAGTTGCTGGAGCATACCACAGTCCGGACGCGGTTCGCACGCGAGGGACGGGTCCTTGCATCTTTGAATCATCCGAACATAGCTACAATCTATGATGAGCTGGTCTTATGTTGGTCTATGTCCGGCGAACCTTGATAACAAGCTACGCAGAGCGCAGGAACCTCGCGGCACCGCACCCGATTGCCTTGACAATTCTACCTCGTAAATAATCTGACGTGCGTCGAAACGAATCGTTAAACAGGAGTTCATACTTGATTCTTGATCTTCATACCTTCGGCTCAACCCAGATCGGGCTGGACCAGGCGTATTGATTGTTGGCCTGGACTACGCGCAGGTAATACCAGTTCACCCCCTTGCCGTCGTCCGTGTCGGGAACTCTGTACGATGTGTGATAATGGTCGGCAAAGACCAATCTGTGTAGCATGGCCGACTCTTTCGGGAAGTCACCTGTGAAGAGCATTTCATTACTCTCGGCCAACTGCCTGAACGTCTGAGATACAGATACGTTAGTGGGCTTGTTCAGCGCGACCTTAACGCGAGTGTCGGGGCCGCCGCGTAGCTTCAGGACCACCGCCTTGGTGGAAATGTCCTCGAACTGCTGGCGCAGCGCCGTGAAGGACTGAACGCGCAGATGTTTGTCCGAGCATTCGAGTATCTTGTCTCTGCGACTCTCATCGAGCGGCCCAGCCTGGAAACACCGCTGAACATCCTCCAGAACGCCGCCCTCGACTGTGATCGTGAAATCCCAATCGCAGATGCGCGTCATGTCCAAGGCGGGCCAGGGACCCCAGCCATACTCGAAGCGAAGCAGGACGGGCTCGCTCCAGCTCCCGGCGCTCGGCTCGCGGTCCATTGGGAAATCGCGGTGAAGTACACGGTTGTTCTTGAGGATCTCGACCCTGTCGATCTGGTCCCAACCGGTGACGGTGACAGCAAGCTCGCGGCCCCTGGTGTAGGGCAGCTCCCGGCCCATCAGTTGACCGTTCAACTGAAAATCCACAGCGATGCGATCGCCCGTAATAGCGTACGTCCGCCTGTCACGCAAGGCGTCGAAGATCGCCTCGCGCGTAAGTTCGGGCGCAAGCACAGCGGCCAATCCCTCGCGGTAGGCGCCGGGGAAGCCGAGATGGTCGTCTGTGCTGGCGATTACGCCGAGCCGATGGCCCTGGGATAGGAAGTACTGCAGCGTATTCTGGGTCCAGCGTCCGCCTTCGGTGTGGCGGATATATGGTGACACCGCCCGGTCATGCTCGGCGTTGCCCCATTCGGAGAACATCTCCAGGACGGGCGAGACTTCCGCGTCGCGCCTGGCGAGATTCGCCCCGCGGTGGCCGAGGCGGTTGGCCGGGTGGTGGGGTATCATGATAGCCCCGCGCTGTTTGGCAAATCGCTGAAACTCGCGCAGGCTGTCAAACCTGACGTACTCGGCGTCGAGCGTTGGGAAGATGATGTGATAATCGCCGAGACTGGTCGAATGCCACTCGAAGCCGGCCATGGGGACATACCTTCCGGGCTGGTCGTACTTGCGCACCGCCTCCAGCACTTCGGGCCAGCGATTCTTCGTCACCTCGAATCCGTCGAGCCATTTCTTCTCGATGTTATTCTCGTAGGTGCCTATGTCATGCCAGTACCCGTGGGGGGTGAAGGCGAAGAAATCCAGATGCTCTCGCGCGATCTCGAAAGCTCTGTCGAGCGATCCGCGCGCATAGCCGACTTCACTGTGATTATGCAGATCGCCGAAATAGACCTGGTACTTGCCCACCTTCGGATGATCGAACGCCCTCGGCGCAAACGCCGGACGACCGGCCGATGCCATCAGCAGCGAGCCCGCCGCAGATGCCTTTAGAAACTCACGTCTTGTTATTGATGCCATCGTGACCCCTCATCTTCGGATTCTGAACATGGTTTTTTCGCCTGCTCCTATTTTCAACAGTCTCTTGAATTGCGTCTGGCCGAAGTCGCGGAGGGCGAATTTCGACAGCGTCAACTCACCCTGCATCACTGACAATTCGACTCGCGCGGCTCTCTTCGAGCATTTCACCGAACAACTGCCCCAGGCGTAGCCGTTCGAGAAGAAGAACGTACCGTCGTTGTTGGCGAACGTCATAGATCTTTCCACACCGGAATAGTCGAATCCCGTCAGTGCGAGCACCGCCGCCCAACTGGCCATGGCGCGGGCGTAGTGATGGCCGCACTCGGCTTCATTGAAGGGGCTTCTCTTGCGCCCGTCGTATCTTTCGCGGATGTTCTCGATACATTTCAAGCCGGCGTTGGTCTGGCCTTCATACAGCATACCCACCGCGGCGGTGTATTCGAAGCCTGTCATCACCTCGGTGAAATATGAGAACGGATTCTCCGGACGATTCTTAGGATAGCTTGCCATCAGCAAAGCGGACTCATCGCCCATCGCAAAGCTGCGCATGCAGTTGAAATGTCCGTACAGACCCTCCCTCAGGTTGTATTTCATGATGCCGCGCATCGTCGCGCCGACATTGGCGGGATCGAGCAGGTGCCCCAGTCCGCAGACGTGGGCCATGTACTGACCTACAAGCTGATCGACAAGACAACCCGAGCCGAGCTGATAGTCGGGTTTGGTCGGATCCTTCGCCCCCATGCCGATGAGCAGGCTCGGGGCGATTTGCGATTTGTCTTTCGGAGGGCGCACCTGGTGTTCGTAGTATTCGCCGTTGAATAAATTCTCGTCGATCCACTGTTTTCCCTGCACGAAGAGACGCCGGCAGACGGCCGCGAACTCATCCTCGCCGAGATAGCGTGACATCTCCTCTGCCGCTCGCAGCGCACCCAGATACCAGATGCCCATCTGAGGGTTGGGCCCGTAGTACTCGACGTCCATCGTGTTGTGCTGGCAGCCTTCCATCACGCCGTCCTTGTCGGCGTCCCAGCCGCCCGCAATCCAGCAGAATTCCACCGCTCGTCTGACACCGGGCCAGAGGCTCTTTAGCATTTCATCGTCGCCTGAGAGCTGCCAGTCCCGGTAGATTTTCATGATACAGCCCATCTGCCCGTCGGCGGCGGCCTTGCCGAAATCCTGCGCGTGCGCAAGCGGCAGATGCACTCGAAAACTCATCAGACCTCTGTCGTCCGTTGCGTGGGCGAACTCGACCTCGCGCATGGATTTGGCCAAGCTGCCGAAAAGAAAGGCCAGAGCCTGCTCATAATTCCAGACGTGGGTACACGAGCCGTGACAGCAACCCCTTGTGTTGCTGGAACCCTCCCAGCCGTAGAAGCGCCCGTCGGCGGTGCGAAAGCAGGTCTGTGTCCGAAGCGTACTGATATTGAACAGTGCCGCCTCCTTCACTACTTCAGGTAAATCGCTCTCACAGAAAGTCTGCACAAACTGCTGCGTTTTCTTCTCCAGTCTCGCAAGCTGCGGCACAAACTTCTCGGCTACATCCCACGCGTCGTCGTATTTGGTTGTGTAGTGATTTCCTATGCGATCCTTGTCATTACCTTTGGGCGTCCAGGTCTGGCGATTCGGAAAGTGCCATGTAAGAAGGAACGTTACGTTCTTCGTCTCGTGTGCCGATAGCTCAACTTCAACGGCGAGCGACGCCATCGGCATATCTTCGCCTGTGTCTTCGCGCTG
>CAZLTY010000223.1:0-6167 GCA_964562575.1 uncultured Pirellulales bacterium
GGCTTGTGCCAGCATCGACGAATTGATGGCGGCAGTAGACGTTTATTTTCCGCTGCCTGAGCGTGAAGTCGACAAGCCGTTTCTTATGCCGGTCGAGGACGTGTTCAGCATCAAGGGCCGCGGCACCGTCGGTACGGGCCGGGTCGAACGAGGCAAAGTCCATACCGGCGACGAGATGGAAATCGTCGGGCTTGCAAAAGAGACACGCAAGACCGTTGTTACTGGGGTGGAAATGTTTAACAAGACGCTCGATGATGGTCAGGCCGGCGATAACGTTGGTTTGCTCCTGCGTGGCGTGGAAAAGAAGGAACTGGAACGGGGACAGGTTGTCGCAGCGCCCGGCAGTATCACACCGCACACTAAGTTTCATTCTGAGGTCTATGTTCTTACCAAGGAGGAAGGTGGTCGTCATACACCGTTCTTCGCGAATTACAAGCCACAGTTTTACTTCAGAACGACCGACGTTACCGGCTCGGTCCTTGGTTTGATGAGTCGGGAAGGAAAGAGTGCAGAGATGTGCATGCCTGGTGACAACATAGCGATGGAGGTCGAGATTATCGCGCCGATCGCTATGGAAGAAGGACTTCGCTTTGCCATTCGCGAGGGTGGCAGGACCGTTGGCGCCGGCGTGGTAACCAAGGTAATTGCCTGAAATATCTCTGGACAACTTCTCCGGAATCTGCGAGCGTCGAGACAAGAGTGTTCACACCGACCGAACGTATCGAATGGTGGGCTATTTGCACGGCAGGCTGATATACGTTGATTTGGCGGCCGTGCTTAGTTGGGATGAATCTTATGGCCAAAAAGAAAAGCAAAAGGGAGTATGTCTGGCTTGAGTGTCGGCAGTGTAGCAGTAGAAATTACCGCACGAATGTCAGTGTGGCAGAGGGTACGCCGAAACTGGAACTCAAGAAGTTCTGTAAGAATGAGCGCAAACATACTGCTCACAAGATAAGACGCAAGTAAACGATTGTGCAAGAGTGCGAATATTGGTGTCCCAAACAATCGCAAGTTATCTGACAGACAAACAGTTGAGTAGGCCAGTAGCTCAATTTGGCAGAGCGTCGGTCTCCAAAACCGAAGGTTGGGGGTTCGATTCCCTCCTGGCCTGTTTTAATGCGTGAAGCCGGAGATGAAGCTGGCGGATTCGTCTTGTGTCTGATGTATGTGAGGTCAGCATGGTTTTTGATATTTACAAACGTGGGCAGGGCAAGTACACGAGGCTTTGCAGTGCATTTGCCGTTGCGTTGATCGCAGGATTGGGCTGTTTGAGGCTTTTCAGCAAGCTGGAAGCCGCATCTTGGGGCCTCAGCAAGAAAACGGCTATGTGGATTGCGACTATGGTGCCCGCAGGGCTGTTCGTGTTGTTGGCTCTGCTGATTTTCTGGTTGGTCAACAAGTCCTCAATCGCTGACTTCATGATCGCCGCCGAAGGTGAGATGAAAAAGGTTAGCTGGTCGAGCAAACAGGAAATAACTGTCTCGACAGTTATCGTTGTTGTTGTCATTGTTGTTATGGCGACACTTCTCGGGACTACGGATATCGCCTTCAAAGTGTTCTTTGACTGGCTTATATAGGTGGACAACTGGATATGGCGGTCGGCTGACCGCCGGAGCACCGGGATTGCGAGTAGAAATATGCAGTGGTACGTTTTACGAGTCGCGGCAAACAAAGAGGTGCAGGTCAGGGACGCCCTCGCTCAGAAGGTTGAGCGGGAAGGGCTCACCGACATCATCGGCAGGATCGAAGTTCCCATCGAGCGAATCAAACGTATCCGCGGCAGCAAACAAACGGTCCATAAGCGAAAGCTGTATCCGGGCTATGTTTTTATGGAGATGGATTCGACTGAGGACGGGCGGGTCCCGGAAAAGGCCTGGTTCATGATCAAGGGAACCTCCGGGGTCGGAGATTTTATTGGAACCGAGGGACAGCCGACGCCGATGCGTGATACGGACGTGGCCAAGATGCTTCTGGAGGCCGAGAAGCCCGAGGAGGCGCCGAGCATCAAAGTCGAATTCGAGAAGGGTGATATGATCAAGATTCGAGAAGGTGCCTTTGAAAACTTCGAGGGGGTTGTCGATTCGATAGATTCCGAACGCGGTATCGTCAAGGTGATCGTTACGATATTCGGCCGCAGCACTCCGCTGGACATAGAGTATTGGCAAATCGAAAAATTGTGAGTGGATCGGTACCTGAGAATTCTAAAACGAGAAGATCACCAGTCAATAAGCAAAGGGTGAGCAATGGCCAAAGAGATAGCAGTAAAGATTAAGTTGCAGGCATCGGGCGGACAGGCGACGCCGGCTCCGCCCATAGGACCGGCCCTGGGCCAGCACGGTGTCAACATCGGTCAGTTTGTCTCGCAGTTCAACGAGCGAACAAAAGACCTCAACGGGACAACCGTGCCGGTGGTCATAAGTGTCTTTGCAGACAAGAGTTTCACGTTCGAAGTGAAAAGCCCCCCGGCGGCGGTCCTGCTTAAGCAGGCTGCGGAAGTTGCAAAGGGCAGTGGCGTCCCAAATAAAGAAAAGGTCGGAACGGTCACCGCCGAACAGGTGCGCAAGATTGCTCAGACCAAGTTCAACGACCTGAATGCCTACGATTTGGACCAGGCCGAGAAGATTATAAGAGGCACGGCCCGAAGCATGGGCGTTGATGTGATTGATTAGCAGGAAACCTTTTCAGACAATGCGAGAATAGGATAAATGCGAGCTAGAAGCAAAAGATACGAGAAAGAATCGGAGCAGACGGGCAAGGAAACTCTAAGCCTGGCCGCAGCGGTCGAGAAGGTCAAATCGTTCAAGTCAGTGAAGTTCGACCAGACGGTGGAATGCGTTATGCAGTTGGGCATAGATCCGAAGCAGGCCGACCAGTTGGTTCGCGGTTCGATATCCCTGCCCAACGGGATAGGCAAGCAGAAACGAGTCATCGCTTTTTGCGAGGATTCCGACATTGAGGCGGCAGAAAAGGCCGGCGCCCTCGAGGCCGGGTGCGATGAGCTAGTGAAGAAGATATCGGATGGCTGGACCGACTTCGACGTTGCTATTGCCTCGCCGAAGGTGATGGGCAAAGTGGGCAAACTCGGTCGCGTGCTCGGACCGCAGGGAAAGATGCCCTCACCCAAGAACGGCACGGTTACCGCCGATGTTACGGAGGCTGTCGCGGAGTTTGCTGCCGGTAAAGTCGAGTACAGAAACGATTCCGGGGGTAATATCCACGCGGTGGTTGGAAAGCAAAGCTTCGAGACCAGCAAACTGATCGAGAACATCGAAGCGTTTGTCGCCCACATCAAGAAGATCAAACCTGCCGCGGCAAAAGGGACATATCTCAAGAAGATGTGCATATCCGCAACCATGAGCCCTGGCATTGCAGTTGATTTTTGAATTAGCGATAACACAGATAAGTAACGCGAGAGAAAGAAATATGAGCAAGTACGTAAAGGGGCTGCTGCAAGCCGAATTAGAGAAGAAAATCGTAGACGAGAACGTCAAAGAGTTTGTGGTTGTCAACACAATGGGCGTCGATGGAGTCAGCAACAATGTGATGCGCGGCGAGCTTAAAGAAAAAGGCATCGGATTGTCGGTGGTCAAGAACTCATTGTTCAAAAAGGCGCTCACAAGTCAGGACATGGAACTGGCGGGGTCGTTGTTTAGTGGCCCCTGCACGGTCGCTTACGGTGGTGATAGCATCGTGGACGTTGCCAAGGAACTTCTCGAGTGGGCCAAGAAAGTCCCGGTCATAGAATTTAAGGGCGCTTTCCTTGACGGCGAAGCCCTGGATGCCGTCGCGGCGGAGAAACTCGCCAAGATGCCTACGCGCAGCGAATTGCTGGGTATGATCGTTACTCTGGCACAGTCACCGGGCGCAAGAGTGGCGGCAGCCATCGCTGCTCCGGCGTCAGTTATTGCCGGTTGTATAGAGACTATCGCCCAAGAGGACGAGAAACAGGCCGCATAAACCAAGATACTGAACTGCCTGCGTGGCTGCCCCTGTTCTTTGTGACGGGGTTAAATGAGACGGTGGAGTTTCGGCTACCACGAGGCGCTGGAAAATAGGAGTTATTTGAAATGGCAGACGAAGAAAAGAAAGAGGCGACAAGCACCGAGCAAGCGAAGGACACAGCGGCCAAGCAATGGGGCGCCGACATCAAGAAGCTCGGTGATAAAATAGTAGGCCTGACGCTGATGCAAGCTAAAGAGTTGGGCGACTATCTCAAACAAGAGCATGGCATCGAGCCGGCGGCCGGCGCCGCCGTTATGGTGGCAGGTCCCGCCGGCGGAGAGGCCGAACAAGAGGAGGAAAAGACCAGTTTTGACGTGATCCTCAAAGAGTTCGGCGATAAGAAGATTCAGGTCATTAAGGAAGTTAGAGCTTTGACAGGGTTGGGGCTGAAAGAGGCCAAGGATGTCGTCGACAACGCCCCCAAGACGGTAAAGGAAGGTTTGAGCAAGGAAGACGCCGAAGCCGCCCGTGATCAGCTCGAAGCAGTCGGGGCGGTTGTGGAAATAGCATAAGGTAGGCTTTGGCACGGGCGCAAAGTCCTACTGGGATGCCGGGACAAGGGCAACCGGGTGCGGTTGCTCTTGTTGGGCTATTGGGGCATTTAATGCTGGAGATAAGTAATGCGTGAGAACAGTGCAGGCCGAGTTAATCGCAATTTTGGCAGAGTATGCGACGCCGTTGAAACTCCGGATCTGGTGGCGGTACAAAGAAAAGGCTACGGGCGATTCTTGCAGAGAGACATCGCACCGACCAAGAGAAAGTGCCTCGGGCTCGAAGCTATTTTTCGGGAAACGTTTCCTATCCAGAGCTATGACAAGAAGATGGTGCTGGAGTATCTCTATTACGAGTTGGAAAACCCGCATTACACGCCCATGCAGTGTCGGCAGTTGCGGCTGACTTATGGTTATCCGCTGAAGATCTGGTGCAGATTGCGCAGCAAGGAAGGCGAAGATCTGGCCGAGCAGGCCATGTATCTCGGCGAAATGCCGATTATGATAGGCGGCGGCGAGTTCATCGTCAACGGCGCGATCCGAGTGATAGTGAGCCAGCTACACCGAAGCCCGGGCGTTGATTTCCTCATCGAGAGCAAAGAAGGCGACCGAGTGCTGCATGGCGGCAGAGTCATACCGGAAAGAGGCAGTTGGATCGAAATAGCGGTCACCAACAAAGACACCATGGTCGTCAGAATTGACCAATCCAGCAAGATTCCGGCAACCGTCTTTCTGCGGGCGATGTCACCCGATTACAGTACCACACAAGACATCATACGCCTGTTTTATCCCACGAAGAAGGTATCGGTGGCTAAGCTGACGCCGACAATGTGGGCAGTCGATCCGATCGTGGACGAAGAATCCGGCGAGATTATTGTCGATGCGGGCTTGCAAATAAGCGATAAGGTCTCCATCGTTCAAGCCGCGTATACCAAGCCAAAAGGCAAGGGCGCCAAGCAGGCGAAGGCCAAAAAATCAAAGGCGTCGATTGAAGTAGTGGAAGATGCTCGAGACGTCCTGATTTTGAATACTCTTGTCGAAGACGATTGCGAGAACCACGAACACGCCCTGTTGAAGTTCTATATGAGGTTGAGGCCGGGCAATCCGCCCAACAAGGACAAGGCAAAGACCTTTTTTGCAGAGAAATTCTTTGATTCGAACCGCTATCGTCTGGGCAAGGTCGGCAGGTTCAGAATAAATCGGACCTTCGATCAGTCGGTCGATGAGAGTGAGACGACACTTCGGCCCGAAGATTTTCTCAAGACGATGAAGTACATAATGGCTCTGCGCAACAACGAAGGCCAGGTGGACGATATTGACCATCTGGGCAACAGAAGGTTGCGTACAATAGAGGAACTGGCCGCCGACGAAATCAGAAAGGGCCTGCTCAAGCTGCGCAGGACTGTCCAGGAACGCATGAGCATGAAGAGAGACGCAGAACAGACCCTGCGCATTGCGGATCTGGTCAATTCCAAGAGCGTATCGAGCAGCATCAACTATTTCTTTGGCCGGGGCGAACTGAGCCAGGTTGTCGATCAGACCAATGCCTTGAGCCAGTTGACCCATGAAAGGCGACTGTCGGCACTGGGACCGGGCGGGCTCAATAGAAGGCGGGCGGGCTTCGAAGTTCGTGACGTGCATATCAGCCACTACGGCAGGATCTGTCCGATTGAG
>CAZLTY010000224.1:0-6164 GCA_964562575.1 uncultured Pirellulales bacterium
CTGTCCAAACGGTCAAGGTCCCTGAGAAAGTGTTTGCCGAGTTGCTGCGGGTAGGCAGAAAGGTGATCGTGAGTTTCCCCAACTTTGCCCACTGGAGCTGCAGGACTCAGTTGTTCTTTGGCGGCAAGGCGCCGGTAACCAAACAACTGCCATATGACTGGGGCAACTCTCCCAACATACACTGTTTGTCGCTCAAAGATTTTGACCGGTTTTGTGAGAAGCTGGGCGTCAGAGTCGAAAAGAAGATTCCTTTGATAAAGACGGGTCTGAGCCCGGTGAGATTCGCACCCAACCTGTTTGCCGAGCAGGCCATCTACGTGACAAGCAAGGAATAGATTTCTATCGTATGGCAGTCCCCCTTGTTCAAAGGGCAGATATACATGATGGCAATGTTGAAAATAAATGGTTCCGAGAGACAATTCCCCGGCGGGATACCGCAAACGCTCACGGAATTGCTAAAGCAATTGGGCATCAACCAGGCGACAGTCGTGGCCGAAATTGACGGTAAGATCGTTGAGAGGGGGAACTTCGCCCAAACTCAGTTATCGAATGGCCAGACAGTGGAACTGGTGCGGTTTGTGGGAGGAGGCTGATTGCATGGATAAGCTGATCATCGCATCGAGAGAATTCGATTCGCGATTGCTCGTGGGCACGGGCAAGTTCGCATCGTGCGCACTGATGGCTGATGCAGTCGACAAATCTGGCACAGAAATTGTTACCGTTGCCCTTCGCAGAGTCGACATCGAAAACGAGAACGACGACGTACTCAGCGCGATCGACCGCAACCGCTACCTGTTGCTCCCGAACACGTCCGGCGCACGCGACGCCCATGAAGCCGTCCGTCTGGCCAGACTGGCACGGGCGGCAACGGGCATTGAATGGCTGAAGCTGGAAGTTACGCCGGACCCGTACTATCTGCTCCCGGATCCCGTGGAGACTTTACGGGCCGCTGAGATTCTGGTCAGAGATAATTTTGTCGTCCTGCCCTACATCAACGCCGATCCAATTCTCGCCAAGAAACTCGAAGACGTTGGTGCTTCAACCGTGATGCCACTTGCGAGTCCTATCGGTTCGAATCAGGGGCTCAAGACCCGTGCGGCCCTGGAGATCATCATCGAGCAGGCGAATGTCCCGGTAGTAGTCGATGCCGGCTTGGGGCTGCCCTCGCACGCAGCCGATGCAATGGAAATGGGCGCCGATGCGGTTCTGGTCAACACCGCGATCGCCACGGCGGCTGACCCGGCCGAGATGGCAAGAGCGTTCAAGCTGGCAGTCGAAGCCGGACGGATCGCCTTCAAATCAGGTCCGCGTGCGGCCGCCGGAAGGGCCAGTGCCTCAAGCCCGCTGACTGGCTTTTTGAACGACGGACAATCTGAAAAACTCTAAATCCTAATCTCTAAATTCTAAACAAATTCCAAATTCAAATGTCCAAAATCCAAAACGTACGGCTTTGAACATTAGGATTTCGAGCATTAGATATTGTTTAGGATTTAGAGATTAGGATTTAGGATTCTACCATGTAAGGTTGGACAGACAGATCAATAGTGAAATCGCAACAATACTGAAAGACAAGGGTCTTGACGGCAACGCCGAACCTTGGCATCGTCGGCTGGAAGAGGTCACAAACAGTGATGTTGAAAGCGCCCTGTCCGAGCCGGCAGGTTCTTACAGTTTGAGCAGGCTTGCGACGCTTATCTCACCGGCTGCTGAGAATTACCTCGAGCAGATGGCCCAGGCAGCTCATCGACTAACCGTCCGAAGATTCGGGCGCACAATCCGATTGTACGCCCCGCTTTACTTGTCCAACTACTGCTCGAATAGCTGTCGATACTGCGGATTCAACAAGGAAAACGAATCCGAACGAACCAGATTGACTATCGATGAGGCTCTTGAAGAGGCAAACATCATCGCCGCTGAAGGTTTCAGGGACATACTGCTTGTCAGCAGCGAGGACAGGGAGTTCATCAGCACAGATTATCTTGCCGAGCTGACGAAAAAACTCAGGGCAACATTCGGCTCGATCTCGATGGAGGTCTATCAGATGAGCAGCGCCGAATACGCCAGGTTATTCGAGGCCGGCATCGAAGGGGTGACACTTTACCAAGAGACATACAACCGCCGGGCATATGACATCTACCACCCTTGTGGCTTCAAGTCCGACTACGATTGCAGATTGAACACTCCGGATGACATCGCCTCGGCGCAGATGCGAGAGATCGGATTGGGGGCCCTCCTGGGGCTCGCCGATTGGCGCATAGAAACACTGGCCCTGGCCGAACATGCACATCACCTCATCAAGACATATTGGCAATCACACGTTTCGTTTTCATTTCCCAGACTTCGGCCGGCCCACCGTGTCGAGGGTTCGCTTTTCAGCCACTCGTTCGGCAACAAGAATCTCGTGCAGATGATAACTGCACTGCGCCTGTGTTTTGCAGATGCTGGGCTGGTGCTCTCGACTCGCGAGCAAGCGAGCCTGCGCGACAACCTTATGAAACTCGGGATTACCAAGGTAAGCGCAGGCAGCAAGACAAACCCGGGCGGCTATTCGGGCCACAGCAATGCAATTGAACAATTCGAGGTCGACGACAATCGCAGTCCGATCGAAGTTGCCGCCGTCATAAGCGATCAAGGATTCGAACCGGTCTGGAAGGACTGGGACAGAGCTTTTCTTGGAAATCAAGACGACTGAGCTTCCTCGCTTGGCGGGATTGGTTTGGTGTGACCTCAGAACTTTGGTCTTTAGCAGATGGTCTATCGCAAGCAGAGGATGCTTCCTGAGCATTCTTGGGCCTGAATAGCGCATCACCTGGGTGACATGTTTCCGCATGTCGGATCTGTAACAGTGAATCTCACACTTCGAGCAGGCGCCTTTCTTCTCGCCGAAAGGACATTTATCGAGCCGGTCTTGGGCATATTCCAGGAGGTTGCTGCATTCAGGACATAGGGATTTGGCGGCGGTTCCATGATGAGCATGACAGAAAATCCGTATCATTGCTGCAATTGTCTTTTGTTCTTTTTCGAGCTTTTTCATCTCATCGGGAAAAATCAAATGTCAAACATAAAATATCAAAATTGCGGAATCCCGGCAAGCCGGGATGACTTCATTGATTTTGCATTTTTGCATTCATTTCGCGGCCAGCAGATTCTCCAATTCTCCCACGCTGCCGACCGGCTTCTTGCAAGCATAGTTCTCACAGACATACGCAGTTGCTTTGCCTTCAATGGCGGTCTGGTCCTTCAAGAATGGGACGACTTCATAGAGTGCCGAGTCCGCCTCTTCTGAATCGTGCAGGAGTACAACTGCATTCGGCAGGAATTTGCCGCCGATCAGCTTCAACATCTGCTTTGTGTCCGCTGCTTCAGAGCTGCCGGCAATTGTTATTTCTGATCCGGGTCCCAGCGAAAAGCTCAGCGCGTCGAGCATCGCAGACGAATAAGCGCCCGATCGATCCAACTGCGCCGAGAAAGCTTCAAGCACCCTGGAGCCCTGCTCGTAAAAGTCTGAGTTCATAGTCAGCCGACCCAGTTTCAACAGGACCATCGCTGCGATTGAATTGCCTGAAGGGATAGCCCCATCAGAACCCGGCTTGGTGCGGGCGATGAGCTTGTCGCTGTCTTTGCCTGCAAGGAAGAATCCGCCCTGCTCGCTATCGGCGAACAACTCTATCATCTCAGCGCCAAGCTTTTTCGCCTCTATCAGCCATTTGGCATCAAAAGTAGCTTCGTACAGATCCAACAGGCCCAGGATCATAAAGGCATAGTCATCCAGAAAGGCTTTGCCTATCACCCGCCCGTCGCGATAGTATCGCATCAATCGATCATCCTTGTGCAATGTACTCAACAGGAATTGAGCGGAACGTTCGGCGGCTTGCGTGTACTTTTCTTCATCCAGGACCGTCCCGCCGTAGGCCAGTGACGAAATCATCAGACCGTTCCACGCCGTGATGACCTTGTCATCCCGGTGCGGCCTGACTCTCTCGGACCGCCGCTCAAACAGCTCTTTCCGGGCGGCTGACAACGTCTCCACAACCGTAGCATGATCGGTCTCGAACTTCTTGGCCAATTGCTCAATCGAAGCAGCGACGTTGAGTATGCTCTTACCCTTTTCAAAGTTGCCCCTCTTCGTGACGCCGTAACGGGCGCTGAACAACTTCGCCTGGTCTGTTTCCAACACGTCTTCTATTTGTTCGGGATCCCAGAGATAGAAGATCCCTTCCTCGCCTTCACTGTCGGCGTCCTCTGCGCTGTAGAAACCGCCGCCAGAATCGGTCATGTCACGCAGGACATAGTCAAAGACCTCTCTCGCGGCTCGCCCATACCGCTGGTTGCCGGTTATCTGGTAGGCTTGAAGATAGACCTTGCTCAGCAATGCCTGATCGTAAAGCATCTTTTCGAAATGCGGCACGAGCCAACGCTCATCGGTCGCATACCTGTGGAAACCGCCGCCAAGGTGATCATATATACCGCCGTCGGCCATCGCGGCGAGTGTCTGTTCGACCATGTCCGGCGCCTGGACGTCTGTGGTTCGGTACCAGTAAGAAAGCAGCATCGACAGATTCGCGGACTGGGGAAATTTCGGCGCAGCTCCAAAACCGCCGTTGACCGGGTCAAATGTATCCCGGAAGGTCTGAAAGGCTCTTGACAGTGTCTCGGGCGAAAGTTCCTTCTTCTCAGTTACAGCCTCTGAGCCTTTCAGGAACCCGGTCAGCTTACCCGCAGAATTGAGCAGATCCTGTCTCTTGTTTTTCCATGCGTCAGACACTGACAAGAGGATCCGTTCAAAACTCGGCCGGCCGTACAAGTCCTTCGGTGGAAAATACGTGCCGCCAAAAAACGGCTTGCCTTCGGGTGTAAGAAAGACCGAAAGAGGCCAACCACCGGAGCCGGTCATCATCACGACGGCGTTCATATAAATCTGATCCACGTCGGGACGGTGTTCTCTATCGACTTTAATGCTCACGAAATACTCGTTCATAATCCTGGCGATATCCTCGTCCTCGAAGCTCTCATGCTCCATCACGTGACACCAGTGACAGGTGGAGTAGCCGATTGAAAGGAAAATTGGCTTGTCCTCCTTTCTGGCCCGTCCGAAGGGCTCGGTACCCCAGGCATACCAGTCAACGGGATTGTGAGCGTGCTGAAGTAAATACGGACTGGTCTCGTTGATGAGTCTGTTCGTATGCTTATGTACAGCCGTTGCGATTGACATGTCATTTTCTCCTTGTACGACAAATACTCCGATAACCACAAGGGCCACCACAGCGACAGAAACAAAACCGATATGGAACCTTCGGTTGGTCATTTTGGTGTGCCTTTCAATCCGGCGCTTCTTTCTCGATCGACTTGGGGCAAATAGCGGCTATCCCGGCACCGTTATCCTGACCGGGCACGACGAGCGTTCGTTATCGCCCGGCCTGCAGGATCGCCTTTGCCTCATCGGCCGACACCAGACCCTCGGCGGTGAGTTTTATGATCCCGTTGCGGTCAATAAAGAAGGTTGTCGGTATCGATCTCACGTCGGCAAATGGCGACGATAAGTCGGCGGCGCCCAGAGGCACAACCGAGTAGTTTATTGCCGCCGAAGCCGCGAATTGGCTCAAATGCTCGGTCGTCTCGTTTGAAATCGCCAGAATCGCCAGCTCATCGGCTTTGAACATTTCTCTAAGCGCGATTAAATGAGGAATCTCCATCTTGCACGCCGGGCACCACGTGGCCCAGAAAACCACCAGCACATCTCTGCCGCGATAGTCACTCAGCCTGTGCTGGCGGCCCTCGACATCGCTGACTGCAAAGTCAGGCGCGGCTTTACCGGACCAGTCCGCAAACGCCACATTCCACGTTTTGCGTGCTTCAATGACGTCATCCAGGCTTGTGCCAACGTTTTTCGACTCAGTTGGGTTATTTTTGACAATCGCCAGCGCGCCCACCATTCCAACCACCACGACGCCGACCATAACCCAGCCAACTCTCCACATTTTCGTTCGTTTGTCCATTTTTTCACCTCTGATACTTTTCGATTTACTGAATTATATACGGCCAATATAGTCCTGTTTGTTCATTTCACAGGCACAAAAAGGACTTCTCCCGAGAGTAGCTCTCAAAAAAACGCTTTTGGCGCAAAATTCGTCCAGAGCTGACGTAACCTATTTTGGATAAGTACC
>CAZLTY010000225.1:0-6156 GCA_964562575.1 uncultured Pirellulales bacterium
AACACAAGTCCCTAAGAGAGAACCTTCAAAAACGGGGGTTTATCAGCAGAATCGAACTTAACGCCGCTTCGCGACGGACTTTTTTAAACTACGAAAGACGCGAAATGACGCTAAAAGTCCAACAACAGCTTTGCTCTTTCGCAATGCAATCCTTCATTTCTTTGTTTTTTATGCACGCTTTCTATTTAGGCTCATCGCAACCCTTTTATTGATAGTACCTTAAAAGCACTCTGGCCTCGGAGAAACATCTCGCCCTGGCGAGAGCCTTTTCGCGGCCTTTCGCGTCTTTCGTAGTTCCAAGTCTTTTGGTTGCGGCCGAAGGCCGCGCCGTGTATTTTAGCGTGTTTCGTAGTTCTAAACACCAATTGTGGCCGGAGGCCCCACCAAACACATCTTTGTGGTTTCACAGAGTTATGCACAAAAGCAAATTCCTATACAGTACACTTATTCAGAACAGAGGGGAAAAAGTGAATATGAATGTTTTGGGGGATTAGCCCAAAGCACCCACAACAACTTTTGGATTCTTCTCGAAGACTCGAAGCAGAGCCATTGCTGGGCCTCTTGGTTTTCTACGCCCTTGTTCCCAGTTCTGTACTGTGTCGACACTGACTCCGATCATCAGTGCAAACTTGGACTGTGAGACTTTGACAGACTCTCTGAGCCTGCGTATATCTATGGCGTTGTATGTAAATACGCGAGAGGCCTTTACTTCTCCCCTTTGAATCTTACCTGCTTCCTTGACACTCTTGGTCAGCTCTTCAAATAGTTCCATACATATATAGTATACGTCATTGGCGTATGAATACTTAAGAAAATTACGTCTTTTTTACGTGTTTTTTGAGAAAAAAGTTGCCCCTGGACATCTGTGAACTCTTATCCTCTGTTATGACAAGCAGTTACATCTCTCTCAGGTAAGACCCGATAATCTCAGTTTGACAACGATCTAATGACTGTAAAGACCAAAAAACAGCCTCCTCCACAGAATCTGTGGGCGACCGGCTAGCGGCAGTTCCCAAGCGGTACGATATAGTTGAACTTGCAGGGCATCGTATGTTCTGAAATCTTGCTTAGGTATCACCGGATACAGATTTTCTCTTTTCCCTTCGGAAGAAATGAGGGAAAAGAGAGAGTCAATCACGTGTTTCGTGCTCAGACAGAGCCGAGCAGCGTTAGCGAAGTGCCTGCAAGGGGTATGACAGCTTGTCGTTGAACTGGCAGAGACCTTGTGCCCACCTACCCACAGATTCGTAAAGAGAACCAAGAATGCTTGGTTGCGCAGCTCGCCGCTACGGGTCATTGCAACTGGACGAAGATTCTGATATCCTTTTTGATTTGTAATGGGTGTATGAGTAATCCAGCACCTGACATGGAGAACATCGGAAAGCAAGGTGAAAACGATATCGCAGCGTTCTTTGCCAAATGACAACAAGGCTCGGCTCAAGGAGAAACAATGAACAAGCACGCACATTTCATACTCGGCACTATCATTCTCTTATGCACGTCAACGGCACATTCACAATCGCGTTCACCGGCGGAGATTCTTCGAAAGACCGGAATCAAAGGCGGGCTGATCGTCCACGTTGGCTGCGGCGACGGCAAGCTCACAGCCGGCTTGAGAGTGAATGATCGCTACGTTGTCCAGGGACTGGACACAGACGCCGCGAACGTGAGAAAGGCCAGAGACCATGTCAGATCGTTGGGCATCTACGGCGAAGTGACGGCGGAGACCTTCGACGGCAAACATCTGCCCTATGCGGAGAACCTGATCAAACTGCTGATAGTCGAGGATTCTGCGGATGTTGCTGCCGACGAGATGAGGCGGGTCATGGCGCCGCGCGGCGTGGTCGTCGTACAGAAAGACGGCCGATGGCGCAAACGGACGAAACCCTGGCCCGACGAGATAGACGAATGGACGCACTTCCTGCACGGTCCCGATAACAATGCCGTCGCCGAAGATACGCGCGTCCTGCCGCCGCGCCACACTCAGTGGGTCGCCGGTCCTCGCTGGGGGCGAAGCCACGATCATATGTCAGGCCTCAGCGCGGCGGTTTCGAGTGCAGGGCGGCTCTTCTATATCATCGACGAAGGCTCTGTCGCCTCGGTCAAGGCACCGTCCAGATGGATGCTCGTTGCCCGCGATGCGTTTAGCGGGGTGCTGCTCTGGAAGAAAGAGATATCGCCGTGGGAGAACCACCTGCGGCCCTTCCGCAGCGGGCCGGCGGAATTACCCAGGCGTCTCGTGGCCGTGGGAGAGAAAGTGTATGTCACGCTCGGGTACGGCAAGCCCGTAACGGCGCTCGACGCCGCCACAGGCGAAGTGTTGCGCACCTATGAAGGAACCGAGAATACCCACGAGATAGTGGTTGACGACGGGCGTCTCTACCTTGTGATCAGCGCCCCACTCAAAGAGGACAGCCCCACAACAGGCAAGGTACTTCGCAGTTTCCCAGTTTGGCGCGGCTCGTATCTGGAGTACGTCACGCAATATATGCCCAGGCATATTCGAGTAGTAGACGCCGAATCCGGAAAGCAAGTTTGGAAGAAGGACGACAGTGAAGTCACGAATATTCTGCCGCTAACGCTGATCGTAAATGACGGGCGGGTGTTCTTCCAGAACGAAAAGCACCTTATTGCTCTCAAGACCCAAACGGGAGACGTACTTTGGCGCGCCGAAAGACCCGTTATTCGGCACCGCTACGCATGGCTGGTACCCACGCTGGTCGTCAAGGACGGAGTCGTGCTCAGTGCTGACCGCTCGCCCGATCTGCCCGTCGATACGGGAAACCCGGACATGACGCAGATGGAATGGAGCGTCTCGGCAAACCATATTCTCGAAGGTGGAGACATTATGGCATTCTCCGCAAAGACCGGGGAAGAACTCTGGACGGCCCCCACTCACGAGGGCTTCAACTCCCCGGCGGATGTCTTTGTCATAGACGGCAAGGTCTTCAGCGGGATACTCGCCTGGGGAAAACAGCCAGGAATCACCGAGGTATACGATCTCCACAGCGGCCGAGTCGTCGCCACGCGATCGCCCGACCAGGAGAAGTACACGCTCGGTTTCGGGCACACGCGGTGCTATCGCCACAAGGCAACATCGAACTATGTGATTCACGGACGCGCAGGCGTCGAGTTTCTCGACGTGAACTCCGACAACGTCATCGCCGATCACTGGGTTCGCGGGGCGTGCCAGTACGGGATACTTCCCTGCAACGGCCTGGTATACGCACCGACGCATCCCTGTGCGTGCTACATCACAGCCAAGCTCAGCGGATTCAATGCACTGGCCGGCGGTGAGCGAGAAATGCCAAAGACCGGACCCAAGACGCCGAACGTATTGGAAAAAGGCCCGGCTTACGGTACAGCACGAGAGACGAGGGATCCCCGCTTTCGCGGGGACAGGCTTGCCCCTGCAGAAGCAGGGGGACGAAGGACGGGTGATTGGCCTACGCTGCGAGGTGACAACGCCCGCAGCGGCGCGACGGCCATCTCGCTCTCGCCGAGATTGCGCCCCAGATGGGAAAAGGCGTTGCCGGGCCCCTTGACCGCTGTCGTCTGTGCGGGGGGCAAACTCTACGTGGCCCAGCGAGAGGCGCATACAGTGCACGCCCTGAAGGCAGATGATGGATCGCCGATCTGGTCCTATACGGTCGCCGGCCGGGTGGATTCGCCCCCTACAGTTCACGCCGGACTCGTCTACTTCGGCTCGGCCGACGGATGGATATATTGCCTGCGTGCCGAAGACGGCGATTTGGCCTGGCGCTTCTGCGTCGCGCCGGAACCACGACAGGTAGTCTCTTACGGCCAGCTCGAATCGGTCTGGCCGGTCCCCGGCAACGTGCTGGTATGCAAGCAGAAAGGTCGCACTAATCCCGTGGCTTATGCTGCGGCCGGAAGATCGTCCTACGTCGATGGCGGCGTATACCTCTGCGCAGTTGACGCCGTGACAGGTGAGCTGATCGCCAGACGGCGGATCTTCCATCTCGACCCTGAAACCGGACTGGAGCCTCAGGAGACAATTCGCGGCGTCAAGATGCCCGGCGCCATCCCCGATGTGCTGGCCAGCAACGGCTCGAGCATCTTCATGAGACATCAGCGTTTCGACCTCAACGGCGAGCCGCTCGAACAGAACGTGGACCATCTGTTCTGCTCGGCCGGCTACGTGGACGATACATGGTGGCATCGCACTTACCTGCAGATCGGCCGCGAGATGAGCGGCGGATACGGCGGCTGGGGAGCTGCGGGCCGTGAGCGCATCTCCGGCAAGGCCCTTGTGAGAAACGAGAACCGTGCGTTCGGATTCGGCAGGAAGGACTACACGATCACAGGCAGCCACCTCGGATTACAGTCGGAATTCCACCTGTTTGGTGCCGAGACAGAGTTGATCAGGCAAAAGCAGAAAAAGAATGCGAAGAGACGCTCGGCCGCAACGCAAGTCAAGTACATCTGGTCAAAGTCTATCCCGTTTTATCCGCGCGCGATGCTGCTGGCCGGCGAGACGCTCTTTTTGGCCGGACCCGCCGATATCCTGGACTTCGACGCGAAAGAATCAAGCAGCGAAGTGTCACTGTGGGCTGTCTCGACAGAAGACGGCGAGAAGAAGGCTGAGTACAAGCTCAGGGCCTCACCGGTATACGACAGCTTCGCCGCTTCCGGGGGCAAGCTGTATTTCACAACCGTCGACGGCCGGGTCATGTGTTATCAGCCGGCGAGTTGATTGCTCGTTTGATCTTGACTCCGACCTCCTCGGCCATTTCGCGCATGCGTTTGGTCAGTTGTTTGACAAGCTCGGGCTTTTCCTCTGCGCGATTGTATCGCTCGGAGGGATCTATATCGAGATTGTAAAGCTCGACACCATCGACCGTTCGCAGTTTCCAGGGCCCTGCCCTCAAGGCATCCGGAGCTCCTTTGCCTCTGAAATAGAGAAACGTATCGCGAGGTGATTTCTGCGTCTGCCCCTTGAGGAATGGCATCAAATCGTAGCCGTCCAGCCGGTAGCCGGGAAGCCTGCCGCCGGCTGCTTCGATCAGCGTGACATAAAGGTCCATGCCCGCGGCCATCTCAGCCGACGTTTGTCCGGGCGGAATCTGCCCGGGCCAGCTCACAATGCACGGCGTGCGCGGTCCGCCCTCCAGTGTCGTATGCTTGGCGCCGCTGAGATGTCCGGGCAAACCTGCATGCCAGGGGAGGTTGCCTTCCTGGAGCATTCGAGCGGGAAGGTTGAGCCAGGGGCCATTATCGCTAGCGAAGACCACTATGGTGTTGTTCTCATTGCCGGTCCTGCGCAGCGTCTCGACAATCCGGCCGACGGACCAGTCGATAGTCTGCATAACGTCGCCGAAGAGCCCCGCTCGGGATTTGCCGCGGAACTTCTCTGTTGTGTGAATCGGCAAGTGGGCCATCGAATAGGCCAGGTACAAAAAGAACGGATCGTCCTTTGCCTTTTCCAGAAACTCGACCGCGTGCTCGGTGTATCGCGTGGTCAAGGTGTCCTGGTCGACAGGATGCTCGATTCTTTTCGTATTCTCGTAGAGCCACAGAGGGACGTTCGTATTGACCCAGGGCCTGCGCATATCGTTCGAGTAGGGCAGGCCGAACCAGTAGTCAAAACCCTTGCCGACCGGCAAGAATTCGTCTTTCGCATAGCCGAGATGCCATTTGCCCATCATGGCGGTTCTGTAGCCGGCGCTCTTGAGAGCCTGGGCGAGAGTGACACGATCGGAGCCGATGCCGCCCGTGCCGCCGGAGCCGGTGCGCCCCAGATTGACGCGAGGCGGGTACACACCGAGCATAAGCTGCGTGCGGGCCGGAACACATGAGGGAGCCGAATAGAACGAGGTCAGGCGAATCCCGCCAGCCGCGAGACGGTCGAGATTGGGGGTCTGGATAGTCGGGTGTCCGTAACAGCTCAGGTCGCCATAGCCGACGTCGTCGGCAAAGAGTACGACAATGTTGGGTCTGGTGCTACTGCGACCGACGGCGTTGAGATAGGGCGTCACCGCGGCAGAGACCGCACCGGCGCCCAACATCTTGAGTAAAGATCTTCGCGAATGTCTGACCTGCTTTTGCACTGCTGCACCTCCGAATCACGGTGTCCCTGCGAGAGGACCTATCTCTCGTTACCCCACAACTGTCCTTCGCTGTCACGGCTCTTTC
>CAZLTY010000226.1:0-6140 GCA_964562575.1 uncultured Pirellulales bacterium
GTCCAAAACCCATCAGCCGTTCGAGGAAATCGCTCGTATCGATGCGACTGTTGTAGTCTTCCCTGCCTATTTGCTCCCCAGACTCAGTGGGTCCCTCCTGCAGGTTCATGTAATTGGGCGTGATAGTCACATAATAGAAAAGACCTTTGAGCCAGGAAATGAATATGGCGAGTAGGCCAATTGTGCCCACGAGCAGATAGACTGCCGTATTCACCGAAAGCGCGATGCGCTTGAACAGCCGGAGGAAGAGCACGACCCATCCGAGCAGGTGGAGCCACAAAAGGAAGAACCCTATGCTGACAACGGCGATGAGCAATATCTTTATGCTGATGTTGTATTCCTCCACCAGAAAGTTGAGGAAGAATATGGTCGCCCAGACGCCACCGATGGCGGCCGGAGGGACAGCGTCGAAGCAAGAGACCAATGCAGCCACAAAGGATGTGACAATCGTGGGAACATAGAGTATCTTGGGCGTCCATGAAAAGACGACAAGCCAATCATTGATGTCGGCGTCATCTCTGACTACTTTCTGCATCCGCAGCCTTGTCCGCAGGGGCTTTCTGAACAGGAAACCTGCCAGGATGCTGCCGCCGATTGCGCCTACGGCGATGTAGATTGCTATCATCTGATTTGAGAACCACCCAATCTCCTTTGCCTTCGGCACCAGGTAGAAGGCCAGGGCGCCCACAATCACGACCACCGCGAGCGCCAAGCCACCCCAGAGTATGATCTTCTTGTTCGGCTTCGAGGCCTTCGGTACGGCCACGGCCTCTGGCCTGGCCGAGGCCGTTGGCTCGGCAGGGACCGGAGACTCGGCTTGATTGGCGAGAACATTCTCACTGCCTTCGACACTCTGTTCGTCCATGATATGCCCTTTCATGAGCGGATTATAGATAAGGGTATAAGGATATCAGATTATCAGGGTGAAGGATATCAGGAAATCAGGATCTCAGGAAGAACAATCCCCTCGCCGGCACTCACCTGATATCTTGACGACCTGATACCCACTACCTGATGTGCCGATGCCCGGATAACCTGATATATTCATAGACTGGGCATATACTATTGGAAATCGCCCGGCGAAGCAAGAGGCTCCCATTGCACCTTCGCGGCGCCTAACAGTGTGCCGGTCGCGTAGGCCAGATCCACCAAAGCTATTTGATACTCGGCCAGTGCAAGGATTTCGGCGCTTTGAGCATCGGCAAAGTTCGTCTGCGCCTGGAGAACGTCGGTGGATGTCAGCAAGCCAAGCTCGAACTGACGCTGTTCGGCCCCAAACAACCGACCGTCCAGAATCGATCTTTGGCGGCTGGCCAGAACACGCTGCCAATTGGCCTCAAGCTGGTCAATAGCATTCAACACCTCGAGTTCGATGAGTGCTTCGCGACTGTCCCGGCTGGCCAGTCGCTGCCTGCGCTGGTACAACGCCTGCCGCATCTGACTCTTTCCCGCCTCATTTCCCAGAGGCACAAACAGTTGAAATCCGAGTCGATGGTCCTCGAATCTCTTGTCAAATAGCAAATCGAGTGAGTCGTCCCTGGTCGCCCCCAGCCCGTTAATATTGTACCGGTAATCCATCGTAACCAAAGGCAGCGACTGATTCTTCATGTAATCGACCGTGTCGACATCCTGGGCGATCTGCAGCTCCAGCTCCAGCATTTCCATTCGACTGTCGATTGCCGTGGCAACCAGTTGTCGTCTTTCCAACTCATAGCGGACGGGATCCGGAATTGTAGCCGGTATCACCACCGTCGGCGTCTGCATTCCAAGACCTCTCTTGTTGAGCGTTCGTTTCAGATCGCGTTCTCGGTCTCTCGCACCGTTTTCAGCCAGTATAATTGCCTCGAGTTGCTGTGCCACGCCAGCTTCAGTACGGATAACCTCAACCTGCGACTTGTCGCCCGCATTCACAAAACGTTGAGCCTGCTCATACAGTTTCTTCGCCAGATCATATTGCTTTTTGCGCACATCCAGCTCCATCCGGGCCGCATAGAGACGCCAGTAGACACGATCGACCGCAGCAATAATCCTTATCACCTCAAGTTTCGTCCTGGCATCGGTTATCTGCCGGTCGTATTCGGCGATACGAATGCCGTACGTATTGGCGCGATGTCCGGCGTTTCGCAACAGTGGCTGGCTGAGCGAAAGCGACATGTCAGAGTCGTAGGCAGGGTTGAATGTCGAGAATGCCGAGTCGGTCTTGGTCCGATTGTCGGCCATATCAAAAATCACCGTCCCTCCGGTTCGCAGGGGCACATTGACACCGAGGCCAGAGTAGGAATAGTCCAGATTCGAGCCCGCAATATCGAGAGTCGACGGCACGGGCGTATCGGTCTTTCCGAATCCCCCCCTGGCCGTAAATGCCGCCTCGAACTGAGCCTCTTGCTGACTGACCCTCTCGGCGGCAATTGCCGGATTGACGAGCTGGACCTTAATGTCGAGGTTGTTGCCCAACGTAAGCGCCCGGCATTGCTCCAACGTGAGCGTAAGCTCTTTCGCCGGCTCGGCGTTGACGTCCACTATCAGGGCCTCTACCTCCGCAGCGGCCTCCTGCAACTCGAGGGCTTCTATCTGATGGAATTTCTCCGGCGCAATCTTAACCTTGTAATAATCGTCACCACCGAAAAACCCTTCACAGCCAGCCAGTGAAATCAGCACCAATCCAACGAGAACAACAAATGGATGCCATCTATGCGAGAATCTTCTATTCATGTCTAAGTGCCTCAATGGGGTCGAGTCTGGCGGCCTTGATTGCCGGAAACATTCCAAAAAATATACCCACGGTGCCGGAAAACCCGAATGAGAGCCCGATTGCCCACAGGGGGATATATGCCATATCCATCTCAACTTTGGGGATGTTGGCTATGCCCATGGTCAGGAGCTGGCCGAACCCAATTCCGACAAGGCCTCCGAAAAAGCACAACACCACGGATTCAATGAGGAACTGTGTTAGGATGGCGGATCTCTTGGCTCCGACCGCTTTGCGCAGACCGATCTCTCTGGTTCGTTCGGAAACGGAAACGAGCATGATGTTCATGATGCCGACGCCGCCCACCAGCAGAGAAATACCGACAATTCCACCGGCCACCATCGTGACAATTATTGCTATCTTGTTGAAAATATCCAGAATGTTCTGGAGTGACATAACTTCAAATGTGTCGGGTTCGCCCGGCTTTATGTTTCGCGTGCGCCGAAGGAAGAACTTCAGCTCGGCCTGGGCATCATCGGAAACTTCGGCGGATTTGCTTTCGGCAAGAACCCCTATGTATAGGTATCGCTGCAATTTGAAACTTGTCTTGAATGGAACGAACACCTCGGAACGGTCCTGGTCGCCTCCGCCGAATACGGATTCCGGGCGAGGCTCTACGACGCCGACGACGTAGAAAGTATTGTGACCAATGAGAATAGTCTGGCCTATGCAGTCGCGGTCAAGGTGAAGCTCGTTGCGCAGTTTGGGATCGATCAGACAAACCTGTCGCGTCTGGATTTCGTCGATCACCGAGAGTGGCCTTCCTTCCGTAACCGGACGGCTTTCTATTTTGTGGCAATCGGGCTCAATGCCGCGGACCGTCACGTTCTCGACCGACCTCTCGCGGTGGCTTACGGTCTTACCTCCGATCCACGTCTGGCGGCCGAACCGTTCTACGGAGGGGCAATGTTCGAGAAGACCGTCGAAATGCTCCGGTAGAAATCGAATACTCCAAAAATTGGCATGCTGCATGGGCCCAGTGTCCGGTCGCTTGGGCGAAATGAATATGGTATTGCTTCCCAGGGTCTCCACCTGTGTCAGTATCTTCGCCTTGAGGCCGGTCAACGCCGCTATGACAGCCGTTACGGAGGCAACGCCGATTACGATACCAATGGTTGTAAGTATAGATCTGGTCTTGTTCGCCCAGATTTGTCCCAGCGCAAGATACACGCTCTGATAGAAAAGCCTAAGAAAAGCTAGAGGTACCTGCAGCAGCATTTTCATGACGACTTCCCTCCGGCATCCTTCTCTGTCGCAGGCTTGTCGGCCGGGCCCTGATTACTCGGCTGATCATCGTAAATCTTGCCATCTCTCATGCGGATTATTCGCCTTGCATGCCGAGCAACGTGCTCTTCATGTGTTACCAGGATGATCGTCTGGCCTTCTTTGTGAAGCTGGTCGAACAGGCTCATGATGCTTTCACTTGTCTTGGTATCGAGGTTGCCAGTCGGCTCGTCCGCCATCAGGATACTTGGTTCACAGACAAGGGCCCGTGCGATGGCCACACGCTGTTTTTCACCTCCCGAAAGCTGGTTCGGCCTGTGCTTTATCCTCTCGCTAAGCCCGACACGCTCAAGCACCTTCTTCGCGCGCTTGCGTCGGGTCCACCAGCCGTTCTTGGAGTATATCAGTGGCATCTCCACGTTCTTAAGCGCACTGTGCTGACCGAGTAACTCGAAGGACTGAAAAACAAACCCAATCCGCTCGTTGCGAACACGAGCCAGCGCCGCATCGCTCAGCCTGGTGGTGTTCTGGCCGTCCAGGGCATAATGGCCGGAAGTGGCTCTGTCCAAGCAGCCGAGAACATTCATCAGTGTACTTTTTCCTGAGCCGGAGGCCCCCATCACGGCAACATACTCGTTGTCGTGCAGTTCCAGATTGATTCCGTCGAGCGCGTGTATGCGCTCAACACCGACCTTATAGACCCGCGTGACATCCCGGAGGTGTATAATTGCCCCCTCGGGTTCTGGTCGCGACCGTGGCTTCTCAGCTTGGGCTGCTATCGTTGGCATCGTCTGTAGTGTCTTGCTCACTGTCAGTTTTAGCGCCTGGCTTCTTTGTTTTTGATTCTCGTTCATCCTGTATCATCTGGTCGTGCTTGATGCTCTCGAGTACTTTGTACGGACCGACCACGACCTTGTCTTCGGCTGTAATACCTGATTTTATGATCGTGTGGGTCAGATTGCTCTCGCTGATTGTGACGGGAGTCACTACGGCCTTGCCGTCGATGTAGCGGTAGACAACCGTTGCGTACATCTTGTCCTTGTCAACCTCAGCAGAATTATCACGAATATCCAGAGGCAGACTGTCGACATTTACAGCCAGTACCGCCTGGCTTGGCAGATTAAGCACATCTTCGTGCTTTATGGTCTCAATGTCCACGTGGGCGGTCAGCCCCGAATACAACTTGCTCACATCGCCGGCGAGCAGAATCTCGGTCCTGAAGTACTTCGTACCGGTTGTTGACATTCGGTGCATCAAGGCGATCAGATCGACCACTCCTTTGAATTCCTCATCCGGAAAGGCCTGCACCTTCACCGTAGCCTTTTGACCGACCGCCATTTTGCCCACGTCCGCCTCATCTACCTGTGCGACGAGCAGCATCTGCGAGAGGTCTCCGACTTCCAGGATGATCGTTCCCGCATTATTCATAGTCCCGGTCATGACAAGCTCGCCGACTTCCGCATTGATCCGGATAATCGTGCCGTCGATAGGCGATGTGATGGTTGTATAGCTCAGCGTCTCCCGGGCCTGTTCAATGCTGGCGTTAGCAACCTCGAGGTTATGCTGCAACACCACCAGGTTCAGCTCGGCCGATTGCAGGGTGTGCACGGAGGCTTCGTGCTGTGCCTTGAGTTCATCGTATCTGGCCTGGGCCTGGTCGAAAGTGGCTTGTGCAATGTCTTTTGTTTCAAGCAGCCCTCTCTGCCGGACCAGGTCCCGCCGGGCTTGCTCCAGTGAAGCGGCCAGGCCTTCAAGACCCGCTCGTTGGCTTTTGATCCTCGCTTTCTCGACCTCTACGTGTGCAACCTGACCGTCCCGACTGGCTTCGGCCGACCTCAGCCGGCTCTCCAGATCCTTCGAATCCAGACGCAGCAGCAGCGAGGCCTCCACGGGCGGATTCGCATTCTCGTCGCCACAGGTCACAGTGTCGCCCTCTTCATAGGGCAACTCCACGATCCGAGCCGACACTTTGGCGCTTATTTCCACCTTCGTTTTCGGCTCGATTTCACCGGGGGCACTGACAAACTCTATCAATTCCCCTTTCTCAGCTCTCGCAATGCGGACTGTGGTGGTTTTGCCCGGGCCCTTGAGCCTGGATCTGACCGCCATCCCACCACCAGCAACAACCACGAGCGCCACAACAACCACAATGATTATTATTCTGGAC
>CAZLTY010000227.1:0-6087 GCA_964562575.1 uncultured Pirellulales bacterium
CTCACGCTCCCGTCGTTGGATGCAACGAATCCACCAATTTGCTCATCAACGGGCACCGCACTTATACTGTAACAGTTAGACACACTGCCGCTATTGACTGCCGCGAATCCGGCAACGTTCTGCTGGCCGGAGATGTCACCTGTACAATAACAGTTGACTACGCTGCCATAGTGTTCATTCTCTCCCACAAGTCCGCCAATCTTCTGATCGCCGGAGACAATGCCGCTGCTGTAGCAATTTGCGATAGCTACGGAATTGGTTCCCACAAGTCCTCCGACGCCCTGTTCGCCAGAGACCTCGCCCGTACTATAGCAGTGAATCAAGGCGCCATTGTTAGCCCCCACAAGCCCTCCAATATCCTGTCTACCAGAGACTACGACCGATGAATCACATTTGGCTACGTTGCCATAATTGTCTCCTATGAGCCCACCTGCAGCATTACCTCCGGATACTCTGCCCGTACTACTGCAATTAACTACGCTGCCAAGATTCCTTCCTGCGAGCACACCGATTCCATATCCCGCTGCTGTCACATCAGCATCTATAATTGACAGATTTCTAACTTCGGCGTCGGCGCCAAGGGTGCCGAATAAGCCGTAATACCAGGGAAATACCGGGCCCTCGAGTGAAATGTTCCGGATACTCAGGTCATTTCCGTCGAAGGTTCCAGAAAACTCCGGGATTACAGTTTTAGACTTTGCGATGCCGGACAGATCGATATCCGCGACAAGCATAAAATGCTTATCTGAGAGACTTGGATCTTCGCCAATGCGGATGAATTGCTCTGCTGTGGATACCAGGTAGGGATCATTGCGTTCGCCGGTACCGCCGAAGAATTCATAGCTGAGGGCGGATAGAGGTAACGTGGCCAAGAGAAGACCGGCGATAAATACTGTGTTTTTTCGAAGACTGCTGGTTTTCATTTCTTCATCTCCTCATTCTAATCCAAGCTCATGAGGTGCCGGCCCGGGCAATGGAACTTTTGCCCGCTATTTCCCATATACACGGTACTGAAACACTCCAGCACTCCCGCAAACCTCAGGTCTCATAATAACACAGATTCCTCTCGATGTCAACGGCATGCTGGCAGATTTGGCATGCGATGTCCCCAATAGGCAGATGTGAACATCGCGCTTGCAGCCTCTATCATGATCCTCCTGAGGCAAGTATCACAATAGTGGTGGCGCCTGCCATGGACAAACCTCCAAGACCCAACATAAAGGCGGCTAATAGTCTGATCCATCTACACCGCCGACACCTCCGAGCCCAACAGCCCCGTCGAGTTTGCAGTCGCCAGCGACAAATCCTCACAGACAAATCCCACCATCGACGGTAATCTTACCGTCTGGCAGGACGACCGCAACGGCAACTGGAATATCTTCGGCTACAACCTAGCAACACGCCAATAATGACGTAGGCGGCCTTGTGGGAACCAACCTCAGTGCCATCATCGCCAGCTACAGCACGAGTGCTGTCAGTGGTTGGTCGAGTGTCGGCGGCATCGTGGGCTACAACTCCGGCAACATCGCCACAAGCTACAGCATCGGAACGGTCAGAGGACATGAAGACGTGGGTGGCCTCGTGGGCAGCAACTCCTATGACAGCATCGACACAAGTTTCTGGGATACCCAAACCTCCGGCTGGGCTACGAGTGCAGGGGGCGCCGGTCTGAGAACAACCGAGATGCAAACCCTCAGCACATTCCTTGGTGCCGGCTGGGACTTCGTAGACGAAACAGCTAACGGCACCGACGATATCTGGTTTATACCAGAGAATGATTATCCCCGACTAACATGGGAACAAACGGTCTGGTTTCCAGACTATATGCCGCTTGATCCGAACGAACATGGCATCAAAACGTTCGAGTGGGTCTATGGCAAGACCGGTGAATACACAAGTAGAATTGGAGAATCCGAGACAGTGCCATATTTGTCTGGGCCCATTACCGGCGTACAAATAACGAACCATGCGTACTGGGGCACCTTTCTGGTAGCGAACGATGGTCAGATAGTTGGATTCTTGGGAAGTGATGAATGGTTTCTCTCGACAGATCCAACACAATTGGTTCGCCCGGCAGAATTTTCGTTCGTCGCGCTGCGTGATGGCATGATCGTTGATCCAGGATTGTTCTACTATTTGTCAAAAGATCTATCGCCTCTGGATAGTGACGAAGACATAATGCTTCTCGTTGATATCTAAGACGCTAAGGCCCAGGAGGGGTTCTACTACAACTCCATTATCTTCTGGTGGCTCGACGCAAAGCACCCCTTTACTCCACTGGACTTCCACGGAAAGGACTCCGACCTCGGCATCACGCTGCCGTCAAGTTCTGATACTGATGGCTATTCAGTAACAGAATTCGAGATTTATGCCCTGGGAACAGGACTTATAGTCTGTGGTGATGCCGCGTCAGGCTCTCTAGTTGATCTTGCTGTGCTGAAACAAGTAGAGTAGAGTGCGAAGTCGCAAGCGGCATAACTCTGCGTAGTTCTCGTTCTGTGCCCATGCGTCCTATATCAATCAGTCTCTTTGCGCAGGATTGGGATATGTGCATGGAGATCCTGAGAAACTAGTAGATAGCGGATTTCCCCTTCTTTCAGTATTGAAAAGTTGGTTATTGAAGGATTTTTTCTTTTTGCTTACAATTGCCGTTACTAACCGTTAGGTTGTTGCCTTTAGAGAGTAGGGCGGAGGCTTCGGAAGGCCGAAAGCAGGGCAAAAAAGGCCTTTTGGCGGAGCCGTGACAGTAGAGCAAGGTGGGAGCAATTGACTTGCTATGAACAGGCAGCTTAAGAATGCCTTGAAAGGACTCACTGCCCCGGACGCCGAGCGTCGGCGCAGGGCCATGGAGCCTTTCGTCAGGGCTACATTTGACAGTTTCATAAGGTACTTATACCGATATCTTGGCAATGAAGTTGAATGTGAGGACGTATTAGAAGATGTTTACGCGGATATTTGGGAAAACCCCGAGCGATTGCGAAATGTTACGACAGAGCGAGAATTGCTGCGAACGGTGTATCTGTATTACATGCGCAAACGCCTGCGACGAGTTTACAGAAGAATGAATCGACATTTGTATCTGGCACAAAAGGATATGGAGAATCTTGTAGCTCCGGAGCTGGGCACGCTTGAAATGCTCTCTCGGACCGAACTAAAAGGGGCTCTGGCCCAGGCGCTGGGAAGGCTCAAGGCGCGGGAGCGAAAGGCGATAGAGCTGTGGATGGACGGCATGTCCAGCCGGGCGATCGCCAATGAGCTTAAGACCACAGTCGGGGCCGTGAAGATGCTCAAATTCAGGACAATATTGAAACTCAAGAAGATGCTGGGCGACTACTGTCGCAAGGGCTGATTTATGGGAAAAGAGTCAAAAATCAAAGTGCAAAATACAAAATTCCGGAGCCGCCTGGCGGGCTGTTTTTCGACTTTTCGTAAGAAAAGTCTCCTGGCTTGCCGGGATTCCGCAATTCTTATATTTGATTTTTGATCTTTGCATTTATTAAGGAGTGAGAAACGATGGCTGATACGAACCGAAAAATCCAAGAGTTGTTCAGTGACTACGCAGGAGCGTTGCGTGACGGTTGCGTGCCGGTTTTCCTCAAATCACTTACCCGCCAGGAGGGCAAGCTGGTAGCTTCCTCCGACGAGTTCTGGAATGCCACTGAGGTCGCACGGATTCTAAACGATGTCGGATTCGCCGATAAGGCCGTGACCGCGGACGTGGGGTTGTTCATATCCCGCGTCGACGCCAATATTGTATCGAGATCGAAGAAAGCCAAGACGCCGTCACGAGGTAAGCGTGCCAATGGTGCAAGATCTGCTCAAAAAAATCAAAAATCAAAGTTCAAAATGCAAAATTGAGGAATCCCGGCAAGCCGGGATGCTGTTCAAGACAGTCCGCGAAGCGGCTCGGCAATTTTAATATTTAATTCTTGATCTTTGCATTTTTTGAGGGCCGAGAAAACGATATGATCCTGGATTGTTACCAGTGTTCATCCTGCTACTTCGAGGACAAGGAGCCGTCTTCGAGGATAAATCCTGACACAATTTCAGCGCCGCAGCCAAGAAAGATCTTCAGGAATGTGCTGGTGGCATTTGTCTGCGTCGAGCTTTACGACGCCAGGGAGGAACTCAAACAAGCTGCGGAGGAATTCGAGCTGCTGTCGGACATGATCGGCAAAAGACCGATCGTGCTTTGTCCGAATGTTCATCTTTCAATCGACAAGGCGCCGGAGAGGCAGGCTGCGTGGTTGATCACCGAGCTGGAGAAAACGCTCCTCGACAAAGGCTACGACGTGCATCTGTTGTCATTTGGCCACCATAAACAATATGGCATGGATTGCAACGGGAACGTTGGTTCGATCGTCGGCAGGCGATTCTACGGCTCCGATCAAAAGCAATTCCTCAGACTCCTGACCCGTCTCGGCGTCTGTCCGCCGGATACGCTGCCGGACGAGATGCCAAACTGGGCAAAAACCATGACCGAACGCCGGCTAAAGGTGCTTGGCAACCGAAGAGAGACCTACAGCGTCGGCAGGCAGATGCTCCAGGACCAGCTCGACGCGACAGGCAATGGCGAGCTTTGGACGTGCATGCTTTTCGAGGGGGAAAAGCAGCCGGTGAACGATTATCTTAGCACGCTGTACGAGATTATCGAAGACTATCCCGACGTGAAGGTGCACCGCGCGACGAATCTGAGCGTGCCGGCTTTTTCTAACGCGGCACGCTTCCTTTTTCGCAAGTATCCCGAGGCAATCGAATCGGGCCGGCTTCGGATTTACAACAGTCAGGTCTCCGACCTCGAGTTCCTGCTGACCAGGACCGCGGTCCTCCTGGCCTTCGCGCACATACCGCGAAAAGCCGGCTCACACGCCGGGGAGATTTCGTTCGGAATCTACTGCAAGGACGACGCCTTCTCGAAGAACCTGATTCAATGGTACGGTGCCTTTCTCGTGGATGCCCGCTACGGGTGGATAAGAACCGAAGCCGAACTGGACACGGTCATCAACGAGTTGGAAGAGGAGCATTTCCAGGACCGGCCCGGGGATACAAGGCACTGATATATATCAAGAATCGAGGCAAAGGAGCAAAGGCACAAAGTGGCAAAGGGACAAAGGCACAAAGCTATAGCAGGCCTCTCTGTGCCTTTGTGCCTCTGTTCCTCTGTGCCTTTGCTTTGATTTTTAATTTTAATTTACTGTTAGGGTTGACGCCGTGCTCACGGTTTCGTCTGTGGCTGTTGTTATAGCTTACGGGGCGCTGCTTTCGTTTGTCGCCGTGCGCGCACGGACTGCCCGCGAGTTCTCGGAGTTCTCACTGGCAAAGCGGACGCTGCCGTTGGCGTTGGTCTTCGGCAGCCTGGCGGCCACCTATGTGGGCCCTGCCTTTTCGAGCGGCTTTGTCGGCAAGGGTTTCACGAGCGGCTGGCTCTTTCTCGGAATAGGTCTGGCGTACTCGGCTCAGAACATCCTGGTCGGCCTGTTCGTTGCCCCCCGTCTGCGGCGGTTGAAGGGATGTCACACATTAGGCGACGCCATCGGCCAGAAATACGACCGGAAGTGCCAGGTCCTGGCTGGCGTCATATCGGTTGGCCTGTGCGCGGGCCTTGCCGCGGTCGTGGCCAAACCCGGCGGCGACGTGCTTACGAGCATATTCGGCCTGCCTCACTGGTCGAGCGTGATAATTGTAGTTGGAATCACCGCTCTGTACACAACGTTCGGGGGATTGAGAGCCAGTGTTATAACCGACGCCTTTCAATTCTCCGCCTTCGCGATATTGTTGCCGATCACACTTCTTTGGATACTGTGTTTCCACTTCAACGGTGGGGCTGGAGCTTTTACCGAGCAGGCTTCACTTGCAACCAACGAGGGGATCGCAGCGACGCCCGTGATAGAGATAGTAGCTTTATTGGTGGCGTTTTTGTTGGGCGAGACGCTCATACCGCCCTATGCAAACCGGGCTCTGGCGTCCAAGACGACGCGGATCTCGCGAAACGGATTCGTATTGGCCGGGTGTTTCAGCGTGGCCTGGTTCGCTGTGATGGTGGCACTGGGAATCGTGGCGCGTGACGTAATCACCCTGCCGCAGATA
>CAZLTY010000228.1:0-6070 GCA_964562575.1 uncultured Pirellulales bacterium
GATTTGCAACTTCTCACCGATCGCCTCAAGCGCCGCCAATGGACCCACTGTGCAGAAAAGGCGATGTCGCGACCCGAAGCTTATGTGATCGATGACCCGGCATCGGTCTGTGGGGACTGTTTATTACTCAAGAGATGCCAGGGAAGAAAGGCCATTGCCGCCCGCCTTCAATACGGTGGAGAAACCTTGGGACTGATGGCCGCTTCCATCGAGGGCGACCGTTGCGTCGACCAGGAGCAGCAGAGTCTATTCGAAGAGGTTGCCGGTGACGTTGCGTTCGCGCTGCACAGCATACGACTGGAAGAAGATCGCAAGGGGGCAGCCGAGGCATTGCTTTTCGAGCAATCGCGCCTCGAGGCTCTTCTGCAGCTTAGCCAAATGACAGCCGCGCCCATTCAGGAAATCACAGACTTTGCTCTGGAAGCGGCGGTCCGGTTGACTGGAAGCACGATAGGCTACCTTGCGTTTATGAACGACGACGAGACCGTTCTCACCATGCACTCCTGGTCGAAAACAGCCATGGAACAATGCGCCATCATTGACAAACCGATAGTCTATCCTGTGGAGACGACAGGTCTTTGGGGAGAAGCGGTGCGCCAGCGAAAGGCCGTCATAACCAACGACTACTCGGCCGCTGATTGCCTCAAAAAGGGGTATCCGGAAGGCCACGTCGAGGTGGTTCGTCATGTGGGCGTGCCCGTGTTTGACGGCGAGAGCATCGTTGCCGTGGCGGGTGTGGGCAACAAAGACGAATGTTACGATGAGTCGGACGTTCGACAGGTGAAACTGTTGATGCAGGGTATGTGGAGGCTCGTCCGACGCAAACAGTTTGAGCAGGCGCTGCAAGAGGCTCACGATAAGCTGGAAGAACGGGTTCGGGAACGTACCTCGGAGCTGGACAACGCCAACCGGGAATTGAAGCGGGGAATAGCCGAGCGCAATAAGGCTCAGAAAGTACTCAAAGACTCAGAGGCCTTGTACTCGTCCCTTGTGGAGAATCTGCCGGTTCACGTGCTTCGCAAGGATATCGATGGTCGATTCACATTTGCGAACCGGTCGTTTTGCGATTTGCTCTCAAAGCCGCTTGAGGACATTACCGGCAAGACAGACTTCGATTTCTACCCGGAAGAATTGGCCCAGAAATACCATCAGGACGATCAACGAGTAATGGAAACGGGCGAATTGTTCGAAGCTGTTGAAGAGAACAAGAAGAAAGGCGAAACTCGCTATGTCCAGGTGATGAAATCGGCCGTGCGCGATGCCGGCGGTAAGATCGTGGGCGTACAAGTGATCTTTTGGGATGTCACCGAACGTAAGAAGGCGGAAAAGGACCTGGCATACGAACGTTTCCTGTTGGAAACGCTTATGGACAATTCGCCGGATTACATCTACTTCAAGGACACCGAGAGCCGCTTTGTTCGAATCAGCAAGGCACTGGCGGATTATTTCAAGCTGGAGCGGGCCTGCGATGCAATTGGCAAGACTGACCTGGATATTTTTGATACCGAACGCGCCCGGCAATATCTTTCCGACGAACGGCAGATAATGAAGACCGGCAAAGCGGCTGTGAACAAACAAGAAGAACAATCCTGGCCCAACGGGCGGACAAGATGGGTTTCGACCAGCAAAGTCCCCCTGCGCAGTGGCGAAGGAAAGGTCATCGGCACCTTCGGCATTTCTCGGGACATCACAGATCGCAAGCGTGCCGAAGTGCAACTTCAGGCGGCCAAGGAAGCTGCCGAGGTCGCCAGCCGGGCCAAGAGCGAGTTCCTCGCCACTATGAGCCACGAAATCCGAACTCCGATGAACGGCATCATCGGCATGATCGATCTTCTGCTCGGCACAAATCCAACCGATCAGCAGCGTACATATCTGGATTTGGCCAGCCAGTCGGCAGAGACGCTGTTGCGACTGATAAATGACATCCTGGACTTTTCCAAGATTGAGGCGGGCAGGTTCGAGCTTGAATCGGTTGGCTTCAAATTGCGCGACACTCTTGGCGACACGCTCCAAACGCTCGCCGGGCGCGCTTCTAAGAAGGATCTGGAATTGACATACCATATTCCCGCTGAGGTACCTGACGAGTTGGTCGGCGACCCGGGACGGCTTTGCCAGATCATCGTGAATCTTACGGGCAACGCTATCAAGTTCACCGAACGGGGCGAAATAGCCGTGGGTGTGAAGCTCCAATCGCTGGTTGACGAAGATGTTCGATTGCATTTTTCCGTCAGCGATACCGGCCCCGGCATCCCAGATGAGAAACAGCGGCTCATCTTTGAGGCCTTTCGCCAGGCGGACAGTTCTATGTCTCGTCGCTACGGAGGCACAGGCCTGGGATTGGCGATTTCATCGCGTCTCGTTGAGATGATGAAAGGACGAATGTGGCTTGAGAGCAAAGTGGGAGCCGGCAGTACGTTTCATTTCGTCGCCTTATTCTCAATACAAAAGGACGCACCGATCAAACCTGCACCCGGGCCGGTGACTTTGCATGGCCTGCGAGTGCTTGTGGTCGACGACAACAGGACAAACAGGCTGATTCTCGAAGAGATGCTGAACAACTGGCGAATGAATCCTACAGCAATCGATAGCGGCCAATCAGCATTGGAAGAGATGCTCAAGGCGGCCAGAGCCGGTGAACCTTTTCACCTGGCGTTACTGGATGCCATGATGCCCCAAATGGATGGTCTTGAGCTGGCCGAGAAGATCAGACATACGCCCGGTCTAAGTGAGACCACGCTCATCGTGTTGTCATCGGCGGGCAACTTATCGGGCAGCACCCGCTGCCGCGAGTTGGGTATTGACTACTGTCTTATGAAGCCGGTGAAGCAATCGGAGTTGTTGGATTCTATTGTTGCGGCCCTTAGCGTCGCTACGGCCGATGAAGTGGCGCCGGCGGCCACCGCCGAGTATCCCGAGAGTACGACGTCTCTGCATGTCCTCCTGGCCGAGGACGGATTGGTGAATCAGAAGGTTGCCGTGAACCTCCTCCAACAGCGCGGGCATAAGGTTACGGTAGCCAACAATGGGCAGGAGGCGGTTGATGCCCTGGACACTCAGTCATTCGATGCAGTTCTTATGGATGTACAAATGCCGGGCATGGATGGACTCGAAGCGACCGCTATCATCCGTCAAAGAGAAACCGAGTCCGGAGGACATGTTCCTATCATTGCAATGACTGCGCACGCAATGAAGGGCGACCGCGAGCGATGTCTGGAGGCTGGTATGGATGGATACATTGCCAAGCCCATCCGTGCAAAGGACCTCCACGATACTTTTGAGGCGACAGTTGCGAGAGTGCAGGGATATCAGGCACAAGAGAGCGAAATCGTAGAAGAGAAAGACATCCTCGATCGAGATCAGATTTTAGAACAAATTGGAGGAAGCACAGAAACCTTGAAGGAAATCGTGGAATTGTTTGCCACCGAATCCGGAAGGCTCATGAAAAGGATGCGGGACGCGATCGGCAATGAAGATCCATCCGGTTTGCAGCGAGCTGCCCACACACTCAAAGGATCCGTTCGGATCTTCGGAGCCGGACGTGCGGCAGCGGCAGCGCTGCGACTCGAAACGATAGGTGGCAACAAGGATCTTCTCGGTGCCGCCGATGCGCACGCGGCGCTGGCCAGGGAAATTGAACGGCTTATGCCCATGCTGGCCAAACTGGTTAAGCCCTGAGTGTGTATCCCGCGAGAAGGAAATGGGATCTGCAAATGAAAGTGCTAATCGCCGACGACGATCCGATATGGCGCGCGCTACTTGAGCAGAACGTCAAAAAATGGGGCTTTGAGGTCATCACAGCCCAAGACGGCCGGCAGGCCTGGAATATTCTCCAGGAGCACCGAGCGCCTCGCATTGCGATTCTCGACTGGCAGATGCCCGAACTCGACGGAGTCGATATTTGTCGCCGCATCAGATGCGGCCTCAACCGCCCGTTTGTCTACACAATCATTCTCACGAGCCGCGATACTCGTGACGACATGGTGGCCGGTTTTGAGTCCGGCGCCGACGATTACCTTGTTAAGCCCGTGGACATGGCGATTCTCCGCAGCCGTTTGAGCGCAGCGGTACGAATTGTCAAGGCTGTCCCTCCGCCGAGACAGATACCCGGCTACCGGCTCCTTGGAAGGCTCGGAGCCGGCGCCATGGCAACGGTGTATAAAGCGCAACAGCTCAGCCTCGACAGACTGGTCGCGGTTAAGATCCTTCCCAAGAAATTCAGTCAAAGCCCCGAATTCGTCAAGCGCTTCTACGCTGAGGGGCGCGCAGCGGCAAAACTAAACCATCCAAACATTGTCGCCGCGCTGGATGTCGGCAGGCATGGCAATGCTCACTATTTCATCATGGAGTACGTCCAGGGTCATACGGTGCATGAGCATCTTGTCAAGGAGGGTCCCTATGCTGAAGGCCAAGCACTGGCCATCGCGATTCAGGTCGCCAAGGCATTGAATCACGCTCACCAGGCCGGGCTCATACACCGAGATGTCAAACCGAAGAACATCTTGATCACACATAAGGGTCTCGCCAAGCTGGCCGATATGGGCCTGGCACGGGCTGTCAGCGACCGCGAAGCGGCAGAAGCCGAAGCAGGCAAGGCCTTCGGCACCCCATACTATATCGCACCCGAGCAAATTCGCGGTGTTGTGAACATCGATGCACGGGCCGACATCTACAATTTCGGTTGTACCCTGTTTCACATGGTTACAGGCAGGGTGCCCTTTGAGGGCCAGGATGTCTCAACGGTGCTGCGAAAGCATCTCGACGAGCCCTTCACCCCGCCGGACCACATTAATCGGCGGTTGAGCAACGGCATTTGCGAAATCATAGAGTTGTGTATGGCCAAGGACCCCGCGAAGCGCTATGCAACTACCGCTGATCTGATCGAAGACCTCCAGGCCGTAGCCGATGGTCAACGGCCGGTGCAAGCCCACAAGCTCATCGACCTCTCAGCGTTGACGGCGCTGGATCAAAAAAGCAATGCAGACGAAGCGGTAGAAACACAGGGTGAAGGGGCTTTGATCACTACTCCACTCTTTTGGATCGCAGTTGTTGGCTGGCTGCTGGTTGTGTTGCTGCTCATCGTGATTGTCTTGCTCGCAAGCTGATCACTGTCGTCGGTGTCAATCTAGCTGCCAGGTCTTGGAGAATGCGGGACTGCGCAGGCCGGATTGCCTGCTGTCGTTGTCACGGGCCAGTGGGATCGTCGTGACATCTGATTCTCCCCTTGATCTACCTCGCTTGAGAGGGGTATAATGATTCTATTGGTTGAAAGACCAAAATGCCTCCTATTAGTCGGGGATAATTAGAACCAGTGCGAATTAGAACGATAGTATTACTTTGCGTCACTGCCTGCATGGCTGTGACGTTGGCCATTGCCCAACGTCGTAGCCGACAGCCGGATGGGCAAAAGGCGGGAACACCGAATCGCTCCACTGACGGATATCGTCAATGGGGCCCGCGACCTCGACGGGTTCCGGCACGCAGTGAGTTACCGACGTGGGAAATTGAACCTGAGTTCAAAGAAGATGTCTTTACGTTTGTACGTGTTCAGTACGACGCCTATGGCCCGTTTGGCTGGTGGGATCGTTGGAACAATGACTATCCCGATGGTGACTTGAACTTTTCGTTTCGGCTCCAGCAATTGACATCACTGAGGGTGGCCCCGGATGGCATGGTCTTACGGCTTACCGATCCGGAACTCTACAATTATCCGTTTATCTACATGGCCGGTGTGCAACGGATGACACTCAGTGGTCCCGAGCAGGCCGCACTTCGACGGTATTTGCTCAACGGAGGGTTTGTAATGATGGACGACTTCTGGTCGCCGGATGGATGGGCCAACGTCCTCGCCGAGATGCGTGGCGTCTTTCCGGATCAAGAACCGGTGGAACTGTCACTGGACCATGAAATATTCCACACGGTCTACGATTTGAAAGAGCTTCCACAGGTTGTCGACATTCGAACGTGGCGTGAGGGCTATACCTTCGAACACTGGCACGGTGGGTCAGACGGGGACGAATCCCATAGGTGTTAAGCTAAGCTGACGTTTTTTTGGCCGATTGGTTTGCTATCG
>CAZLTY010000229.1:0-6057 GCA_964562575.1 uncultured Pirellulales bacterium
GAAAAACTCGCCAGTCTCGAAGTTCAACTCGGAGGAGTTTGTCGAAGGTTTCAACACGGGAATGCACAAGTGCCTTGAATTCGGCAAGAAGGCCGCTTTGCATACCGGCAAGCTCCTGAGAGAGAAAGTGAAAGAGATGCGCGATGCCTGAAGTTAAGGTCGATCTCAGAGCGGCGACACATCCCTCAATCGCTTGTTGAACATTCGCAGTTGTGCGTCAATCGCACTGAGGATCCAGTCGATGTAGTGCAATTTGTGAACGGGCTTATGGTGCCCCTCGTTCATCAGGCCTTCACGAACCATTTTGATAAATCTCTTTATCGTCTGGCCGGCAATCTCTGTGGGGTCGGCGGCCCATTTCTTCAACTCATCATATTGCCGCTGTAATCTTGGATTGGCCCTCAATTGTTCCGAGGTCAGGTAATCGGCTGGATTGTAGGCCAGTTGCAAACCCTTGAGACACATAATCAAAGGCTCATAATTGGCTCCCTTCTTCAGGCGAATAAACTTGTACTGCTGCACATGCGTGGTCGCCTGCGCCGGAGATCTGTTTGCGATTCCATCTTCGCCAAGGTACCACCTGCGTTTACTGGTTCTCGCAAAAATCAGTTCTTCCCCGTACTCGTATTGTTTTATCTCGTCATAACCCATCCGTGAGACCCAAAGTCCTCCGGTGCGTTTTCGCTCGGGACCGCCACCGAGCACGAGCAGGCATTTGACAAATGGCAGCGGGAGAATCTTCTGGGTGCCGAGCTGGCGTTTTCGGAGTTGAAAAGAAAGATGCAGACTGTGTGCGCGGACGTCGAAGAAATTAGCGATTTCACGTATCAGTTGATTGAGCAGCCAGGGATCGCCGGTCGCAGGCCGGGACAGCTCGCCTGCTATGTTGAGTCGACCCGGGGCAAGCTCCAGGAAACCGCTGCGTCGCGCCGGGTCGGTCGAGCCCGTATGGTCGTCGACGTATCCGCCAAGCTTCCAGCTCAGAACGTCCAGCCGAAAATCATGGAAGTATTTGAATCCGTCGTATGCCGGGTCGGAGACTTTGCGAATACTCCTCTGCGGTTCGACGGCGGCAGCGCCGACGTTACTCATTTCGATTTCGATTCCAAGCGGAACCAACCCGGGCTGAAGATTCGAGCGGATTCGGATCAGTCTTGACTGGGCCACGCGAGTATCGAACATGCTTTTTGACGCGCGCACGGCGTACTTTACGTAATCAATGAGATCGTGTCTCTCACACGGCATTGTTCGCAGACACTCGTCGACAATCAGCTCAACAGTTCTGCGGTTTGCATTCATCATTTGAAGGGCTGCAAGCAGACTTACCGACCGGTTGAAATATCTTTCTGAATTCCGCATCCGCTCAAGCTCAAAACGGTACTGGGCCTGTATCTGTTCTTCGAGCTGATTGAGCAGAACCTGCTTGACGACCAGAGCCAGGTAGTTGTTGATGAACGGCCTGGCCAGAGGATCATCGTACAAATGTCTTATGCTTGGCCTGGGCCGGTCCAGTTCGTGTTCGAGATAGTAATCGCTGACCGCGTCCGAGTGATAATGGCTCATGACCAGGTCACGCTCGGTGGTTGCCAACAGCTCCCGATCGGCACGACGCTCCGACTCGGCGTCCACTGTCCGCTCGCCGGGGCGAGTGCGCCTCTTGATGAATCTCTCGATACGCTTGCGCAGCCACAGCTCATGTATCAGGTTAACGTGGAATCTGTCGCCGAAATGCTTTTGCATTGAGTCGTGAGTTACCAGGTACGCCTCGGCTTCGATGGGGCCGTTTGCGGTGTTGACTTTAACGCTTTCCCTCTCGTAACGCTTGCCTTCATATCTGTCGATTTCCGCCATTGCCGGCGCGGGGACATCGTGTATGACCAAACCATCAATTCTCGAAGACGGCGCTGCAATGGCATAGTAGTACACATTGTCCGGGCTCACCTTCCGGTAGCGCGACAGCAGAGCCGGTTCGGCAAAAAGCGTCTCGCCATCAATTTTCGAAGCTTTTCTGGCAAAGCGCAACCCGCTGACCGATTGAAATATCCTGCTGTCTCGCAGCGAGCCGTAGATAAAAAGATTAACATTCCCGTTGTTCATACCTGGTATATCGCACCTTCGTGACCGTATTTAAGTTTCAGTACTCAATCTCCGCTTCGGATTCGTCTTTGCAGCGAGAACAATTCCCCGAATGCACGGAGGATCACTCGCAGATTTGCCCCGCTTTGTTCGCCCGCCGTCCGCGGATAATGATGCACGCCTTTCTGAGTTATGCGGTAGTCCTTGCGGGCGGCCCGCGCCAGTATCTCGGTGTCGATCAGAGCGCCGGTGCTCGATAGTTCCATGTTGTCAAATATCTCCCTTTTGTATAGCTTGAAAGCACAGTCAATGTCGCGTATCTTCAACCCGAACAACAAGCAGACGAGCTTGGTCCAGCACCAACCGTTGATCTTGCGCATGACCGAATCCTTGCGATCCAGCCGATAGCCGCTGACAATGTCGTACTGGTCCATCAGTTCCAGTAAAGGAGGCATTTCACTCATATCAAATTGGCCGTCGCCGTCGGTGTAAAAGACAAGCTCTTTTGTCGCCGCTTCGAAGCCGGATCGCAGCGCGGCCCCATACCCAAGATTATGCCGGTGATGTACTACTTTCACCCTGTCGTCCCGGCCGGCAATCTCATCGGCAATCCGCCCGGTGTCATCGGAGCTGCCGTCATCGACTATAGTTACGTCGAAATCAGCGTTGAGCTTTTCCAGAACCATGATCGCCTTTTCGACGGTCCGCCCAACATTTTCCTGCTCGTCATAACAGGGGAAGAAAACGCTGATTGAAACCATCACCACCTCTTGCTTTGAGCTATCCGCTGCAATTCACCTAAGAACCGATTTTGCTTGACCGGGTCTTTCAAATGAGCACACACAATCTGTACTGCCTGAGTCTTGAGACGATAGCCGTCCTGCCTGGACCAACTGTCTTGATTTGCCTCGAATTCGTTGAGGTAGTCTACGCAAAACTTGTCGACGTCAGGTTTCAACTGAGGGAAACCTCCGTAAGCGAGCACTTCGAACAGTGGTGTCGGCGATGGACTCGACTCAAAGGCCTTCTTGGCAAATTCAAAGCCTTCTCTTTTCTCGTCTATTCCCGAAAGGTGCAGATACCAACTGTGAGAGCGAATGAGATTTCTATGGTAGTCGTCCGGATAGATGGTCTTTCCCGTGAATATGCCATCGAAAAGCTCCTTGCCTCGGGGTGTTCTTATGTCCACAAACAGTTTCTGTCTGTTGTTGAGAAAGATCAGCCGCCAGCCAGGATGCAGCTCGATCGCCTTTATTGCGTGAAAGCTCCCTTTGCTTCTGGAACCGCCGAATACCACCGCAGGCATCAGGACTACCCAGACGTCATCGGCTTTCAACTGATCGTCCATCCACTTGCCGATCAGTTCGTACTCGTCGCTGGTCACCCTACCTCCCTTGGCCCTGATACGTTCGGTTACCTGGTACGTAACACGCCCGCCGGCCATGAGATACGACCAAACATCAAAGGTCTCGCGGTCATAGGCCGCCTGTGCCCTGCCGTCCATAAACAATTGCAGGGGCGTGCGGCCGGTATTTGGGTCGGGCTCCTGGCCCCATGCGATAAAACCGCCCTCGGTCCAGTAGTTGAGCATCTTGCCTTCAAGCTTGTTGTCCTTTATGAATTTCAACGTATAGAAAGGTTTCGCATCTGACGCCGTCATCCTCATAAAAACAGAGCTCAGCTTCGGATCAGCGGGCCAGGCATCGAGATAAATACGTTTGAACTTGGAGCCCCACCATGTTCCGAAAAACACAACCACGACCGCTCCGGCAACGGTGATACCCAACTGGAATTGTCGCGGCATCGCCGAAACCGCAAGACGGTTGCGGTCAAGGAAGTTCAGCGTTGCCGAAATCGCACGAACTGTCTGATCGATGAGCATCGCTATGACCGGACACGCAGCGATTGCTGCTATCGGTATGAACCTGCGGGAACGAATGGCCATGTAGACTGTGAGGGCGGCAATGATCACTATCGCCAGATCGATTTTGGGCCACTGGTACTCGTCGCAGGCCCTTGCCTTCCTTTTCCTGTGCTGGGCCACAGCGCGCGGTCCAACTATCAGCACGACAATCCAAGGCACCAAGGCCACCAGTGCCAGCAGAAACATCACGAGGAAGGGAACCGCGGTACCGACGGGATTGCTCCAGTCGAAAGCAGCGTGCCATTCGTGTATCTCGCGCCAGCGCTCGGCGTGTTCGCTGATGCTGACGACGTAGGTGTGCGTGAGATTCGTCAGATGAAACGGGTTGAATACAATAGTAGCTATAAACGCAGTGACCGCCGCGGCGACCGTGTGGCAAATACCCCGGGCATCGAGGGAAATGAACTTACGGCTCGAAAAGTACAGGATGCCGGCGAGAACTGCGTATGCAAACACCATCATGAAGATGCGTCCGGTGGACATCCTTATGATCCTGGCAAAACAGATCAGAATGAGCGTGTAACCAACAAGCGACGCAATCAGGGCGTTCTTCTTGCCGATGCCCGTGGGCAGATTCAGTCCTATGAACGCAGCGAGCATGATGAACACATAGATGTATCCGCCGTGGACATTGCACCAGAAGACCGTCACCGGGACGATGAGCCATATCAAGAGCTTGTTTCGATACGTCGCCAGCACGAGTATGAGCAAAAAGACGGCCACCAGCATGTTTGAGAAACCGGCCGGGCGGACATCCAGGAAGGAGCGCCCCGTGAACATGGCAAAGCAGGAGAATACCGCACAGAGAGCCGGGTTGGCGCCGAGCAACCTTCCGGTGTAGTAGACGCAAACCACCGTGACCATATAGATGGCGAACTTCCAATAGACCAGCGCATTGGACGAAAAACTGACGCCGTCGGCATACGATGATTTGGGAACCAGCGAATAGAAGATCACATGCGTGAGCCAGTTCTGGTTGATCCAGCCGGTGGGGTGCCAGCGTTTGGCGGTTTCGATGCCGACTTTGTCGGTAATCCACTGTGCCCAGCCGGGCCAGGTATTGATCTCCGCCTCGGTCGGCCCGGGTTTGTGCGAGTTTGCGCTGAAGGGCTCGACCGTATTGACTCCGTGATTGACGAAGTGCCGTCCGCAGGCCATCGCAACCCAGGTATCACCGGCGGCGACCATGTGGGTGCAGGCGTGAATAGTAAAGATGAGCATCGCCAGCCAGCCGATAATCATGGGCCAGCCTTCAAAGGCGCTGCCCTCGAGCAGTTCGACTTGACGCTCAGGGGCCGATGAGTCACTGCCCCCCGCAGCGGATGAGACACGTCGTTTCTTGCTCTTTACTGACTTAGCCATTCTTGGAGTCTGTCAAGTCCTTTAGTAATCTGCTCAAGCGAACAGGCAAAACTCAAACGCACGTTGTTGTCACAGCCGAACGGTAAACCCGGAACCAACGCTACATTGGCCTGTTCCAGCAGCGCTTTCGCAAAATCCATACTGCCGCCGATCTTTGCACCATTAATATTTCGGCCATAATGGCTCGAAACATCAGGGAAACAGTAAAAAGCACCCGTAGACTCGGTACATTCGAGGCCTTCGATACTGTTCAACCGCTCGGTCATATACCGGCCTCGACGCTCGAATTCGGCTCTCATTGTCTCTATCGCGTCGGCGGCGGGCTCGCCCATGGCCTCAATCGCTGCGTACTGACAGAAAGTTACGGGATTCGAGGTCATGTGGGATTGCAGGCGTCCCATTGCCTTTATCACTTCCAGGGGGCCTGCGGCGTACCCAAGACGCCAGCCGGTCATGGAGAAGGCCTTGCTGAAGCCATTGAGAGTGATCGTTCTGCCGAAGGCATCTTCGCTCAGTGAGGCGAAACTCACGAACTCTGTGTCGCCGTAGATGAGCTTTTCATAGATCTCATCCGACAGCACGTAAACATTTGTCCCTTCGAGAACGTCTGCAAGGGCCTTCAATTCTTGAGGCGTGTAGGTGAAACCGCCCGGATTGTTGGGAGAGTTGATGACCAATACTCTGGTGCGTTCGTT
>CAZLTY010000230.1:0-6018 GCA_964562575.1 uncultured Pirellulales bacterium
AGATCATCCGTAGAGGCGATGAGTTCTCGTGCCTGCTCTGCTGTAACATCAGTAGGGGCGAAAGCGCACGTATTGGACACAATCAAAAGCACGCCGGCCAGCAATAGTATGATTCTGAGAATCATCTTCATGGCTGTTTCTCCTCGAGAGAGGATTGTGATCGGCAAAGGGATTGGCCGCATAACGCCTGAATTCCTCAAATTCGCCACTTTTTGATCCTCCGCCCCCACATCTTCAACTATCCGCGGGTCCGAAACGCTTTCATACATATTGCACTCTCCGAGCCCGCGGCCATCGACTGACAAAGGTCCCTCCCCGGCTTCCAACCTTCACGGTAGATGATACCAGAAAATCGTCCAAAAAACAAGCAGGCGGAACAAGGAATACCCAATGTGGAAGTGACCTTAGTGTCTTGGTGCCTTTGTGGCTACGAGCCAATTCTTTAGGTTTCCCCCCAAATTGGTCTGATTGTGCTGCTGAATTGGATCTGTGGCGGCGTTATTGCAGGGCGTCGTCTTTCTCGATGACCTTTTCCTTCTGGGCCTTCTTGAAATCGACGATTCTTTCGGCGAAGTCCTCGTCGGACAGCGCCAGGATCTGCACCGCAAAGACAGCGGCGTTTTTCGCGCCGGCCTTTCCTATCGCCATGCTCGCTACGGGGACGCCGGGCGGCATCTGGACGGTGCTCAGCAGGGCGTCCATACCGCCGAGGCCTGCGCCCGAGTCGAGCGGCACGCCTATGACAGGCAGGGTAACCTTGGCCGCCATTGCCCCGGCCAAGTGGGCCGCCATTCCCGCGGCGGCGATAATTACCTTGATTCCGTTTGCAGCCGCATTTTGGGCGAAATCGGCGGCGATCTCAGGGGTACGGTGGGCGGAGATGATTCGCGTCACCGGTTTGATGCCAAAAGAGCCGAGCTGATCGATACAACTTTGCATGACGGCCAGATCGCTGGCCGAGCCCATTACGACCGCCACGGGGGGCCTTTTTTCAGATACCATGTTGTTTTCTCTTCTCAACGGGTTACAATATTGCGTAAGTTTCAATTTGTGCGGTAACAATAACGGTTCGGGGCCGGCAATGCAAGCTCAAACATCGGCCTTGAGGAAGCTCAGAATATGAAGATTGGAATGCGAAATTGAAGAAGTCATCCGCCGGAGACGGATTTCGCTGTTCTGTTTTCTATCTTTGATTCTTTTCTGTCGAGCATAGATCTGCAATATATGGTCCTGCACCTTCTTAGGAGTTCATAGAATGCAGTTGAGAAAACCGGCTGTCGCAGGTCAGTTCTATCCGGGCCAGCACGATTCCTGTATAGATGAGATCAACGAATGTCTCGATGCGATGACTCTAAACGTCTCTTTGCCCGAGACAATTGCCGCGGGGATAGTCCCGCACGCCGGCTGGGCATTCAGCGGCAGTCTGACCGCGTTGGTATTTTCTGCGATAAGACAGCAGCACGACAAGGTCCATACGTTTGTGATATTCGGAGCCGCCCACAGCTACCTGAGCACGTTACCGGCTGTCTGCGACAGAGGTGTATGGCAAACGCCCTTGGGCGAGATCTTTGTCGACGAGGAACTGGCCGAAGCCGTGCTGAGTACCGGCTCAGCCGTCAGCGACTTCAGCGCTCACCTGTCCGAACACAGCATTGAGGTGCAGGTGCCGTTCATACAGTATCTCTTTCCCGGCGCGAAGATTCTGCCCGTTCTGGTGCCCCCCGATGACCAGGCGATCGTCTTAGGCGCAGCGGTTGCCGAGATTATCAGCGGCCGCGAGCACAAGAAAATCATCTGCCTCGGTTCAACCGATTTGACCCATTATGGCCCTCGCTACGGCTTTGTGCCCAAGGGAACCGCCCCGAAAGCCCTGCAGTGGGCGCAGAACGTTAATGACAAGGAATTCATCGACCTGGCTTTGGAACTCAGGTCAGCCGACCTTGTATCCAGCGCCGCCAAGAACGGCAACGCCTGTGGACCGGGCGCCGCGGCGGCAACGGTCTCAGTCGCAAAAGACCTCGGCTCCGAGCGAGGCCTGCTGCTCGCGCAGACCAGCAGCAGCGAGGTGATGCACAACAAGATGGGCAAAACCAGTACCGACTCGGTTGGCTATGCTGCGATAGTTTTCTGAGCGTCGAGGAGTGGGGATTTAGAAGCCAACGGTCGGATTCGAACCGACGACCACTGGTTTACAAAACCAGAGCTCTACCGCTGAGCTACGTTGGCATAAGTCTTCAAACACAGTTTTTGTCTCATAATCAAAGGTCACCTGCCCACGGTTATCTTTTGCAGTATACCACAATACGCCGAGACACGCCAAGTGGTACGCCAAGTTTTTTGTGCGGACTTCTTCTCCATGATGATTTGTGGATAACAGCCATAATTTCGGGGGATCTAGTAATCTTGATCTTCGTGCTGTCCTGCCAGGAAGAGGATTCATCGAAGCGAGAAGATACGGCACCTGCCGGTGGTAATCCCGACCTCGATTGTCCTGTCATCAACAGTGATTTCCACCTGATCGTTCGTTTCCTGGAAATCCGTTCGACGAATCAGAACGCGGTCATCCAATCTCAATCCGGAGATAACCGGTCCCGGTTGTCTGGGCACGGCAAAAATAATTGGCCGCCCTCTGGACAGAAAGTCCCCGTATTGTTGGGCTTCTGCATACACTCGATGGACAAGCCGTATTTCCTTCGCCGCTTCTTCCCTTCGGCACCAGAGAAAGAATGTGTCAGTCCCCCTCAGCAACATGTGCCACAGCAACTCCTGATATTTGCTCTCGCTTAACTGAGGAACTGTACCGGCAGGAGGCTTGTTTTCAATTGTGTGCCAGTGGACAAAGCTGATAATAGGTATCTCAGCAGGCGTGTTCTGTCCGGCGTTACTGGCAACCAGGAGCATATTGTAGAACCAGCGATAGTCCGTATCCGCATAGTCATACCAATCGAAGATCCTGCGCCAAGTGTAGGCCACCGGCATTGCGAAGGTGTAACCCGTCTCGCCAAACTCATGATACCAACGTCTGTACCTGGCCTCCTGGTCTGCTTGATAGGGCTGCCCATCGACATAGCGTTCGTAGTAGTCATACCAGTAACGGTAGCCGTTGTGCGGGTAAACGCCATAATTGCCTACAAGCACCTCCGGGAAATTCCTTTTCATAGGTTCCGCGTACGCCTCGCGCTGCAGTTCACTGCGCAGAGTTCGCAGGACCGTCTGAAACTGACCGAAATCGTCGATGTCCTTGATGTTCTGACGACAAAGCCTGCATCGCTTGGAGGCCGCATGAGCTTCGTTAAACTCAATGGGGCCGTCGATTTCCCAGTCGGCGAAAATGAAATCGACTTCCAGATGCGCCTCTTTATAAGCCCGGACGAAATGCCCTATCTGCCCGGCGATATGTGGCCGCCTAAAGTCAAGTGCAAACGGACATCCCATATTTTTTTTGCCGAATGATTCGTCCCAGAACGGCTCACCTTCATCATCGATGTGGGCTGTGCGAATATCACCATCGAAGAACGAGTAGAGACATCTGGTAGCATTGATATTTACACGCAGCCCCAACTGCCTCTGGGCCCTGGCAATTGTCAATGCGTCAGCCAGACTCTTGCCGCGATTGCCGGGATCCCAGGAAGTGACCAGCCCGACACCGCGTTCGTTCAGGACCTTCACCAGTTCGCTCGCAGCATCGTCGTCAAGTGTCCCCGGATCCATGGCCTGCCAGAGATACAGCGGCAGACGCTCGTCCCTGTTGTGTTCGAGGGGCGTTGTTTCGTCGAGGACACATTGTATGTGCGAGGGCCATTTGGGCGTCTCCTCATCCGCTGCGCCACGGGTGACGGGATTTCCCAACAGACCTGTCGCCATCCAGGCGGCCAGAACATATGCACATTTGCCATGTGGCGTGCTCATAATCAGTCACCGGGCAATTCGATCAATTCAGCAGCTCAAAGAACCGAACGATCTTCTTGGTGTCTCTGTCCTTTCGGGCCTCTACAACAATCTTATAGTCTCTTGAGAGACGCGCATTTTCCATGAACAGACCATCGTCGGAAACTGGGATTTCCCTGCCGCCTATGGTAATCCTGGTTCCAGGCTCGGCCCATCCGTAGAGGTCTATGGCACAACCGCCGGCCACTGCGGTGTATTCACGAGGGTTGGTCTGGACGATCACCCGCGGCGGTCTATCGAGGTCCAAGAGTACATCGATTATCTGTTTCTTCGAAGCATACAGGACATTAGGATCTCTGCTGAATTTACTCATTGACCTCACAATCTGCGATGCTATTTCCACACCTCTGCGGGCCGGGTCGATAATGGACAATCGCTCACCAAGGCCGGCTCTTATCTTTGCTGTCTTGTCTTCGAGCATCCAGAGATACTCATAATCCTGGAGACCGTTTCGCATCTGTTCCCATCGAAGAGAACACATGAGCCCATCCTTCTTGGGATAGACCTGCCAGCCGTCCCCGCGGTGCTTGCCGGGAGCCTCGAAAGGATCGTCCGTCCACTGGTTGAATCCCCAGTGCAGGTAACCTTTCAATCCGAAACGATAGTTCAGCCAGTGCAGTATGCGCGATTCTATCAGAGCGACGTCTGCGGTCTTATTTGGATATGAGCCGCCCTGAAATATTCCTACCGTATAAAACCACAATTCATTGCCCTTCTCCTGAGCTCTTTTGTAAACATCATACCAGGTAGCGAGATGGTCAAGTTTGGGGACCCAGATTTCCAGCCTGTCGAAACAGTGTGGAGTCTCTATGGCGTCCATTCTTTTGAGTCCAGGGGCGCAGTGGTGTACAAAGTCCGAAGCCTCTCTCCAGCTCATCACATTATGGTTGGAGGGCTCATCAGCTATATGGAAAACGGTCTTGTCAAGCCATCCCTTTTCTCTCAGGTGATTCTCCAGCGCCGGCAGCAAGTGGGTAAGAAAGTCCTTACCGGCAACCGTGACAGTGCGGCCGGTCGATTCGTCCAGGACACGAAAATCACGCAGCAGGATCTCTGTGCTCGACCAGCCACCGTCACCGAATCTTGCGACGAACCCTGTCTCGAGCAGATCCATGCGGCCGGTGTTCCAAAAGACGTCAGCCCATTTGTCAAACCTGGAAAAATCGAACTTGAATTCGCCGCTGCCGTCTCTACTGCTGGCAATGAGATTGAGGCTCACTCTAAAGACATTCTGCCTGTGTTCAGCCATATTCCGTGCATACAGGGCAAGCATCTGATAGAACTTCTCGGAATCTGCTGAAGTAATGCCGTGGAACTGCTTGAACTTGCTGGTCGTACACCATTTGGTGACCATCAAATGGCGTTCATCCGGCAGGGTGACCGGATAGACACAAAGGCGCAGAGGTAGAGATTTGCTGGCCTGTTCGGTCTCTATCGTCACCGTCCCCTCGTACTGGCCGGCCGCGGCGTCGCGTGGAATCTTGATCGTTAGAAAGACCGCCCTGTACTCGTTGGGGCCCAGGGAAATCTGTCGGTCTTCGGCCAGATAATCGGGAAAGCGAGCGGGTGCCTGACGAGTCAAATCCGTCTTCCTGGGCTTAGGAGTGTTCTCTAATATCGGGATCGAACCTACGAAATTCCATCTCACCGCACCTTGGTCCAATGAGAAAGATCTCTCGCCGTTTATCAGGGGACTTACCGAAACGGTGACGTGCTCGATATTCGCATTAGCCTTGACGACACATTGAGCTGAAACATACTCGTTTCTAATGCCGAATATCTCTATTGCTCCCTCGGGCTCCGGGCAGCGGAAACCGTCCTCGAAAATCCTCACCAGATCGTTTACGGCAAAGAACTCAAATGAAGCTCCTGTCGCAATAGAACAGGTTATACACCACAGGACAGCTACCATGAGAATAGTTGAGTGCCGGTTGGATGAGGCTTTCTGCTTGAGCATTACTCGGTTCCTTTCAGATGGAAGGTCCGGACCTCTTCTGAATTAGCATTTCTGTTTTGCTCTCAGTTCACATGGTACCAACGCCGGGGCCGTCTGTAAACCCATTCACTCCG
>CAZLTY010000231.1:0-5911 GCA_964562575.1 uncultured Pirellulales bacterium
GTATTAAACACAATGACCGTTGCTCCATAATCAAAGTGCCTGGCCAGATAGTCCTTCGTCGTCAGTGCATATTTGCCGCCGGACGGCCCCATGGTCGGACTTGCCTCAGTGCTTGCCCAATAAGGATTCCCGTGACGTTCAAGCTCAGCGTACAGTGCTTCAAAATCATTGCGAAGCGGCCCGACCGGATACGTTGTCCATCCGGGTCGCGAATAGTCGTTGAACGCAATCGCTATTGGAGCATTGGTGAATTCCACCATCGCAGAGCCGATGACACCTGCGCCTGTAGCAATGTGCGTATACATTCTTTCGGTGGGAATTCATCGCGCATGATTACACAGACCTCATGGGGACTGCGTCCTTCAGAAGCCCATCGCTGCATGCCTTCTTTGACTCTTTCCAGTTTTTCCTGACAGGCCTTAATCACTTCTGCGCGCCCGCGCGTGTCATCCTGAGCCCGGAGAGGACACACAGGCGTGCAGAGCAGCAGCGCGGCAATCACCCCTGACACCATCTTCAGCCTACACTTCCCATTTACCCCGTGCACAAACATGTTTTTCTCCGTACGCCACCAATAATCAATGCCCTGGCATTCTTGATTTTCTTTGCAAGTTGGGGAAAGTCATCCTTAACTTTGCAGATGTTGTCCCCAACACACTGTTTACAGGCAAGGCAAGGTCTGATGTTAATTCGGCTCAGTTTCACAAATCCGCATTCCAGCTCGGTTGCATCCAATACGGCTTGAACAAGTCGGTCCGTGTTACTGTTTTCTATGGGACTCCCGGAAATTCCCAATACTTCAATACTCATCATGATGTTCCTATCAGTCTTTTCGCCGGTTGAACAGAATCTGCGTTCCTTCCTTACCGGCCACGACTATATCGATGTCACCGTCGGCGTCGAGGTCGGCAGTGCGAATCTGCATCCCGGCTCCGACCTTTCCCTTGTTGATCGTGTAGCCGGCGAAGGACTTCTTTTGTGAATTCCAAACGTAGTAACGCATTATGGGCGGCTCGGCGCTGCCAGGGTCCTTGCCGTTGTGCGCACGGATTCTCTTGCCGGTGATCAATTCGTCGGCGCCGTCTCCGTCCAGATCCGCCAGATGCAAACAGTGGGGCTGCGAGAACGATTTGTCGATGAGTTGCTCGTCGAACTGTAGCTTACCCTGAGGATCGGGCCCCTTACCGCGCCAGAGGTAGATGCCGTAGGCGTGCGAATCGCTCCAAATCACATCGTTCTTGCCGTCGCCGTCGACATCATACACGAGCATCGGGCAACTACCGTGCAGATCCCAGTCGGCATGATACGTCCACTTCTGCGCCAGCGGGTCGCCAGCAGGTCGCTCGTACCAGCCGAGACCGAACGCGATGTCGTCGCGGCCGTCATTGTTAATGTCCCCGAATCCTATCCCGTGCCCGTTCACCGCTCCAATGGTATGACCGATGAGCGCGGGCATTCTGCGCCGCACCTTCGTCGTCTTGCGCCCCTTGGTGACTTCGACCTCTCGTTGTTCGCTGGAAAAAGTCCAGATAACGGTGGGATTCTTTTTGTTCCACTGGTTCGAAAACCATTCGGGCTTGCCGTCGCCCGTGAAATCGACGAGGTAGCTTGCCTCGTTATTGGCATAGCCCGTATCGGCGAGGAGGTGTCTGGGCCAAAGGTATCCCTGCAGCAGGGTCTGCCCGCCCGGATTCTCGTACCAGTAGACCGCCCCCTGGGTGAAGTCCGTGGATACCACGTCGGTGCGGCCGTCTCCGTTAATGTCGTAGGCCCACTCTCCGTTCGATCGCGCATAGCCGTTGTTATCTTCGATGATGCGGATCGGCCGCGGGACCCATTGGCCATTGCGGTACCAGTTGCGTCCGGCGACGATGTCGAGCTTATCGTCGCCGTCGACGTCGGCAATATCGCAACCTTCGTTGCCATCGACGGTAAGCAGCCTGATGTCAAAGCGAACAGGATGATTTGCGCCGGCAGTCGCAATGGCGATGCCAAGTGTGATAAAACCAATAGCGAAGTTCTTTGTCATTTTCTTGTTCTCCTGTATTGATGTTCCGTCTGGATGCAACTATAACGTCCAACCTTGGCGGTAATCCCGATGCAGATATCGATTGGCTGCCTCCTCGTTGGTGAATCTCATGTTCGGACCGTTCCACCGAAGCTTTTTCCCGAAGCGCATGGCGACATTTCCTAGCAGAGAGGTCTCGGTCAGAAGACCGCTGTGTCTTACAAAATCGGAACCGGCCGGCGCACCACCTCGACATGCATCGATCCACTCCTGGTACTGACCGGGCGAACGGGCCAGCACCTTGGGCGGCGCACCATAGGCCTTCCTCCTGGACTCTGGGATCAGCGTGTGGCCCATCAATGCTGCCTTCTCGCCAATGTAGATGGGCGAGGTCATGCGGCGGCCGGGCTCGAGGTCCTTGGGACGGGGAGGTTCAAAACCCTCGTCGTGCCAGGTGACTCTTACCGCAGGCATCCCGTCTCGGGCGGGAAATTCAAATTGTACTTTGAAGCTGCGCGGGTGAACCTCCGGGCCGATTTCGGTGCAGGCCGCCTCGACACTGATCGGATAGTCCAGCCTGAGCGCTTTGAATACGGTCGAGAGTACATGGCAACCCATATCTCCCAGCGGGCCCGTTCCGAAATCTCTCCAGTCGCGCCATCGCCAGGGGTGGTAGGCCGGATGGTAGGGCCGCTCGGGAGCAGGTCCAAGCCATATATCCCAGTCCAATCCGTCGGGGACGTCGGGCCTCTCCGGAGGACGGCTGCCCCGGGCCGGCGGATCCCAAAACCGAGGGCCCAACACAACGTGCACTTCACGCACCGGACCGATAGCCCCATCCAGAATGAACTCCTGCACCAGGCGAGCTTCCTCCGATGCCTGTCCATGATTGCCCAATTGTGTCGCCACTTTGGCCCGGCGCGCCGCTTCGGTGATTTGCCGCACTTCCTGGACCGAGTAGGCCAGCGGCTTCTCACAATAAACGTGCTTGCCGCGCTCCAATGCAGCCATCGTTACAACTGCGTGCGTGTGGTCCGGAGTGGCAATCATTACGGCGTCGGCATCCTCATGCTCAAGCAGCTCACGAAAGTCTGCGTAGGCCTTACAGCCCCGGTAGTCTGCGAGGCCTTTCTGTCCGGCGTAATGCTCGTCGACCAGACGCCGGGCCGGCTCGCGTCCGCCCAACTTATGCTCTCTGCCTTGCATCCAGTTCCACGATATATAACCGCCGCCCTCGCGGTTGACATCACATACAGCCACCACCTGCACTTGGTCAAGCTGTAAGAAGTTGAACAGATTCACATGGCCCTGTCCCCCCATGCCGATCAACGCCAGCGTGGTCTTCTCACTCGGCGGAACATAGCCTTTGCCACCCAGCACAATCCGGGGTACAACAGTAAACGTCACCCCGGCAGCAATTCCACCGAGGAACCTGCGTCGCGAAATCCTGTGGTTGCATTCGCCTGAGCGCTTGAGTTTTCTCATGTGCTATCTCCTTGTGAACTTCTCTCCAGCTTAACCAGCCGGGAGACCCTAGCAAACCAGTCGATTCGCCGTATGGCGAAAAGCTCCCAACTGCGGGCTGCCAATACTGTAAATGGTAGCGTCTGCTATGACGCTGTCAATCGCTTTGTCACAGCCCCGCCGTTTGACTGCGAGCGGCGGGGCAATTTGCTAACCCGTGGCGGTAATTGTGCCAGAAATATCTTGAACTCCAGGCCCCAAAGGCCTTTAATATGCTCTGAGGTCCTTTTGCACAATTAAATCCGTTAGGAGTTTTGCCAAATGGCTCTGAAAGAGTTTTGGTCTCAAACAGGCAGGTGGATGCGGTCGCACAATCCACTGGTGCCGGTGGCGCATCGACCGGAAATAGGCGACGACGGACTGATCAGCCGCAGCGAGGACTCTTCGGAGCAAACGGTCGACGGCTCGCCGCCAGCCGAGGCGCCGGGCCATGAGATCGCGGTAAGAGCGGTTCCGCAGGTGAACGGGCACGAATCGCTCGAAAAACTCCAGCAGGGTTTTGACAAGCTCGTGGAACAACTACAGGGCATCAACGAGCATCTGAGCCGCCAGGTGAGTCAGCACGACGATCTTATGGGGCGGATCGAACAACTGCCCCAACTGCTCGAGAGCTTTCCGAGTGTTGTGGGAGACCAAAAGCGCATAACCGAGCAGCTTCTCGAGCGGTTGAAGAACGCCGCGGCCAAGAACGAACAGTTCATCGACGCCGTCGAGAAGATCCCTACCGAGACCGCAAAGCAGACCGATGCTCTGGTCAACATCGACCATCAGCTTGGCGCCGCCGCCGATGTCGATGTGCAAAGAACCGAGAGCTTCAACAATTTCAACGATTCGCTGGACAAATTGAACCAAAGCACGCTGAGCCAGACCGACGGCATCATGCAGATGAGCAAGACTTTTGCCGCCAGCGACAGATACCTCAAGTACATCATCTCCAGGCAAAACAAACGCTTTATGTGGATTTTCATTACTGCTATCAGCGTTTGTGTGACAGCAATCCTGATCCTGACCGGGGTCATCATCTATCTGAAATACTGAGACCTCAATTCTGACGGTGAAAGAGGCTCGGCTCGGTTCTCCAATTCGAGAACAAAATATTCACTACAAAAAACAAAGGCAGACCATAAATACAGTTGAAAAAACATTTTGTTTCTGTACACTACGCGGGCTTTTTGTGTGCGTTGTATGCGAAGTGACAATGATCGAATTCGAAAGGGATAGAAAGTGAAGATTCTTAGAAACACCGTTGTACTTTTTGTATCTGCTCTTGGTTTTAGTACGACAGCGATGGCAGCCGAAAGCTCACAGCCAGCCGCCTCCGGCGGCGCGGCCTTCTGGCTAATCGCGCCGATTGCGTCACTGTTGGCGTTGGGCTTTGCCTGGTACTTCTACAAGAAGATGATGGAAGCTCCCGAAGGCACGGACAAGATGATAGAGATCGCCCGCCACGTGCGTGAGGGCGCTTACGCGTATCTGTTCAGACAGTACAGCGTCGTCACACTTGTCTTCGCAATCCTCCTGGTAATTCTCGGCTTCTGCGCGTACAAGGGCGTTCAAAACCCGTTCGTTCCGATTGCGTTCCTGACGGGCGGTTTCTTTAGCGGCCTCTGCGGCTTCCTCGGTATGAAGACCGCGACCAACGCCTCGGCCCGAACGGCTCAGGGCGCCAGCAAGAGTCTCAATGCCGGCCTGCAGGTAGCCTTCCGCTCCGGCTCGGTTATGGGCCTGGTCGTCGTTGGCTTCGGCCTGCTGGATATCTCGCTGTGGTACCTGATTCTCGATAAGCTGATATACACCGCCGATCACATGGCAAACGGCCTTACCTTCCTCGGTCTGCAGCTTGTTCACCAGGGAATGGCCGAAGACCACAAACTTGTCGAGATTACGACAACAATGATCACTTTCGGAATGGGTGCTTCGACCCAGGCATTGTTCGCTCGCGTCGGCGGCGGCATCTACACCAAGGCCGCGGACGTCGGGGCGGACCTGGTCGGCAAAGTCGAGGCCGGGATTCCAGAGGACGATCCGAGAAACCCCGCTACAATTGCCGACAACGTCGGTGACAACGTCGGTGACGTCGCAGGCATGGGGGCGGATCTTTACGAAAGTTATTGCGGCTCGATTCTCGCCACCGCGGCGCTCGGGGCGGCACTTTCGACAACGGTGCTTGCCGAGTACGGTATAAGCCCGCTCAAAGCCGTTCTCGCTCCGCTGGTCGTTGCCGGGCTGGGGATCATTCTTTCAATCGCCGGCATCTTTATGGTTCGCTGTAAGGAGGACGCCACGCAGAAGAATCTTCTGCGAGCGCTTCTGATAGGAACGCTGGGCAGTTCGGTGTTGATTCTCGCGGCCGTCGGAATACTGGCTTGGGCCGGCTGG
>CAZLTY010000232.1:0-5858 GCA_964562575.1 uncultured Pirellulales bacterium
CAACGATGATCTATACACATACAGTTAAAAGCCGAACGATCAAAGAGAGCAAGAGCCCGTTGGATTTTCAGTAAACGTCATTTCACTGATTAACCGGCCCAGCCGAAATCAAGAATCCCGGATCGCGAGAGGGCGCAAAATCCAATCGCCCTAAGGACTTCCGAATTATAATATCGAAGATCCCGACCCCTCGGGAATCAATGATCAATATCGAGGATCCCGATCCATCTGGAATCAATCGCACATGGCTTCGCCATCTGCCTGCACTCCGTCCCCGTCGGTGCCCCGCAAACGGTGGGCACGTCGGAGAACCTTCTCCTTTGGCTCCAAGAACAAAGATATCAACGCTGCCAAAAGTGTACTCAGTGACAGGTGAATTTGCAAGGAGAAAAAACGTGTTCTGCCAGCTATCTGGCCCATTCGACTACGCTCAGAGCTTGCCCCTGAACGAAGTTGAAGGGACAGGCTTCGGCTGGGGGTGGTCCTTGTAATTGATTATTGTTGCTGCTGGAGTTTGCCCCGTACTTTGAGACGGGGCAGGGATGACAATACTATTGACTATCGTTTCCCTTCATGGTGAATAAAGATCCGCGTTCATCAGTGTTGATCTGTGGTTCTTCTTCTTTTAACTTTGTTCTTTTTACTTTCTCTCTGCGTTCTCGGTGCTCTCTGTGGCCCAGAAAATCCGTGAAATCCCCGTTCGGCTTCGCTCAGGGCAAGCTGTGGAATCTGTGGCTACCTGTTTTTGGATTGATTTTTTCCGTGGTTGGTTCTATATTGATTCGGAGGTTAATTGCAATCATTGTGACCCGTTAACAGCGTTATTGAAGATAAGGATATTGATTATGACTATCGAATTTCGCCAGGATTGTAAATATTCCCTTCTCGTGCCTACGAGTATGGGGTGTCGTATTACGCCGATCAACGGCCAGCCGGTTCACTGCAGTAAGACGTTTATCATGCAGGCCACCAGTGCCGAGTCCAATGTGGCCAGTATATCCAGTTTTCTGGGCCTGTCCGTCAAGGTGCTGACGACCTTCGTCAAGGACAGCCCGATATCGAGGTTCATAAAGGACGATCTTGCCGGCCGTCACATTGACTATGAGGGCCCGGATGTGGATCAGGGCGGGCCGTGGGGCTATCGGCACCAATTCAATATCGCCGGTAGCGGTTCGGGCTCGCGCGGGCCGCGGGTTCATAATGACCGTGCCGGCGAGGTGGGGCGGACCTTGAATGTCAGCGACTTCGACCTGGATAGGATCTTCGGCGCCGAGGGCGTGCAGATCGTTCACGTCTCAGGTCTTATCGCGGCCCTTTCGCCCGAGACCGGCATCTTCTGTCTGGAGCTGGCCAAGGCGGCGAAGAAGCACGGCACGCGGATATCGTTCGATCTGAACCATCGCGCGTCGTTCTGGGAGGGCCGCGAGGCCGAGTTGCACGATATCTTTTCGCAGATCGCCGGCATTGCCGACATTCTCGTCGGCAACGAAGAAGACTTCCAGCTCTGCCTGGGGATTGAGGGCCCCGAGGCGGGCGGCGAGGGCCTCGCCGACAAGATCGAAAGCTTCAAGGTCTTGATCAATAACGCTAAGAAGGCATACCCCAACGCAGCGGTGTTTGCCACGACACTGCGCGAGGTCGTCAGCGCCAACTGTCACCTCTGGGGCGCGATCATGTCCGAGGGCGACAACTGGCATGTAGTCGAGCCGCGAGAGATCACAGTGCTCGACAGGATCGGCGGCGGCGACGGCTTCGTCGGAGGGCTGCTCTACGCCATCCTCAAGGGCTGGGAGCCGGCCAAGTGGGTCCAGTTCGGGTGGGCCACCGGTGCACTGGCCACGACGATGCTGACCGACTACGCCCAGCCTGCCGATGAGGAGCAGGTCTGGAGCATCTGGCAGGGCAACGCACGCGTCAGACGGTAGGGCGATTGACTATTGACTATTGTCTATTGACTATTGTTCCTGCTTTCACCGCGGTGATAGTACTGTCTTTCTGTCTGCTCTGCCCTACTAACTCCCAAGGACTTGATGACTTCTCCAGACAATTGTCAGGCTGTCCTGCAAGTTCTTGACTATCATTGTGTTGCATCGCGAAGCGATTCCGCATTTTTTACTTTTGCCTTTTTACTTTTTCCTTCGGCTCCGGCCTAAGTCCGTGCTGTGCTCTCTGTCGCTACGACACGCCGCCGAGTTTGTGGCCCGGGCCGATCGTGTACAGGCGTTTCTTCGGCTCGGTACTTGTGTGGGCGCAAACAATCTCGCCTACAAAGATGATGTGGTCGCCGGCGGGTGTCTGCGATTCGAGAGTGCATTCGAAATTGGCAACCGCGTCGGTTAACAGTACTGAGTCGACTTTCCGGGCCGGTTCGGTCTCGCAGTCGAACTCGGCGAATTTGTCAACTCTTCTGCCAGAGCGCGAGCCGAAGAACAAAGCTGCGTCGGCCATTTGGGCCGATGGAAACGCGATGGTGAAGCATTTCGAATGGGTGATTGTCTCGACGGAGTAGTGCTTGTTGGCGACGGCTATCGCCATCATCGGCGGATTGCCCGAGACAATCATCGTCCAGCCCAACGTGATAGGATTGGCTCTGCCGTCGGCGTCTTTGGCTATGGCAATCACCACCTGCTCAGGATACTTGGTCTTGATGGCATCGGAGTATTCAACCTGTTTTTGCATTGCTTTTCTCCATGACCGGTTCTATATTGACTTGCAGAGAGCTACGCGCGAAATTGTAGGCTCGGAGGTTTATTGTGGCAAGGAGAAAGACGTGAACACGATTGGCTTTATCGGCGGTGGCAATATGGCTGAGGCCCTGATAAAGGGCATAGTGGCGTGCGGCGTTTATGCACCTGACAATGTGCTGGTCAGCGATATCAGAGCCGAACGGCTTGAGTTTCTTGCCGACAGGTATGGAGTCACTGCCACGGGGAGCAACTCTGAACTGGCCTCGAAGGTCGAGGCCATCGTTCTGGCCGTTAAGCCTCAAAATATGATTGACGTGCTGGGCGGGCTGACCGATGCGATCGGGCCCGAGACGCTCGTAATATCCATTGCGGCAGGTATAACGGTCGCCAATCTCGCAGCCGTGTTGGGCGAGATCGCGATTATCCGCGTAATGCCCAATACGCCGGCCCTGATAGGCGAAGGGGCCAGCGCGCTGTTCGCCAACGAGCAGGCAGAACCGTTTCTGGAAGAGGCTGTCTCGATCTTCTCCTCTGTCGGCAAGGCGGTTGCAGTCAATGAGGAAGATTTGATAGATGCTGTAACGGCGGTGAGCGGCAGCGGGCCGGCTTATTACTTCCTTCTTATGGAGGAAATGATAAAAGCCGGCGTCGAATTAGGCCTGAGTGAAGATGTGGCGAGAGATCTGGTGCTGCAGACTGCCAGGGGAGCCGGTTTGCTTGCGACCGAAGCCGACAAGAATGGTGAAAGTCCCGCTGAGCTTCGCCGAAAGGTTACCTCGCCGGGTGGAACGACAGAGGCGGCGATTAAGGTGTTCAAAGAAGGCAAGATAGGTGAGCTGGTGTCGGCTGCTGCCACGAGGGCTCGCGAGCGGTCGAGAGAGCTTGCGAAGTAGAAGATACACAGCCTCTTGCTCAATATTGAATGCGAGAGAATCTGCTGGTGGTCATTCAACAACAATCGCTTCGACAGGACATTCGTCGGCGGCCTGCTGGACGGTTTCCTCGTGCTCGGCGGGAACTTCCTCGGTGATGACCTGCGCAAATTCGTCGCCCAGCTCAAAAACTTCAGGACATGTATCAACACAAAGCCCACAAGCAGTACAGGTATCTTCAATTCTAACCTTCATTGCAATTCTCCTTACCTTGTACCTCAGATTGTTCTTCGTCGGCCTCCGATCGGGATCCCATAAATAAGCAGGCGCTCGCCGTATTTGTTCTCTCAAATAACCCTTCTTGAGCGCTATAGTCCATTCGTACAGAAGATAGCTTTTAGAACAAAATTTGTCAAACTAAAATGTTTTTGTGGAAGGTTCCGTTCTTACCTGCTATACTGGCTGCGTATCGGAATAATACGGTGGATTATCAGCATATAGACACCAGCAGTTAAGTTATTTCCGGCCGGGTCCCATGCAGACCGAGACCGCGAACCTGGTCAGGCGGGGAACCGAGCAGCCATAAGCGTGCCGCTTGGTCGTGCTGTGGGTTAACCCGGCCATCTTTTTTTTGTTGAAAATGCCCTACACCGTTCTTGCAAGAAAATACAGATCGCAGACGTTCGATGATGTCATCGGCCAGGATCCTATTGCGCAGACGTTGAAGAACGCGATAAAGACCGGCAGGGTTGCTCATGCTTACCTCTTCTCCGGCACGCGGGGCGTCGGCAAGACCACCATGGCGCGAGTGCTGGCCAAGGCGCTTAACTGTCTGGCCGTTGATGAGCCCACCACCAGGCCGTGCTGTAAGTGCGACAGTTGTGTTGCAGTAAACGTTGGCGACGACATCGACGTCATCGAGATCGATGGAGCGTCGAACAACAGAGTTGGCGAGATTCGCGAACTGCGCGAGAATGCGATCTATCGACCTGCACGTTCAAGGTTCAAGATTTACATAATCGATGAAGTGCACATGCTCACCGTTTCGGCTTTCAACGCGCTTCTGAAAACGCTGGAAGAGCCGCCGAGCCACATCAAGTTTATTTTCGCAACTACAGAGCCCAACAAGGTCATCGCGACGATTCAATCGAGGTGCCAGCGATTTGACTTTAGCAACATAGGCCCGGCGGCGATAGCCAAGCAGTTGCAGGTCATACTCGCCCAGGAGAAGATCAAGTACGAGGAGGATCTGCTCCTGCCATTGGCGAAAATGGCGAACGGCTCGATGAGAGACGGCCTGAGTTTGCTGGACAGATTGATAAGCGCCGGCGTCGAACCTCTAACAGTCGAGTTGCTCGAGAAGTTTCTGGGCCAGCCCAACAGCGAGAAGATCTGGGATCTCATCGGACAAATCGGCGACAGCGATCCGGCCGGGACGCTGGCGGCAATAGAGGGCCTTGTAAGCACCGGCATAAGTGAGGTCCAGATCGTCGATTCACTGATCGATTATATGCGTGATCTGATGGTGGTCAAATCCACAAGCACCGACAGCGAGCTTGTGATCTTGACGGCACAGCAGCGAAAGCGAGCAGGCGAGCTGGCCGAGAGATTCGACGTCGCCGCACTCGTCTACAGCATATCGACTCTCGAGAAGCTGAGATGGGCGATCAAGAACAGCGACACGAGCAGAGCGCTGTTGGATGCGTCGCTGCTGAGATTCGCGTTGAGCGAACATTTTCTGAACGTCGATGCACTTCTCGCTCAGTTGAAGGGGAGCTCTGGCGCAATCGCAAAAAAAAAAGCACGCCCAACCACTAAGACCCAACTGAGCAGCGAGCCGCAAAGGCAGACATCTCCGGCTTGCCCAGCCGAGAATTGTGCGACCGTGAATTCTCCGGCACCTTGCGATATCCAGTTGATAAAGGACAAATGGCAGGGTATTCTGAGTCTTGTGAGCACTAAGCTCGGCCCAGGCACAAGTAGCCTGCTGAGTTGTGCCGTGCCAAACCGATTTGAGGATGGTGCGTTGGTGCTTGAGTTTGACGCCTCGGCCAGGGTGAAGAAGAGCATGTGTGAGAGAAACGGGCGGCCGGAGCAAATCGGGGCTCTGATGAGTGAAGAGTTTTCGACGCCGGTGACAGTGAGGTTTGAAGTTGCCGCCGGCGAGCAGACACAAACCGAGCCGAGCACGGGCAAGCCAAAAACGACAGGTCAAAGGAGAAACGAACTGTTAAACGATCCCGCGGTCAAGGCAATACTTATGGGCCTGGACGCGACAGTTACAGGCATCGAGGAAGAC
>CAZLTY010000233.1:0-5831 GCA_964562575.1 uncultured Pirellulales bacterium
GTCAATCTCTTCGTTGACCTTCATGGTCCCCAGCTCGGCGGCGAATGCCGACCCGCTGCGACTGGCTATGACAAAAGCCGTCAGTAAAGGCCCAAGCTCGCGAAAGAGTGATATGGTGACAAGATCGGCAACAAATATCTCGGCGCCAAATTTGCGCATCGCGATAGCCGACTGAAAGGCCAGGATCAGTCCGATGAGCAAGCCCAGCAGAGCCGTGATGCCGACCGCATCGGCACCGGCCTTTTCTGCGATCAGGAAGGTATCTCTCAACCGCAGAGTCCCCGGACGAACCACCGTGCCCAGGAGCTTTACAAAAAGTTCTCCGGTGAAGCTCACCTGCGCTTTGAAATCCTGTAGCAACCTGACCGCGGTTTGGCCAACGCCTTCGGCAAGACGCACGAATGAATTGGCTCTCGGCTCGGGTCCACTGACCTTGCCGGGATCGAAAAGTGTCAGGAGCTGCTCGAACTCACTCGGCAGGCCTTTGATCTGGATCTGGCCGGCGTTGCGTTGTTGGGTAGCTTTAAGTTGCAGCAGAAGCGCCATCCCGGCCCCGTCACAATAGTCCACGCCTGTCGCATCCACGACCAACATTGCGGGCTCGGTTTCGCCAACCTTCCGAAGGGCCTGAGTCCAGAGACTGCTCGTGCTCTCGGCATCCAGCTTTCCGCTGATCACAAGTGTGAGTCTGCTCTTGTCGAGCATCTGGTAGTCTATGGAACTCATTTTTCTGTTTGCCACGCGAGAAGGCTGCGCAGCCTTCCCTGCCCTTTGTTTACCTTTATCTATACCTTTTTCGACTTTTTGATTGTTCCGCTAAATCTGTTTCGGCTTCGAAAGAGGCTTTTTCATCACATTTTCAGTTTCCATCCATTCGAATTATCAGACCTTACGGATCAATTGAGGTCGGGTGGATAGACAAAGAGACGTTACTGATAGCGGCGATGTTATCGAAGCCTCTGGATCATTGCTTCGAAAGCAGTTCTGTCGCGTTGCGGCAATTGGCTGTTTCTCGCAGCGGCCCGATATACTTCGATCGCCTTGTTGAGTTCTCCGCGCCTCTGATGGAGCGCTGCCAGCAGCGCGTAGGCATCGGAGGACGGAATCTGACGGTTGACCATACCCTCCAGGACGTTGACGGCCTTGTCGGCATCCCCATTCTGATAGAGATAGTATGCATACGTATAGCCATATTTGGGCTCGTCGGGCCGCAATCGGTAGGCCGTACGGCACCACTTGAGAGCCTCGGGCGGATGTTTGGCAGCCAGAATCACACCGAGGTTATACGCCGCGACCGCCGAATTGGGATCCACTTTCAGAGCCCTGCGAAAGGTCTCTTCGGCTTCGTCCAGGCGCGACTGCTCGCCGAGAAGCATGCCGAGGTTGAGATGGACCGCCACGCTGTTGGGGTCCAGCTCCAGGGCTCTTCGGAAACTCGCCTCGGCCTTGTCGTTCTTGCCCGCCGCATTGTAGGCGAACGCCGCATTCACGTGAGAAGCCAGGTAGTCGCTGCGCAGCTTGATAGACGTCTCAAAGGAGCGGATGGCCTGATTCGTCTGGCGACGGGTGAGGTAGAAGTTGCCCAGGTTGTAATGGTTGACATAATCGTCCGCCCGGGCCGTCAGGCCCTCCAGGTATTCGGCGGTAGCCTTTTGCAGATCCTTTTGACGTTCCCCCTGCAGCCCTTCGGATCCAATGCCGGCAAGAGAGGCCGCCGCGCGCACGCGGACGAGCCGATAGTTGTCACTAGTAGCCGCCAGCAGCGCTTCGAGCGATTCCGGCGCGAGATAGCCGTCCAGGGTTTCGGCGGCGCCGGCCCTGACCAGCGGCGAAGGGTCCTCCTTCAAAGCCCTGATGATGCCGGGCCATTTCTTCGGCGAATCGCAAGCTCTCAACAACCTGATCAGCGAGACGGCGAATATCTCGTCCCGGTCCTCATCGCTTATGTACTGGATGATTTTGCCCAGGTTCGCCCAATTGCCCCTGCGAGCTTCATCTATCAGGCGGCCTTGATCCACCACTTCTTTCTGATGATCGCCGCCGTACCACTGGCGCACGTGATTGTCAGCCCAGGCGGTATCTTCGCCTTCGCCCGTGTGACAGAGGTTGCACGCATTGGGGCTCTCGAAGGCCAGGGTGGCTGCGGGCGCCGGCGGACGCATCGAATGGTCGCTGCGATTCATGTGAGCGAACTTCGTCATCGGCATGTGACAGGCGATACATCTGCCTGCTTCGCTGTCAGCGGGGTGATGCGTGTGTGCTTCGGCATTTTCCACCCGTTCTTCGTGGCACGGCTTGCAGGCGTCATTGGCCCGGGCGCGATCTTCAAAACGGTAGCGGCCGCTCGACGTATGACAGTGCATGCAATCCAGCTCGCCGCCCTTGGCGCATGGGCTCATACGCCAGCTCGTCATGGTGTAATTCTCGCCCAGGTCGCGCCCGTCAGGATAGAAATCCGCATGCTCCAGGGCGATCAGATTGAAATGATCGAAGTACTCGTCGCCGGGCGTGAAGGAGGGGCTGACCGGACTGAGTTTGGCGTGACAAGCGTTGCACATCGAGTTGGTCTGCTCGACGGAAAACGATCTCGTGCTGATCAGGCCCAAGTCGCCGGGTTTGCTGCCTGTGACGGCCGCTTGCCGGTATAGCCTGACATGCCGATCGGCAGGCCCGTGACAGGTCTCGCAATTGATACCCGGTTCGGCCCAGGTCGTGTGGTACGTATCGGTCTTCAGATCGTAGTTGGTCGAAAGTTGACTGACATGGCAGCCATGGCAGGACGTGTTGAATGTGTAAAATGGGTCGGTCCAATGCACGGGCTGATCGTTATCGGCGCCGGGAAAGTGACGCACGCCGCTGGCCGCCGTATCAAACCAATGCTTCTTGTTTACGTCATAGGCTACCGGTAAGGTTTGAAGGCGTCCCTTTTCATACGGTGTCAGGAAATAATAAACGTTCTTGCCGCCCAGGACTTGAGTGATCGGATAAGTCTTTTGGCCTTCGGGGCCTGTTTCGCGCACCCAGCCTTTGCCGGGTTCTATTTCAGCGCGATACCGAGACGAGCCAATCTCGATGTCACCGGTCTGATCTGTTAGATTCGCCCCGGCGAACGCCGCGGTGTAAGGCTGCATCGCCAATCCATGGTGTGACGAAGCCCAGAGCTTGTAGAAGTGTTCGTGACAGTCCCGGCAGCTCGCAGAGCCGGCAATTGGAGGCTCCGAAGCCGCCGGTGACGTGCTCGAATATGCCACGGCTGCGGCCGCAACCACCAATATCTCGATCAGGACAAATCTCATCACGAGTCTAATCCCCTTTTCCACTGTCTCGGTGACTCTTGGCCCGGAACTGTGGATCAGATCGAATCTTCGTGTCGAGCCGATTATGTGCCCGCAATTTGGACTTTGCCGGGATGGGCCTGCCGCCGATCAAGGAATATACCGCTCTAAAAAGAAAGCTCTATTGCGTTTGTAGCTTGGCTTCTTCCATGAGAACTTCATAAACATATCCGGCCCCGAAATCCTTGTTCAGGACAATCGTCCCTTCGAACGTGACAACGTCCCCGACATTGGCTTGTTCCTGGGTTGTGATCGTCAGATCGAATTTGCCCGAGGCGTCCGTGCCGTCCTGAAGATGGACCCAATTTTTGCCCAGGATCGCTCGATTGACCTTGGTGACCTGGCCCTTGATCCGAACGGCTTTGCCGGCATAAGTATCCGTATTGGCCAATAGCTCGGCGATTGTTATTCCACCTTCAGCCGGCTCAATCGAAATTTCCTTCTTCTCCAGGGCAGGTTTCGTCCGCCGAGGAGCCTCCATGGGCCCATGTGCGGTCCCGGCGCGCCGGGATTCGCCGCTAACGATCCTGTCGACAAAATAGATCGACTCAAACTTTCTCTGCAGGTCTTTGCTCTCGAAATTCTTCATCTCGAGGCCGGCCGAAAAAGAAACTGTCTCTCCGACCTTTGTCTCTCGCTTGGTAACAGCGATCCAGGAATCACGATCGTCCTCTTTCACGTTCAAATACGTGTAAGACGTAGCCTGAAGCACCTCCTGGACAACGCCCGTGCGCATATTAACGCCGGCATGGGCCTGCTGTTGCGGCTGAACTTGCTGCGGTGGCTGAACCTGCTGTTGCGGCTGAGCCTGCTGCTGCTGCGGCTTTTCCTCTTCTTGTCGGCATGAGAACGACAAAAGAGCCATCAAAATAGATATTACTGTTAGCTTAAGCTTCATGGCGTATCCTTGATAAGAATTTCAAATCACCTTTTTCAAACGCACGCCAATATAACACACCGGCGACAAGAGAGCAACCACCGTTCCAAAGGTGAAACTGTTGTCGCCGCCCGGGCAAATTGCTAAAATGACCCCCATATAGAAATATTCGTTATTCTCGTGTTTATCCTTGTGAGGACTGGCCATCTATGGAACAGACCGACAATCTAAACATATTGCGTTTCAGGCCGCTGATCACTCCGGACAAGCTTAAGAGCCAGTTGCCGGAAGCCGACGATATAGCTCGCCTGGTGGCAAGTTCTCGCGTGAGTATTTACAACATCCTCGCAAACAAGGACAAACGCCGATTAGTGATTACCGGGCCGTGTTCGCTCCATGACTGCGAGGCGACGCTTGAATACGCCGGTAAGCTCGCTGAACTGCAGGACAAGGTGAACGAGAAGGTTCTGATAATCATGCGAACCTATTTTGAGAAGCCCCGGACAACACTGGGCTGGAAGGGCATGCTCTACGATCCCGACCTGGACAACTCGTACAATATCGAAGAGGGCTTGCGGCGGGCGCGCAGCCTGCTGCTTTCGGTTGCAGAGCTGAAGTTGCCCACGGCTACCGAGTTTCTGGACCCCATCGTTCCACAGTACACCGCCGATCTCGTGTCCTGGGCCGCCATCGGCGCCAGAACGACCGAGTCTCAGATACATCGTCAGATGGCAAGCGGCCTTTCGATGCCTGTCGGTTTCAAGAACTCCATGAACGGCAATCTCAACGCCGCCATCGACGCCATCAAAGCCGCGGCCAGCGGCCATTCCTTCATGGGCATTGACGGAGGCGGCAAGGTCGTCGTCGCCGAGACCTGCGGCAACAAGTGCGGGCACCTGGTCATGCGGGGAGGCGCCCGCGGGCCGAACTATGCTTCCGAGCATGTTGCATTCGCCGGAGTCTTGCTGCAGAAAGCAGATCTCTCGACCGGAATCGTAATCGATTGCAGCCACGCCAACTCGAACAAAGACCACAAACGCCAGAGGCAGGCGTTGTTTGACGTCGCCGAGCAGATCGCCGCCGGCAATCGGTTGATAGCCGGCGTGATGCTCGAGAGTTTCCTGCGCGAAGGCAATCAACCTGTCGACACACCGGAGAACCTAGAATACGGCTTATCATTGACCGACAAGTGCATCGGCTGGGAAGAAACAGAACAGTTGATTCGTCATTTCGCAAACGCCACAGAGGGTAGAGAAAGTCAAAAGTAAAAGGTAAAAAGGCAGAAGTAAAAACAGCTACTGAGAAAGTAAAAAGGAGAAAGGCAAAAAGAACCGCGGATCTCACTGATTAACGCAGATTTACATTAACCACGAATTGACGCTAATAGACACTGAATTGAAACCGCGGATTTCACTGATTACGCGGATTAACTCAAAGAAGTAACCAACAAAGGAAATGCTCTGTCCACAAACCTTTCAAGATTTGTGTAGATTCCCGTTCGGCAGGCTCAGGGCAGGCTGTGTGAATTAGTGGTTAATAATATCTCTGTAGATCCTGTAATCATGTCGGAGAGACCTTTTCAAACACCCCCCAGCCGAAGCCAGATGGTTCCCCTTAAC
>CAZLTY010000234.1:0-5684 GCA_964562575.1 uncultured Pirellulales bacterium
GTCGATGGACTCAAATACGAATTCGACTCTGTACCGGCCGGGCGTGGACACAGAAGTCATCTCTCTGGTCAGGGCATTTATCGTGTACGTTGTGCCTTCGGAGTAGCCCAACACCTCCACCCAACCGGATTCCAGCCCCCCCCATTTTCCATGAAATGCCCGCGTCCCGCCGCTTGTCTGCACATAAGTAAAGGGTGAAGGCATGGGAGAGAATCCCCAGATCCATACGGTTCCATCCAGAGGATTGCCATATTGATCCACAGTCTCCACTGTTACTTCGAAGTCCTGAGCGTTGGCTCCACCTAATGCACTCAGGAGAACCAAGCTCGCCACGATACTGGTCGCGCCAATGTCTTTGCCAATCATCTGACATCTCCTTTCAATGGTAGTGTTTGCAGTGTTCTTTCATCAGGTTTTTACCCGACACCCTCAGCCGTATTGAGCCCAGGCATCAAAGCCGGCAAACCAGACTGGTGTCAGCAAAGGGATTGTTCTTGGAACTCGTGAGCTTCTCGCAGTTATAATCCTAATATCCTCCGCCCCCCAAGTTTTCGGCTCCAGGACAACCGGCGCCGTTTCCGGCAAGCGTGCCCACAGATCGAATTGACCAGACAAGATGCTTCTTCTTAAGCTGACTGGCACGCAATCTACGATATATAAACCTCGCTCGTCAAGTGAAAACAGGTAAATTCGGGACCACAAGAAGCCTTTTTCAGCCCTCGCGGACAAATATTGATGCTTCTTCTTCAATCTGCTTGATAAGAAGGCCAAAAAGAGCGAATATTTGGATGAACCGCATTTTGATGGATTTTGTGGAAATCTCAGATGAAAACCATTGGCATAGTCTTATTCGTTGTTTCGGTGTGCAGCGCGGCGAGTTCTGCCGGCAGTGGCGGGCCCGCGGCCGAAAAACTCGTTTTTCGCGGGGCGAGTGATGCTTCGGCTGCGGTGGCGATTGGTGAGGATATGTTCATCGTCGCCGACGATGAGAACAATGTGCTGAGGGTTTACCGAACCGGTAAGGCCGGGATGCCGGTTTTTTCGTACGATCTGACGGCGCTTCTTGGGATTGATCCTGAGCATCCGGAGGCGGATATCGAGGGGGCGACGAAGATCGGCAGTCGCATCTATTGGATTACATCCCACGGTCGGAATAAGGACGGCAAGATGAGGCCCAACCGGTATCGTTTTTTCGCTACCGACGTCCGTGTTAATGACAGCAGCGTGACCGTGCGCCCGGTGGGTGAGCCTCGCAAGACGCTGGTTCACGAGCTTTTGAAGACCAGGACCGCCGGTCGTCTCGGGTTGGTCAAAGCGACTCGATTCGGCGCCGACCTGAAGAAGAAAGACCGTGAGAAACTCGCGCCGAAGGAAGACGGTCTCAACATCGAGGCGCTTTGCGCCTCGGCGGACGGTAAGACGGTCTACATAGGCTTTAGAAATCCCAGGGTAGTTGACAGGGCAAGCCGCCGCTCAAGAGCGATTGTCGTGCCGCTGCGCAATGCCGGGCGTGTAATCGAGCGGCGCAAACGGCCGATTTTCGGCGAACCGATGCTGTGGGATTTGGCGGGGCTGGGAGTAAGGAGCATGGGGTACTGCCGCTTCGGCGAGGCGTATTTCATTGTTGCGGGCAGCTTCGATGAGGATGACGAGTATGCTCTGTATCGCTGGTCGGGCCAGCCGAACGTCCCGCCGGCGAAGATACGGAGCTTGAGTTCAAATAGAGACAAGTTCACTCCTGAGGCGCTGGTGCCGTTCGAGAATTTGGGCAGGTTCCTGCTTCTCAGCGACGATGGTTCTCTGCCCATCAAAGTCACCGGCCCGCATGAGTGTTTGGAAGGAGAGTACCGCAAAGACGGCACGTGCCCGAACAAATTCCTGCTCGATCCCAGCAAGAAGACCTTCAGGGGTATCTGGCTGGAATTGCCCGCCCGCTAGGAGTCTGTCAGAAAACCCCGTCGTCGGCCCGAGAGCGAGCGGTTTTGTGACTGGCAAGTACAGCGAAGCAGGCGATATCGCTGTATATCGTCGATGCAGCCGGACGCCGACCAGTCGCAAAACAAGCCGCTCGAAGCCAGATCGGGTTCTCCGACAGGCTCCTATCACGGCGTTTCAGAAATAGGACGACTATCGGGAAAGTGGAATTTGAGCGTTTGAATAGATTTCTCCACTCGCTGCGCTCGGTCGAAATGACAGGGTATCGCTTCGCTCGGTCGAAATGACAGAATGTTGCTTTGTTCGATCGAAATGGCGGAATAGTCGCGAAACCCTCAAAGCACGGCAACAGCACATCTCAGCCGGTCACTATCTCGATGTTGTCCATCTGGCCGTGTAGGCCGTCGGACAGAGTCAGGTATGGCAACTTTTTGGGGTTGTGTCCCAGAAGCTCGCTGCCGATTGTATCGACCGCGACCGGATCGAAGCTCGCAAGTATCAGGCCGAGTTTCTTCGGCGTGCCGGACAGGTGCATCCCCGTCAGCGCAACCGAGGCATCAACCACCGACAGGTCGGGTTTCTTGTATCGGCAGATGTCCACGACCGATTTATCTGTCGAGGGACTGTGCAGTTGAGCCTTGTTCCATCCGCCGGCGTAGAATTTCCCCGGAGCGATGCCGAACATGTTCTTCATCGCAATGGTCGTCTTGGTAAAGCTGTGGTCTTTCAGGACCGGCAGTGAGATTACGAAGGCATCGCGAACTATCGACGGAATGTGAAACTGTTTCAACTGCAGGACATCTTCGTCCTCAAGAAGAGTGGTCTCGGCATCGTTGAACTCGATAAGACGTAAGCCGTGCTTTTCGGCCAGGTCCGTATATCCCAGAGCGGCGAAGACCTCGGCGGTCACCCCGCTGCCGCAGCCCTCACCTATGGCAATCTCCGCTTTAGTATGGGCCTTACAGTAGTTGTACAGAGCCTCGGCGGCCTCGACACTCGTTGTGACCGGCGGAGGTGAAGAATTGGTCAGGTTCGGCTTGATTATGATAAGCCCCTGCTGCGGCAGCCGATCGGCAGCGGCCACTAGATCGAGGGCTCGGGCGATGCTGTGGTGATAGTCGGTGAATTTTACTTTAGCTACTCTGCTCATAAGTCCTCAAAAGTCTTGCGCTTAGAAGATTCTGAACAAAATCATCCTATCCGCAGTATTGACTGTCAAGAATTTTTGGGAAGATCCGGCCCATTGGGCACCCTTAGGACCATGCACGAAATAACTTCCCGTTTTGTCGCCCAATTGCACGGCATCTTTGGCTGTTCCTCATTCGTGGAATCCTCAACGTAGAACAGCTACGCTTCCGGTTCCACTCAATCGTCGCAACCAAATCTGCCATACACTTGGCCCCCAAATTCGGGAATGTATTTCGTGCACGGTCCTTAGAGGCGGGTTCGGGCGAGCAGGTGGACATCCAAATTTTGTCCGGTTAAAGCTTGACAGTCGAGATTTTTTGAGTAGATTTGTACAATTCCGCAACAGTCGAGCTGGATTGCGGGGCAAAATTGGTTCTGTGTTTTGTGGAGAAAGATATGATAGAAGTCAAAGAACTTCGACGCCGTTTCGGGCCGGTCGTTGCTGTTGACGGTATATCGTTCAATGTCGAAAAAGGAGAAGTTCTCGGTCTTCTCGGACCCAACGGCGCCGGCAAGACCACCGCAATGCGAATCCTGGCCTGTTTTCTCAAGCCCGACAGCGGGACAGCGTCCGTATGCGGACATGACATTCTTGAGGACCCGACCGCAGTCAAGAAGTCGCTCGGATATTTGGCTGAGAATGTGCCGGCGTACAGTGAAATGACGGTTGGAGGCTTCCTCAACTTCATTTGCGACGCCAGAGAAATCAGAGGCAGGGCGCGCAAGCAGGCGCTCGACCGCGTGGTCCCGGCCTGTTCGATTGAGTCGGTATACCACCAGACCATCGATACGCTCTCGAAGGGATACAAACGCCGTGTCGGGCTGGCTCAGGCACTCATTCACGATCCCAGAGTGCTGATTCTCGACGAACCCACCGACGGCCTGGACCCCAACCAGAAGCATGAGGTCAGAAAACTCATAAACAGGATGGCCAAGGATAAGTGCATTATTATCTCGACCCACATCCTCGAGGAGGTGGAAGCCGTGTGCACGAGAACGATAATCATTGCCAAAGGACGGGTACTGGTGGATTCCACTCCCAAGGACTTGAAGGAACAGCACCAGTGTAGTCTCAACAGCGTTTTTCGCAAAATCACCACAACCCAAACCGGCAAGAAAGCCAAAAGCGCATGAGAGAGTTGCTGTGTGAATGACAAGCGTGCAGTTGCACCTCTTGCTATAGGAGCCTAATAAATGAATAGTTTCCTGGCAGTATTCAAAAGAGAATTAAGGGGCTACTTCGCAACACCTGTTGCCTACGTATTTCTCGTGATCTTCCTGTTCTTCTCAGGATACCTCGCGTTCAAGGAGGGTTTCTACGGGATGCGCCAGGCGGACATGGCGGCTTTCTTCAAGAATCTGCCGCTGTTGTTCGTTTTCATGGTGCCGTCAACGGCGATGCGGCTCTGGGCCGAAGAGCGAAAGGCCGGCTCGATCGAGTTGCTATTGACTCTGCCGATAACGATAACGCAGGCGGTGCTGGGCAAGTTCTTCGCCGCCTGGCTCTTCCTGGGGATCGCCCTGTCACTGACCTTTCCGATGGTGATAACGGTCAGCTACCTTGGTGATCCCGATATCGGCCTGATCATAACGGGATACTTAGGTAGCCTGTTAATGGCCGGCGGTTTTCTCGCTATCGGTTGCTTCTTCTCAGCCCTTAGCAAGAACCAGGTGATCAGTTTCGTCCTGTCAGTGGTCGCCTGCGCCGTGCTTGTGTTCGCAGGCATGCCTTCAACACTCAACTACATGTCGACTTTCCTCCCGGCCGGACTTGTCTCGGCAATAGAGGGCATGAGTTTCCAGACGCATTTCGAGTCGATTCAGAAGGGATTGCTTCTGTTTGGTGATCTTTCGTATTTCGTACTGTTGATCGTCGGGTGGATTGCCGCCTGCACTATTATTTTGGATGAAAGGAAGGCAAGATAATGAACCGAACGATACGAGCCATTGTTGGAGCAGGCCTTGTTCTGGTGATTGTCTTCTCCGCGATAAGCATCACCCAGAACATTGGAACGTCTCTCAAACTCGATATTACCGACCAACAGCTTTACACGCTTTCGGACGGGACAAAATCAATTCTCAGCAAGCTCAATCAGCCCATCAAGGCAAAGCTTTACTATGCGAAGACCGCTGCGTTGAAAGGGCCTGACCAGATCAGATTCTTCAACAATTACTACCAGTTCGTCAGAGCGTTGCTGGAGGAGTACGTCTCAGCCTCGAACGGCATGGTCGAGCTGGAAATCGTCGATCCACGGCCCTTTTCCGACGAAGAGTCACAGGCGATGAAGTACGGCCTCAGGCGATTCCCAATTACAGAAGAGGAGAGCTTTTTCTTCGGCCTGGTTGTGCAGACACAATTCGGGGTCGAGAAGGCCATACCGTTTTTCTCGCCCGACCGGCAGAATTTTGTCGAATACGACGTGAGCTACCTGATAGACACCGCGGTTACGCGCCAGAAGCGAAAGATAGGCGTGCTCAGCTCACTGCCTGTGATGGGTGATGACGTCACCGGGTATATGGCCGAGATGATGATGAGACAGGGCCAGCAGCCCAGACCGGCG
>CAZLTY010000235.1:0-5670 GCA_964562575.1 uncultured Pirellulales bacterium
GATAGCAAACCAATCGGCCAAAAAAACGTCAGCTTAGCTTAACACCTATGGGGCTGGCCCCCTACTCCTGTTCTCCCTGATTATTCGCGCAACTACAGACATGCTATTATGTCTGTGGACAGTGGCACTTGTGACGGCCCGGCTTGGCCGGATCTGGAGCCCAACGACTACACAAACAAAGTCGGCACTTCTGTAGCGGCCCCTTTTGTCGCAGGTTGTGCTGGGCTGGTTATTGACGCCTTGCAGCAGAAGCGACTGGAGGCCGGTGCAGATCCAAATGACCTCTGGGACTTTTACTCCTCTGATGATGCACTCTTTGTAAAGATGGTGCTGTGCGCTACAGCCACGGAAACGAATGAATCACGGGAGGATGAGGATGGTCTTTTCAGCCCGACTCTGCAACGCGCTGAGCCCGGGCCTATGAATTATCCAGTGGGCAAAGACCCGTACGAGGGATATGGGATCGTCAATGCGGATGCAGCCGTTGAGGCGGTCTTTCTTGAGTACGAATGGGGGTCCTCCGAACGTGATGTGTTGGGAGAGGACCCGGCTGATCGGCGTGCATGGGCGAGACGTGTAGTGCTGTCACCTGAGATCGACTGCCGTGTGATTTTGGCTAATCCCCCTGACGGGGATTTCGACCTGTATCTGTATTCAGGGACGCCAAATCCGACGGGTACTCCCCGAATCCTGGCGTCGAGCACAAACGCAGCTCCGGGCGACCAAGAGTCTATCGCTCATACTCCTGCCGAACAAGACGACAGAGCGATACTTGTAGTCAAGCGCGTTACAGGTTGGGGTCAGTTCCAACTGACGAATCCCAACTAACTCCGAAATCAGGGACAGCGCGGGCTGCCTCTCGTTCTGAGAAGCCGATGCTGGGAACGGCCGGTCGGGCGACCGTATGATGTCAAGGATCATGTCCCCGTAGTCGAACTCATCAACGGTCAAGACGTGAGTTGCCCAAAGAATGGCCGCTCCGACTTGCTAGGAAACAGCACGAAGAGCTTTTCCCTTGTTTCCGCGCACGGGCGCAATTAGAATCCGCATCTTATGAAGAAGGCATGTATTGTCAGTATCGGCAATGAGCTTCTCACCGGGCAGACGGTGGATACTAATGCTGCGCATTTGTGCGCCGGGCTGCTTTCGATTGGGATGCCGGTTGTCAGCACTTATGCCGTGGGCGATGAGATCAAGCAAATCGTGCGGGCATTCGCCCTGGCGAGTGCGGACGCCGAGGTGGTGATAGCGACCGGAGGGTTGGGGCCTACAGATGATGATCTAACACGCCAGGCGCTAGCAAAATTCCTCGGCGCCGAATTGAAATTGCAAAACGAGCTTCTGGAGAAGATGCGGGAGTATTTCGCAGGACGGAATCTTCAAATGGCGGCCAAGAACGAGATTCAAGCCTTTCTGCCGACTGGGGCCAGGGCGCTGGCGAACAATCGCGGCACTGCACCGGGGATCATGGCTGAATCGGATGGCAGGTTGTTTTTTGCCATGCCCGGCGTGCCCTTGGAAATGAAGCAGATGTTCGCCGAGTCGGTTCTGCCTGAGTTGCGGCAATTCGCCGGCGACCAGGCTGTCGTGGTCAGGAAACTGAGATGCTTCGGGGCCGGTGAATCGACGATCGCCCAGCGGCTCGAGACGATCATGCAGCGAGGCAGGAATCCTCTGATCAACTGCACGGTCGAGTTCGGCGTCATTACCCTGCACATCGTCGCTACGGCCCAGGGTGCCGAGACGGCTGAGCGGATGGCCCTTAAAGACGAGCAATCACTGCGCAAGACGCTCGGAGAGCTGGTTTACGGCAGCGCTGAGCAGAGCCTCGGGCAGGTAGTGGGCGAAAAGCTCAGGCGGCACCGAAAGACTCTCGCCGTGGCCGAATCCTGCACCGGAGGCCTGCTGGCCAAGCTGCTGACCGACATCCCCGGGGCGAGTGAGTACTTCACCTGCGGCTGGGTAACCTACAGCAACCAGGCCAAGAGCAGCGAACTGGGCATACCCGCCGAATTGATTGACAAACACGGCGCCGTCAGCGAGCAGGTCGCCGAGGCGATGGCCCGCGGCGCAAGGAGGAGAGCCGGTACAGATTTTGCGATCGGCATAACCGGAATAGCCGGTCCAGGTGGTGGATCCGAACAAAAACCTTCCGGACTTGTATATGTAAGTGTCGATTCCGAGCAGGGCTGTGAGACGAAACGCTGTCTTTTCACCCACAACAGGCGGTTCGTACGGCTCCGATCGGCTCAAACTGCACTGAATATGCTCCGCTTGAAATTGAACGTTTGACTATCTGCGCTGTAAGTGTTATAATGACCCTAACTGGGGCACGCAGATTACTGAGGAGAATATGGCACAAAAACGCAGGAAATTGGGCGAAATAATATATAAGGCCGGTCTTGTGGAAAAGCAGGCCCTAATCAATGCAATAAAGGCGTCAAAAAGCAATAACAAACGCGTCGGCGAAGTACTGCTCGAACAGGGGCTGATAGATGAAGAAAATCTGACCAAATGCATCGCCAAGCAATTTGGGATGGAATACATAAATCCGGCTACCGCTTCGATTTCGCCCGAAGCGGCGAAAGCCCTGCCGGATGAGATCGTCAAGAGACACAATGTCATCCCGATGGACATGAGTAACGGCAGGTTGAAACTGATTATCAGCGACCCGTCGGACCTGGAGATGATGGATGCCATTCGCTTCCGCCTGAACACCGAGCCGGAATGCTATCTTGCGAGCCCCACGAAAATCCGCGAGTACCTCGAAGATTCCTTCGAGCAAGCGGACGACGAAGAAGAAGACAGACTCAAGCATAGTATCGACGCAACGGCAGCCGAGCTTGCCGAGGTCGGCCACGAATTGGCAGCCGAGACACTTCGCGCTCAGGCAGCCGACCCCGACGACGATGCTCCCATCATTAGATTGGTGAACCTTATAATCGACAACGCCTTTCACATGCGCGCCAGTGACATACATATCGAACCGATGGCCGACAGGGTGCGGATAAGATACCGTGTCGATGGTGTCTGCCTTGAACGGGACAACATTCCCAAGTCAATGCAGGCCCCGCTGGTCACTCGTTTCAAGATTCTCTCGGGTATGGACATTGCCGAGAAAAGGCTGCCGCAGGACGGTCGTATCAAACGCGAGATTGCCAACATGGACATCGATTTTCGTGTCTCGTCCCTGCCGGGCGTCCACGGGCCCAGCGTCGTGCTGCGAATTCTGCGCCCCGACGCGGTCAATATCGGCATCGAAGCGCTGGGATTCGCGCAGGAGAATTCCGAGCGGTTCCAGCGCATAATCAAGAGACCTAACGGCATCTTTCTGGTCACGGGTCCTACCGGTAGCGGAAAAACCACAACACTTTATGCGGCGTTGCAGGAACTCAACAAACCCGACAAGAAGATCATCACCGCCGAAGACCCGGTGGAGTATAACTTTGCCGGGATGAATCAATGCCAGGTCAAGGATGAGATCGAACTGACGTTTGACAAGATTCTCCGGGCAATGCTTCGACAGGCACCCAACATCATTCTCATCGGTGAAATTCGAGACGGCGTCGTGGCCGACATCGCAATCCAGGCGGCGCTGACGGGGCACCTGGTTTTCAGCACATTACATACCAATGACGCCCCAAGCGCGATTACGCGTCTGATAGATATGGGTGTCAAGCCGTTTCTCGTGGCCAGCTCCATTCAGGCTATCATGGCCCAGCGACTCGTCAGAGTCATCTGCAAGAAATGCAATGTAGTCGATGAGAATCCGAACATGGAGCATTTGGAGTCGCTCGGAATAACCGCCGAAGACGTCGCCAAACACCCTCCGCACAAGGGCGCCGGATGTACGCAATGCCAGGGCACGGGGTACAAGGGGCGAATCGCAATATTTGAAATGTTCGAAATGACGAACGAGATCAGAGACCTGGCCTTCAAGAGAGCACCGACAACCGAACTGAGAAAGGCCGCCAAGGCAAGTGGAATGAAGAGCCTGATGGAAGACGGCAAGCTCAAGATATTCGGCGCAGTAACGACACCGGCTGAGGTGGTGAGAATCACTCAGACAGAAGGTGAAGCAGCAGACTAGAGGCAATGTACTTTTTGAGGATTTATAGATGGCAACTGTAAACATGGACAGATTGCTGGAGGCCTGCGTTAATATGGGCGCTTCAGATATTCACCTTACGACCAACCAGCCGCCGGTATTGAGAATCGACGGCGGGCTCAGACCTTTGGAAACCAAGGTCCTCGAGCCCGACGACACCGAGGCGCTAGTGAGGTCTATCACGCCGGACCGCAACCAGCAGGAGCTTCAGGAGGAAGGTGGAACCGACTTCGGCTTTGCCTATGCTGACAAAGGGAGATTTCGTGTCTCAGTCTTTCGGCAGAAAGGCAATCTCGCCATGGTTCTTCGTCTTATCCCGTCCAAGATCCTCACTTTTGAGGAAATAGGCTTGCCGCAGATTTGTCAGGCCTTGTGCCGCAGACCAAGAGGGCTGTTCTTGGTGACAGGCCCAACCGGATGTGGCAAAACGACCACACTTGCGACTATGATCAACTATATCAATACGAACTTCGACCGCCACATTATAACCATTGAAGAACCGATAGAATACTATCACAACCATAAGAAATCACTTATTAATCAGCGGTCGGTTGGCGTCGATGTTCCGAGCTTTTCCGAGGCGTTGAGACGCGTTCTGAGGCAGGACCCCGACGTGATTCTCGTCGGCGAATTGCGTGACCTCGAAACAATCGAAGCGGCCGTGCGAGCCGCCGAGACGGGCCACCTTGTCTTTAGCACAGTGCACACCACAAGTGCCGCAGGTACGATTACGCGACTAATCGACGTTTTCCCCGTCAACCAGCAGGAGCAGATACGCATTCAATTGAGCAGTAATCTGATTGCGGTGCTCAGCCAGGCGCTTTGCCCCAAGGCCACCGGCCGGGGCCGAATCGCCGCCTACGAGTTTATGGTCGTGACTCCCGCTATCGCCAACCTCATCCGCGAGAACAAAACATACCGAATCGACTCCAGCATTCAAACCGGCAAGAAGCTGGGAATGCAGCTCCTCGACGAGCACCTCTGGCGCCTCTATGACACCGGTGTAATCGCGTTGGAGGAGATGCTGGACAAAGGCCGCCAGCCGGGCGCCTTGCAGGACAAGGCCACCGCCAAGATAGAGACCTTGAAGGGAAGAGGAAAACACAAGCACAAGAAGAAAAAGGCGCAGCAGGAGATGGAGGACATGGGACAGATTCTCAGATCCTGATCAATCAGTCTCGATTCTCAATTCGACATTCCTTGTTCGATATTGGATATTCAAACCCAATAACGTCCTGCGAATCCTCTGGATCTTCGCTGTTTCGTTGAAGTTGTTGTGTATGGTTTGTCGAGTCCCTGATATCCAGTTCGGCCGCCGAAATACGTCGGCTCATTGTTTTGTTATCCTGAGCCTATAACTGTCTCTTCACCGCCTGGGCGTGGATCAGCTCGAACACGGCCTTGACAAATTCCGCATCCAGCCCGAGTTGCTCTGCCTTAGCCATGTGATCTTCGAGGATGTTCTCCCACTGATCTATCTGCAAGACAGGAATACTGTGCTGCTGCTTGAGCTCGCCGATCTCCTCGACCCACCTCATCCTCTCGGCCAGATCCTGCATGAT
>CAZLTY010000236.1:0-5472 GCA_964562575.1 uncultured Pirellulales bacterium
GGTCAGATGTACTTCGACGACATCCGGCTGTATCGGTAGAATGCAGTAAGAACATGCAAGAATCAAGGTGCAAAATGTAAAACCAGATGATCTGAGCTTTGATCAGACTTTTTGGACGGGAGTCAAATCGCCTACCAGTCATTTGACATACGGGTTGTTTCGCGACATGAATGAAGAAGTTGATGCGCCAAAATAAGGAGGATGAAGAATGAGAGAAGTGATAAGAATAACTTCGTTGATATTGGCGGTGTTTCTCTGGGTACCTGCGCTTCGTGCTGCAGATCCCGCATGGGAATATGTCTACGAGGGAGACACACTGCCTGATGATACCTCACTGGGCGCTGACGCATGGCAGCTTATGGGGGACAACAGCTTTGCCGAAGTCACGGACCAGAGCGAGCTTCATATCGATGATGTCGGGGTAAATCACTGCTTCTTCCTATATAACGTAGCGGATTCTGCCCTGATGGAACAGGCAACAATCGAGGCACGCGTCAAAGTGCTTTCCCAGTCCGGGTCGGCCGATTTTGAAGTGCTGGTTGGGATGCAGGATGGGAGCAATTCCCAATGGCTGGACCTTTTCCCGGATCACATTCTGCTGAATAATACCAGCAGCACGCATGATGTCGATATGACAGAGTATCATATTCTGAGAATGGCCAGAGATACGGAAGAGATCCGTATCTATGTGGATGATGTGGAAGTGATAAGCGAACCGCACGTGGGGGCGGGCGAAAGCTGGATTGGCTTCATTTTCGGCGCCGGCTGCACCGCATGTACGAGCGAACAATACTGGGACTATTTGGCGTTTACGACGCAAGGCGGTTTCTCACCGGATGAGCTTCCCAGCTATGCGACTATACGGGGCACACCAGACTTAGCCTATGGACCCAAGCCGGCAGATGGGAGCCTGTTCCCCTACACGTGGGCCAACCTTTCCTGGAGAGCCGGCCTCTCGGCGGTTACACACGATGTCTATCTGAGCGAGGATTTCGCCGATGTTGATGACGGCACTCCCGGCGCGCCGGGATTTATCGGCAATCAAGCCGGAACCTCCCTTGTTGTCGGCTTTCCCGGATTTCCGATTCCGGACGGTTTGGCTCCGGGGGCAACCTATTACTGGCGAGTCGATGAGGTCAATGAGGCCGACCCGAACAGCCCCTGGAAAGGGAATGTCTGGAGTTTCTCGATTCCACCGAAGATAGCCTATTCTCCCGATCCGGCCGACGGCGCCGGATTCGTGGATCCGAACGCGACCCTCAACTGGACTGCTGGCAACGGCGCGAAGTTGCACACGTTCTACATCGGCGACAGCTACGACGATGTTGACAACGCAACCGGCGGAGCCACAGTGGGAGTTGCAAACTATACTCCCGGACCGCTCGAGCTGGAGAAGGTCTACTACTGGCGGGTCGATGAATTTGACGGCATCGAGACCTACAAGGGCGATATCTGGGCCTTCACAACTCCAGGCGCCGTAGGCAATCCCGATCCGGCAAACGGCGCTGTGGACGTACAAATGAACACCATGCTTACCTGGACTGCGGCCGACAACGCGGCTTCGCACGAGTTGTACTTCGGCACCGACGCCGATGCGGTCAAGATCGCCACCACGGCCTCACCCGAGTACGTAGGTCCCAAAGCGCTTGGCGCCGAGAGCTATGATCCCGGGGGACTTGGCTTAGACAGCAATTTTGCCTGGCGAGTGGATGAGGTTTATCCGAACGAAACTGTCAAGGGTCTTGTCTGGACCTTCACGACTGCCGATTTTCTCCTTGTGGACGACTTCGAGGCTTACAACGACATTGACCCGCCCGATGCCGCGAGCAACAGGATATTCGACAAGTGGATTGACGGTTTCGGAACCACGACAAACGGGGCTCTTGTAGGAAATGACATGCCGCCTTATGCAGAACAGACTATCGTTCACGGCAGCGGTCAGTCGATGATTTACCGCTATGACAACGCCAACAAGACCTCTGAAGCAATCTTGACACCGGTTTGGCCGCGTGATTGGACCGCCCAAGGCGTCGCCAAACTCAGCCTGTGGATCAGAGGAAGCTCGGCCAATGCCGCCGACGGGCTATTCGTCGCCCTCAACGGCACAGCCGCGATTAGTCATGACGCCGCGAGCGCAACCCAGCTAGAGGGATGGAACGAGTGGATCATCGACTTGGCGGCGTTCGGCGCGGACCTTACCAATGTCAATTCGATCAGTATTGGCGTCGGCACCAAGAATGTCCCGTCTCCTGCAGGCGGCACGGGGATCTTGTACTTCGACGACATCAGGCTTGTGCCGTAGGTTTCTTTGGGAAAAGCAAGATGAGAAATCCACTACCGACGGCAGCGGCCCGATGCGCCTGCGTGCTGTCGTTGGCAGTCGGGGCGGCCATCTGCCACGGCGCCCCAGGCTCGCAGACCCACCCAGACCGACAACGCGACGCCGTCTCGGCAATGAGGATCTACTCGCACGCTCACACCGGCGATGAGAAGGCTGCCTACACGGTGCGGATCGATTCGCCCTGGCCCGACGGCGGGCAATTGCACGTGAACTTCCCCGAACATCTGGAGTACGGCCCGGTGGGCTACACGATCACGCGCTATAGCGACCCGCGGCCGCCGGCGTGGCATGTGGACCAGGAGGGCAAGTCGGCCCATTACGACGCCGAGAGCATCCCGGGCCGGGGAGTAGAGGGCGTCACGGTCCGGGCGACGGCCCGGATCGTCGAGCCGAATCGCGTGCGGCTTGGCCTGACGATCGCGAACAACTCGTCCAAGATTCTGCACGACGTCAAGCCGCTGCTGTGCTTTCAGTACAAAGGCCTGGCCGGTTTCCCGCAAAGCTCAAAAGAAAACTTCAAGTACACCTACGTCGTTCTCAACGGGCGGATCACGGCCCTGGCCGATATCGCGACGGAGAAGCCGGACGCGCTGGCGAAAGCGGCACCGGTCCAAGGCGTCAAGCCGTACCGGTTTGCCTTCTCCAAGAAACGAGGTGGCTATATCGACAAGCCGCTCGACCTGGGACTCTCGGTCGTCACCTCCAAAGACGATACCCGCGCGGTGATCCTCTATACCCCGATCGGCAAGAGCGTCTTGTCGAACCAGTATATTCCCTGCCTGCACACCGACCCGTATTTCGGTAACGTCAAACCGGGCCAGCAAGTCAAGCGGATTGTCAACGTGATCTTTGCCGGCGCCGACTGGCGCCGCGTGGTGGACGAGACTGCGAAGCAACACGCCCGGCAGGGTTCCCAACGAGCAGACGTGAACAGGGAGTGAAGGGACTGAATCAATTCGTCCTCTCGGGAACCAAGAACGCCCTGCCCGTGGATCGCTGGTTCTGCCTGGAGATGATGGTCAAGCTCAACACCCCCGGCCGGTGCAACGGGGAGATTCGTCTCTGGCAAGACGGCGCAGAGGTATTTCGCCACACGCAACTGCCAATCCGCGAGGCCGCCTCGGTCAAGATCTGCTCGGTTCATGACCAATGTCGGATTGACAGCAGGCGATTCACCGGCCCGGCTCGGTTCTGGGTCGACAACCTCGCTGTGGCGAGGTCCTACATCGGCCCGATGCAGACGGACCCAAACAACAGAGATTGGCTAAGGCACTCTAACAAGCACTGAATAGGCCCACTTCGTGCTCACCCCTTTTCGAGCATAGCGGTGAAGAGTTCTATGACTTGAAATATCATTCGATATAGTGACAGCAACTCGAATGATTTAGGCAACTGTGAAAGCTACGGAGCATTCCGACGGCTTCTGATGGTCTGTTTGAAACGCTGCTACGAGGCGTTGGAGATTGGTGGCAGACTGGCAGTTCTGATTGGTGATGTTCGAAGAGGCGGGAAATACACGCCTATTGTGAAAGACGTGCTCAATCTCCCAATGGGCGAAATCAGGATTAATATCTTCTTTGGCACAGGTTCGGGGCCTGTACTGATTGGCTCGGTACAGGCCCCAGTTGTTTCTGGAACCAATTTCGATCTTCGCAGACAATTGCAAGGATCGATTTTTCTTGCGGAGTGGCGGGAAAATTAGACTAAAATGGGCCTCCGATCCGTTGTACCTGTGGCTAAGGAGTCAAAGCGTTTGGGGCAACCCGGAAATTGACAGAGAGCAAAAATGAAGAAGATAGCAGGCGTGTTGGCAAGTTTTGTAATACTGGCTTTGGGAGTCTTCCTGTTCTTCAACGGTTCCACAGGCGAGGATAGTCCGACCCCGAAACCGGCGCCATCGCCGGTGGAAGCTGTGCAGGAAATTGATGACAATGAGCAATCAGACGTCACTCGGGATGAATTCGACCAACTGTCCCAGGAGCAGCAGGACAAGATGTTGGAGGAATTTGTTCTCGACTTCTGGGAGAAAGAACTGGGGCTGGCGGAAACAGCCGCAGATGAAAAGAGCCTGAGTCTTGAGATTTTCGCTCGCCCGTACATGCACACGCTGACCGAGCGTGAATACTTGCAGTTATCGCCCGAGGACCGGGAAAAAGCCGATGCCGAGATTCAGGAGAATTGTCGAGAAATACGCAGCTACGTATTGGATGTAGTTGCCGAAACTGAGTCCCTTATGGCCGACAAGGACTACTTAATCGCGGAAGCGTATCTTGTCCACATTCTGGAGATGGGCAGAGAATTAGGTGTCAACAAAGAAGGCTTGCTATTAACGCGTGCGATGGGGATTTCATGTAAGGGGCGTGCTTTGAAGGAGCTGGTGAAGTTATACACACAGACCGGAGATGATTCCAGGGTCCAAATGGCCCAGGAGCAATTGTCGGGAATCCCAAAAGAAGTCGAAGAAATACGAAAAGCCGTGGAGCAGAGCGAGGCAAACAACTGATAGCCAGACCGTTCGCAGATCAGGCCGACTATCGCAATGGTCGGCTTTTTTTATGCGCTTTTGTTTCAGGATAGCGGGTAAATTAGACTAAAATGAACTTCTGATCCGTTGTACCAGTAAGAAACGGCCGTTTCTTTGGAATTGGATAAGCTGACTTGATGATCGACGAGAAGATACTTGTTCGGAAGTTTAATCGCGGCAGCAAAGATGCTCTGCGACGGCTCTATGAAAAGTACAAAGATGACCTGCTCGGATTGGCTGTGACATTGCTAAAAGACAGAGCTGAGGCCGAGGACGTGGTGCACGATGTATTCGTATCGTTCGCCCGGACGGCGGGAGGCTTTACTCTCAGCGGGACCTTGAAAGGCTATCTGTCAACGTGCGTGGCCAACTGCGCCCGCGACAGAAACCGCTTGAGGTCAGCCCGGGATGTCGGGCTCGACGCCGCCGAAGGTATGCGTACCGATTCGGATGATCCTGTGGAGTATGCGGTCAGCTCCGAGCAAGTGCGGCGGTTGCAGGATGTGCTCGGGCGACTCCCTTACGAGCAGCGCGAGATTGTCGTGCTGCACCTGCATCAGGAGATGCGATTTCGAGAAATAGCCGAGGCACTCGGCGTCTCGATCAA
>CAZLTY010000237.1:0-5447 GCA_964562575.1 uncultured Pirellulales bacterium
TTTGATGTCGGGTGTGTTGCCCGATACTGTCAAAATACCCATGAACGGTTACCTTTGCGCAATATAATTTTGAGTCCGAAGGGCTTTTGGGAGATCTCGGCCTGCCTTCCACGTGGCGGCTCAACTCTGTAGAGAATTACGTTCGCTATCATACCGCAACTCTTCTCGAGCGGCACCGGCTGAGCGACAACTCAGAGTCCATCGGCACTGTGGTTCTGGGTTGCACGCACTTTCCGTACTATGCGGAGAAAATCGCCGAATCGTTGCAGCGACTGCGCGATTTCCGCGGGCCCGAAGGCGAGAAGCCCTACGGAAATCTCATTCTCGAACAGCCTTCCTTCATCGATCCGGCCGAGTTGACAGCAAGGCAGCTCTACGAGACTCTCGCCGGATCAGGACTTCTGGTTGACAAAGGCGATCAGTCAGTGATCTCCGTGGATGAATTCTACATTTCGGTGCCCAACAGCTCGTTGGTGAAACCTGCTCGCCGCAGTGGATTCACCTACGAATACAAGTACGGCCGCGTTGCTGGCAGTTTTGAGTTGGAGTACGTTAAACGTGTGCCTATGAGCAGTGTGAATCTCTCACCTGCTGTTCGCGAGAGAATCAGGACGAGCATGCCGGGAGTCTGGAGCCGACTCGTGACATTCAGCCGTAGGAGTCCCCGAACCCGCGATCTGCCGGACTCGGCGCGAATAGTCTCCACTGCCGCTGACTAAGTACCGACCTACAGGTGAGATCAAGATCGGGGCGGCTGACTTGGAGAGACACTTATCCGTCTTCCAACCAAAGGATGAACGAGCACAAATCACCAGTATTTGACGCTTTGGAACGCCTTTGCTAAGATCAAAGATGTTTTTTTCCCAGGGTAATGTCTTGTTTGGAACGATTTGGCTGTTTGAAACGTTTAGAAGGTAGTCGAGAAGCAAATATTGGACAGTGCTGAAACATTCGAAAAGGTTGCTCTTGCCCATCTCGACGCTGTATACAGGGCGGCTGTCGCCCTCTGTGGCCGGCGTCAGGAGGCGGATGATCTGGTGCAAGAGACGTTTTTGAAGGCCTTTGAGCGTTTCGAGTCGTTTCAACCGGGTACGAACTGTAAGGCGTGGCTCCTGCAGATATTGCGTAATATCTGGATTGATCAGCTCAGGAGAAAGAAAATCGCCGGCAGCGAGTTGCCGCTTGCCGAACAAGCCATTGCCAAAGAGAGCTGTGACAACAAGACAGTATGGTCGAATGCAGAAGATTTGATAGAGAATTTCTCGGATGAGCAGGTTATCAAGGCACTGAGTGAGCTGCCGGAAGACCAGCGGTTGACACTGTTTTTAATCGATGTCGAACAATTGAGCCAGAAAGATGTGGCCCGGATAACGGGCGTTGCGACAGGCACGGTCAAAAGCCGTACAAGCCGCGGGCGTGCCGCGTTGAAAGAAAGATTAGCCTCTTACGCCAAGAAGATGGGACTGACGAGGCCCTGAGATATGAACCACATAACTGACGAACAATTTGAAGACATTTTGCAGGGCATGGAGACCGGCCTTGCCCATTTGAGACAATGTCAGGACTGCAGAGATCGCCTTGCTGAGAAAAAGGCCATTGCTGAGAGATTGCGTTCGGCCTTTGGCTCTGTGCATGCCAGCCCGGAGCTTGCCGACCGGATTTATCAGAAACTCAACACAACTACCACTGCCGTGACGAGTGACAAGTCCGTGAAACATGTTTCACCCGGTCGTCATCGCCGGCAGCTCTGGCCGGCGCTCGCCGCGGCAGCGGCGATAATGATCGTGCTGGTACCTCTGAGTTTGTACTTCGCAGCGCCATCTACAGCAAAGGCTGCACAAGCCGAATTAGTAGGAATCCATCAGGAGAATCTCGGACCCGATCGTGAGTTCTTCAGCGATGCCGAGCCGGAGAAGCTGGCGCAGTATTTCAAAAGCGAATTGGGCTTTAGCCCCGCCTTGCCGTGTACCGGCCAGGGAATGGCGATCCGCGGCTGCTGTGTGGCCCACTTCAGAGAGCGCATTGCCGGTAGCTATGTTGTGGATACGCCGCAGGGAGTAATCTCCGTCATAGTTGTGACCGATACACCAAGATCTATGGGCATGAGCCGGGTGCCTGAGAGAACAAGATCCGGACAGACCTGCTGGAAGGCCTCCTTTGCCCGTTGCAGCATGGTCACGATTCGCCTCGGCGACTACTCCTACTGTGCCGTTGGGGAAATCTCACACAAATACCTGCTGGAACTCGTCAGCCGGCTTCTGTCCTGACAGCCGGCAGCCAAAGCACAAATTGGCTGGCCCCTGGAATGCTCTCACTGGCGAAAACGCTGATTTGGCAGGGCCATCGGCAGCTTTTCGCAGGCAGCGCATACAGGCGCAAGAATGGGTTTTGCGAAATTTTTGGCCAAATCGGCGGTATGATGTTGACCTGGGTCGGCAAACAGCATAACATACTGTGTTTATGAATTCTTTTAAGGGAAGTAGTTAAATGCCTAAACAGAAGACCCACAAGGGGCTGAAAAAGAGAGTCAAGATTACCGCTTCCGGTAAGGTCAAGCGCGGCCGCACGGGGGCCGGGCATCTTATGAGCAGTAAGAACGCCAAACGGCGAAGGCGAGTCAGCAGCTCGACCATGATGAACAGCACGACAACCAAGACGACCAAGATCGCACTGTGCAAATAGTGCCCTGAGGCTCGAATGTCGATAGAGCTTGCTTCTCGGCTTGGTAATATGCCCATTCCGCTGCCGCCAGCAAGCCTGAAGAACCGAAGATTTTTTCAAGGAAAGCGGGTCAGTAAAGATGCCAAGAGTAAGAAAAGGTGCCGCCCGGCGCCAGGCAAAGAAACGAATCCTCAAAGCAGTCAAGGGCCATCGCGGCTCGGCGGGTCGACTGTACCGGCTGGCCAAGGAGGCCACCGTAAGAGCGGCTGTCAACGCTCGAATCGATCGCAAACGCAAGAAACGCGATTTCAGAGGTCTGTGGATTACCCGATTAAGCGCTGCGTGCCGGCAGCGGGGCGTCAGATACAGCCAGTTCATCAACGGCTTGAAGAAGGCCAATATCGCCCTGAATCGAAAGATGCTGAGCGAGATTGCCATTGCCGATCCGAAGGGCTTCGACGCCATCGTTGAGGCTGTCAAGGCCGCGGCGGAATCGTAGAAGCGTAATCTGCCCCGGCGTTGCCGGCGACGACATTTATGGTGTTCCCGATTGAAAACTCCCGTTCTTGCGCGGGTAAGTGGCTTCACAATAACAGGTTATGGTTTTGCCCGCGGGAATTTACTACCCTTCAAGGGTACAACATACGATATACGACCGACGAGATAATGCTTGAGCAATTTGAAAAGACCGGCAGCGATGCTCTCGCTGAATTGCAGAAAGTCACCAATCTGGCCGCGCTGGAAGATTTCCGGATAAAGTACCTGTCTCGAAAGGGGCAGATCACCCAATTGCTCAGCCAGATAGGAAAGCTGCCCCGCGAGCAAAAGCCCCAGGCAGGCCAGCTTGCCAACAGGATCAAGAACGACCTCACCAAGGCGTTTGAGCAGTTGAAGAGCGATCTGGAGGCGCGGCAGGAAAAGCCGAAAGAGCTGATAGATGTCACTCTGCCGGGTTTGCCTGTCAACATCGGCAAGCCGCATGTTATTACACAGACCCTGAACGAACTGCTGGAGATATTCGGCCGGATGGGATTCGGCGTGGCATATGGTCCCGAGGTCGAGGACGAGTGGCACAATTTCATCGCGCTGAACATCGGACCCGAGCATCCGGCGCGGGACCCTTCGGACAATTTCTATATCGACGAGGGCACGTTGCTGCGGAGCCAGACGTCGACGATTCAGATTCGCGTCATGGAGCGCGCCAAGCCGCCCATTCGAATTGTCGCACCGGGTCGGGTCTATCGACCGGACACCGTCGATGCGACGCACATGTACATGTTCCATCAGCTCGAGGCACTGGTTGTCGACGAGGGCGTCAGCATGGTCGACATGAAGACCGCCATCGAACAGTTCATACATGCCTTTTTCGGCCCAGAGGCGAAATGGCGCTTCCGCCCGAGCTTCTTTCCCTTTACCGAGCCGAGTGCCGAAGTTGACCTGCTCATGAAAGATAAAACCGGCAACGAGAACTGGGTGGAGATGGGCGGCTGCGGCATGGTCGACCCGAACGTTTTTGACGCGGTGGGGATAGACAGCGAGAAATACACCGGCTGGGCATTCGGATTCGGCATCGAACGGCTGGCCATGCGCAAGTACGGCATAACCGACATCCGCCTGCTCTTCGAGAACGACCTGCGCTTCCTGAGACAGTTTTGAGGTAATAGAGAGCTATATCCGCAAGGATAGTGTTCCATGACAACAAAAGAAGAAATCCTTCGGACTCTTGCCAAAGACAAATCCGAGTTACAGAAGCAATTCAAGGTTCGCAAGATGGCATTGTTCGGATCTTATGCAAGAGGAGAGCAGCGGGTTGACAGCGATGTGGATATACTCGTCGACGTTGACCCCTCGATAGGTCTGGAGTTCGTGACGTTGGCGCGGAGAATCGAGGCATTGCTTGGAATCAACGTTGACCTTGTCTCAAGCAGGGCGGTCTCGTCCAAGGCGATGAAATTCATCGAGTCGGAACTGATTTATGTCTAAAAGGCCCACAGATCTACTGCTAACCGACATTCGTGAGTCCATTGACAGAATTGGAGAATATACCAAGGGAATGTCATTGGAAGGTTTTTCAACAGACCAGAAATCCGTCGACGCCGTGGTCAGGAACCTTGAGATTATGGGTGAGGCTGCCAATCGACTGCCGGACGAATTCAAGGAAAGCCATTCAGAGATAGAATGGTTTAAGATCGTTGGGCTGCGGCACCGGATTGTCCATGAATATTTCGGCGTTGATCTTGAGATTATCTGGCGAATCCTGCAGAAAGACCTGCATGAATTGCGTCGGTTTCTGTCTAGTGCCTAAGTTCGGACGATTGTGGCAGGGCCGTTCGGCTCCAGGACCGCGATCCATCAAAACACGAATCATTTGGCGTTCCACTTCGGCATCGAGCGGCTGGCCATGCGCAAGTACGGCATAACCGACATCCGCCTGCTCTTCGAGAACGACCTGCGCTTCCTCGAACAATTCTAATCTTCTGTGCCAATTCGCTTGCCTCAATATCGGCTTCGGCCGGATAACGGGCGGCACGGAGTTTTTGCCGGCCATCGCGTTTTTTTGCGTTTTTTTCTTGACAGGGAGGCGCGGGAAGGCATAATTTCTTGTGGCTGTGGTTATTCTGTGAGAACTTGAGGGTGATGAGACAATGCTGTCTTATGAGGCACATTCCGGGAAATTTTATGAGCATGTATCGCCGCACGCAGTGTGCGCCGTGAAATATCAACAATTCTTGAAAGACGGCTACGACAAAAATCCAACTGAGTGACAAATTGCACTTAAATTCATT
>CAZLTY010000238.1:0-5309 GCA_964562575.1 uncultured Pirellulales bacterium
CTTCATACTGCAGGTTTAGTGTCTTTGTGTCTTCGTGGCTGCTACATTTGCAATTTGATTTTTGATTTGCACTTTTTTAACGTCTGATCGGGAGTTTGTAAAGACTTATGCTCAACGGCGGCAAACTCAAATCGCTGGAAATGTCCGTGATCTGTGTCTCCTTGATAACCACATTGAGTTCGGCGCCGGGCTCGTTGTAGGCCCTGGGGTCCGTGTGGACGATTCGCCAGACGGTGCCGTTGCGCCTGACTCGGGCGCCCTGAAGGTCCACCGTCAATCCGTGCTGCTGCTCAGTAGGATTGACAATCGCAACAGTCAGGGCGTTGCCGTCCTTGGTCAGGGCTGCCGCCACGTCGAGTGGTTTCGCGTCGCCTGTAACGGCAAGAGGCACGGTTCCGAAGCGATTTCGGTAGAGTTTCAAGGCCAGCCCCGTCGTCTCGAAAGCCGCGGCGGTCTTGCTGGCCTTGATGCAGCCAATGACGTTGACCGTCTGAGCGTAGTTGGCCAGGAAGATCATGTCCGATTGGCGGAAGAATTCGTGCAGACCGATGGCGACCCCAAGGCCGTCCTTGACGAAATAGCGGGTCCCTAATTCGCCAAACTCGTGTCGTCCGTACCAGTAGTTCCATTCGGTCATGGCGATGCGAATGTCTTTGCCCTCCAGCGAATCCAATTCCTGGCGGAACTTCTTGTGGATCTCTACTTTCTTCTTGATATTGTCGGCGATTTGCGAGGTATGCTCGATAAGGTCCGCTTTTTCCCGACAATAGAAATGCTCGCCCATCAGGTCGATATGATCGGCGCAGTTCCGCAGCAGCCCTTCGCTCCAGGAGCCGGCGTTGCCCGAGGCGATGGGGACAATGTCCGGATCCACTTCTCGCATCTTGTCCACAACCCAGTTGTGTTTGCGGACATAATGCTCCATCTTCATGTAGCCGAGCTGCCAGGCGCCCCACATTTCGTTGCCGATGGCCCAGTAGCGGACATCGAAGGGCTCCTGCGCTCCGTTCTTGGCCCGAACGGCTCCCATGCGCGTATCCGTCGAGCCGTTGGAGTATTCCAGTTGAGCTGCGGCCGAGTAGGCATCCCCGAAGCCTGTGTTGACTGTCACCATGGGTTCGGTTTTAACCAGACGGCAGAATCGAATGAATTCGTTGAAGCCGAAGTCGTTGTGCTCGACGCCCGTCCAGGCCGGGTTGCTGCGGGGCGGCCGCTTGTCGCGAGGGCCGATCCCGTCACGCCAGTCGTAGCCGCTGACGAAATTGCCGCCGGGCCAGCGATACATCGGAGAGTTGAGTTCCTTGAGCAGCTTCAACGTATCTGCCCGTAGCCCATCGATGTTGTCGGCAGGCATCAGCGAGACGGTGCCCACGAAACAGGGCCCGTTGGTCACCTCGATCTCGAGCTTACCCTTGGTGGTGTCGGCACCGGCGGCAAACTCGAACCTGTACTTGCCGTGTTGGTTCGAAACGACCAGCAGTTGCGTGGATTCTCGTTCTCCCGGTTTGTCACCCCAGATAAGTGATATTATCACGTTTGTGCTTTGCAGTTGCGGCTTGAGATATATGTAGCCAACGTATTCCTTGTCCTTGACCAATCCCAGGTCGAGTTGCCGGATGCCGCTGCCGGGGTTAATGAGCGGCGTGTGCTCGCCGACAAAGGAATCTTCTTTGACCATAGCCACCGAATCGGGCGCTCCGGTGATTTGCCAGGGCGAGGCCCCGACTACCGCGAACGGGCTGTCCTTCGAGACGTTCCGCGTACCGCGATAGGGATCGTACTGGGCCGTTATGGGAAAGAAGAACTTGCGGTCTTCGAGCATCTCGGCCCATATTCCGCCGTAGATGCACCGTCCGAGATGTTCGATGAACTGGCCGTAGACAAACCTGGAAATCGGCTCGCCGGTCTTGCCGGCGTCAATTGTCACCGCGAGGGTCTGAGCCGCTGTCGTGGGCTGACAGAAACCGGCCAACACCACGGCCCCCAGGGCCCATATACAAACAAAGCGAATTCCGAACATAGCAAATCTCCTTTCTATCTTGTGTTTTTCCCGAGTGGGGGATACTGATTCCATGAGCAAGATTGTATGCCAAATTGGCGGAAAAGCAATTCGATAATGTCTTTGTTCGACACCTGATTGTTGCGATTGTCGAGACAACGGCTGGGGAGCAGATTCGTGCCGGATATGCAAAGTATTTGGCTCGTAGGGGGAGTTCTGCCTCGACGATGGTACCTGGTCCGCATAGTATTTCCATTCCAAGACTCACTTTTTCGGACCGGATTGGCGGGAAAAATCGCACTGGCACTGGATGGGAGCGTGATTTTATTGTATACTGATGATTTTATCATATTCAAGTAGGTCGGTCTAACGTTCGATATAAAGGTGGTTTTTGTGAATTAACCGAACAATAGGCCTGTTTTGCGCATCTGATACAGTTGTCGTGAAACGCCAGGTTGGTGATTAGGCTATCATAATATTGTAGAGACGTATGGCTAAAGATATACTCGACGTTGGGGGTTACACTATAATCAGACGCATCGGAACCGGAGCGCGGAGCACCATTTATTTGGCCGCGGACGAGGAAGATGGTAGAAAAGTCGCCCTGAAACGGGTCATATTCGAGAGGCCCGAAGACTCGAGAGTCTTCGAGCAGGTGGAAACCGAATACAAAGTGGCGGGGATGATAGACCACCCCTACGTCCGAAAGTGCTACGAGCTCAGGAAAATACGCAGCATGTTCAAGGTAAGAGAGATGCTGCTGGCCATGGAGTATTTCGAGGCCAAGCATCTCGAAGACTGTTCCACCCTGAGTCTGGGCGACGTGCTTCTCGTCTTCAGGATGGTCGCCGGCGGCCTCAGCGCCATGCACCAGCACGGGATCGTCCACTGCGACATAAAACCCAACAATATCCTCATAAACAAATCCGGCTCGATCAAGATCATTGACCTCGGTCAGAGCTGCAAAATCGGAACAGTCAAGCGCCGAATCCAGGGCACTCCGGACTACATCGCCCCCGAACAGGTCAAACGTAAACCTCTCGGTCCGAAAACCGACATCTTCAACCTCGGAGCGACCATGTACTGGGCGCTGACCGGAAAGCACGCTCCGACTTTGATACCCAAGAAGAACAGGTTTGGCCTGCCCGTGACTGAGCCGCGTCGAGCGCCTCACGAAATAAAGAAGGGATTGCCCATGGGCATCTCGAAACTTGTGATGGATTGTATCGAGAACGACGCCACGAAGCGCCCGCGCAGCATGATGGAGGTCACGTCAAGGATTGACCTGATGGTGCACAGTATCTTCGGCGGCAAAATCAAAACGAACAAGAATGCCTCAAACAATAATTGACCTGCTGAACAGGGGCGTAGAAGCCAGCAACGCCGACAAGTATCGACGCGATAATCTGATCTGCCTGCCTGCTGACGGCAGCCTTATTGTAACAGGTGACCTCCACGGGCATCGGCGAAACTTCGAAAGAATCATTGCCTACGCCGATCTGGAGAACAATCCTGACAGGCATCTCATTTTCCAGGAGATCATACATGGAGGGCCGGAGGACGTACTCGGGGGCTGCCTGTCGTACAAGTTGTTGTTCGACGTTGTCCGCTACAAACTCAGCCTTCCCGACCGGGTCCATATCATTATGGGAAACCATGACACGGCCTTCATAAATCGCAGCGAGGTGATGAAAGACGGCCGGGAAATGAACCGAGCGCTGTGTCTGGCTATGGAGCGAGAGTTCGGCAAGGCCTCCGCCGAGGTCGAACTGGCGACGAGGCAGTATCTGTTTTCGCAGCCGTTAGCGGCCAGATGCGATAACAGGATTTGGGTGTCACATTCTCTGCCCACCGACCGTCTCGTCGAGAAATTCGATCCCGGCATTCTGAGAAGACAATTGAAGATCAACGACGTGGTCAGGCCTGGCTCGGCTTATTTGCTGACCTGGGGCAGGAAACACAGTCAAGAGTTGCTCGACAACATGGCCAAGACGTTTGACACCGATATTTTCATCCTCGGCCACCAGCCGCAAGAGCAGGGATGGTGCCAGGCCGGCAAGAATCTGATAATTCTTGCCTCCAACCACAACCACGGTTGTTTGCTCTCGATTGACCTGGCAAAATCGTATACTATTGAGCAGTTGATAGAATCGATTGTGCCACTGGCCTCCGTTGAGTGATCTATACCTCGACCACAATCCCGGCGTGCCGATAAGAGACAAGAATGGATTTGTACTACTACATAGCACTGGCGGCTATCGTTTCGCAACTGTTGTTGCTGATCCAGACGTATAACAACCATCGATTCGCCCTGCGCAAGCACAAGAGAGATCATTTCTGGTACCGACCCCGGACGGTGTTGATTGTCCCCTGCAAAGGCCTTGACTCGGCTTTTGAGGAAAACATCACCTCATTCTACAACCAGGACTATGAGGATTATCTGCTGTGGTTCGCGGTCGGCGATGAGTCGGACCCGGCCTACGCCAAATTGTGCGAGTTGAAAGATCGGCTCAGCGCGGATTCGAAGGCTCAGGAGGTGCAAATATTCGTCGCCGGTAAAGGGCAATCGCGCAGTCAAAAGATACACAACCTGCTCCACTGTTACAAAAAGATCCCCCACGATGTTGAAGTGATGGCCTTTGCCGATTCCGATACCTGTATACGCAGCAGTTGGCTGAGCAACATAGTCCACCCCCTTCGCTCGGCCAAGAACGGTGTCGCCAGCGGCTATCGCTGGTTCGTACCGAGCAGAAACAACCTCGCCAGCCTGGCCCTCTCGGCGATGAACGCCAAGGTTGCCCAGTTCCTCGGCAATACGCGTTTCAATCACGCCTGGGGCGGGTCCATGGCAATCCGTGTGGAAGTCTTCCGCAAACTAGGACTCGACAAGATCTGGCCCAAATCCCTCAGCGACGATCTATCGCTGAGCACCGCCGTCAAGAAGGTCGGCATGAAAGTGGCCTTCGCCCCCGCCTGCCTGGTCGCTTCCTACGAGTCCACAACCTGGCACAAGCTGTTCGAGTTCGGCCGCAGACAATTCCTGATAACCCGCGTATATGCCCCGAGGACCTGGTGGTTCGGACTGATAAGCAGCCTGTACTCGGTATTGGGCATCTGGGCCACCGCCGCGGTGGCAATCTACGCTGCAATGATCGGGCACGAGCATGTGAGACTTTTCGCCTCGGTGCCGGTCGTGGTATAGGTGACGGTGTTGCCGTTGACGGTGACGCTGTACTGGTCACCGGCTTCGACCGTGCCGCCCAGGGTTACCGTCTCGACCTGGGCCACCGGGGTCCGCGAGGTGGTCGCC
>CAZLTY010000239.1:0-5252 GCA_964562575.1 uncultured Pirellulales bacterium
CCAGCACAAACAGTTTGTCACATGCACAACACACGTGCTCGGCTGCCTTTAAGCAGTTCTCATGGGTAGCCGTGGAGTGATCCATGCGAGCAATTCGGCGCGTACCTAGGCAACAGTACTTGTCCCGGAACTCGGCGGCCTCGAGCAAAAATGCCGGCAGACTTCCGGGGCCAAAATGCTATTGGATCGTCACTCGCAAATCACCACCCTCCAGTAATGTCCTCCCAACATCGAATAGACTATTATAGCATTTACAGGTATACGAGTCAAGTAAGAAATCTAACTCCTGATGTGGGCACGATCACAAATAGATGTCCTTTATTCCTGGATAATTTCAATATTTTCCGGGCGAAGGCGTTTTAGCCCCGGCAGTTGGTTTCTGCCAAGCTGGGCGTTGATGAGGACCGAGCTGTTCGAGTATTGCTCGTCCAATACCCGGCCGTGAGCGCGGAGGAAGCTCTGGACTTTGCCGTTCGATTGTCTGCACGTGACGCGGAGCCCAAGTACGGTGCCTTTGTATTTGGCCGTGACCGCCTCGCTCAGGCCGTCGATGCCGAAGCGTGTTTTGGCTGATATGCACACGGCATCGGGATAGAGCGTTTGCAGCGTTTCGAGGTCGCTGATCTTCCTGACGACATCGGCCTTGTTGAGCACTTCCAGGACGGGCTTGTCACCGCAGCCAATCTCCTCGAGGACGCTGTTCACCGAGTCGATCTGCTTGAGCGCATCGGGATTGGCTGCATCTATGACGTGCAGCAGCAGGTCGGCGTTGACGGCTTCTTCGAGCGTTGCCTTGAACGAGGCGACCAGTTGATGCGGCAGGTTATTCACAAAACCGACGGTATCGCTGATGAGCACCTTTGTGCCTTGGCCCAGGGCCCACTTTCTTGTCCGCGTGTCCAGTGTTGCAAAGAGCCTGTCCTCGACCGGGACATCCGCGTCGGTAAGGGTGTTGAGCAGCGTGCTTTTGCCTGCGTTGGTGTAGCCGACGAGACAGAGTTTGAACAGCCCCCTTCGGGCATCGATCTCGCGGATTCTGCGTTGGTCGATGCTTGCAAGCTCGCGTTTTAGCTCGGTGATCCGCTTGTTGACGAGCCGGCGGTCGATTTCCAACTGCTGCTCGCCCGTGCCCCTGGTGCCTATGCCGCCGACGGCGCCGGCTGCTGTGCCACCGCCGGCCCCGACAACGGTGTCAAGGTGTGACCACATTCGGGTAAGTCGGGGGTACGTGTATTCCAGTTGCGCCAGCGCTACCTGGAGTTTGGCCTGTCTGGTCTTGGCTCGGGAGGCGAAGATGTCGAGGATCAATTCGCTGCGGTCGAGGACTTTAACTTCGATGATTTCCTCAAGTTCGCGAATCTGGCCGGGCGAGAGGTCATTGTCGAATATCACGACGTCGGCGTCGAACCGCTTGACTCGCCCACGGAGCCGGTCTGCTTTGCCTTTGCCGATGTACGTCGCAGCCTTGATAGTGCGGATCTTCTGCTGGAATTTGTCCACAACGAGCGCGCCAGCGCTTTCGGCCAGCGCCGTAAGCTCTGCCAGATCGTCCCCGCCATCGCTGTCTCGCAGGATCGCACCGACCAAGGTAGCCCGCTCCTTCCTGACCCTTAGCGTCTCACGAAATTTTTCCAACTAACACAAACCTCCAAAATCGACGTCCTAATTCTACCATATCCAGCCGGATTACTCAAGAAATCCTGAAAATATGGCTATTCTCAAGGTTTCAGGGTGTAGAGACAGTGTATTATAGGACGAAACTCACCTTTTTCGGCAAAAAACCGCTGGGATTGTTTTTTGGGCTTGAAAATGAGCAGGCTTTGCTTTAGAGTAATCACCGAAAAGAATTTTGACGAAATAGTCAAAGGTAATGATGTTTTGTGGCTGCTTCTGACGTCAGAAGCACAGGAAGGTTTTCTTTGTATGTTAAAAGTTAAATCGCGGGCTGGCGAATCAGTACAGCAAATGATACGGCGCTTCAAGAAGTTGTGTGAGAAAGAAGGCCTCATACGTGATATGAAGAGAAATGCGTATTATGAAAAACCATCGGAGAAGAATCGTCGGCGCATGCGCAAAGCGGCGAGAAATGTTGAGCGGTACTGAGAGTTTAGCCTTAGTAGTTTTTTCTTTTGAGTACAATCCGAGCAGGCAAAGCAAGGCCCGCTCGGTTTTTTATTTTGGCCAGGCGTAGTAGAAGGTTTCTCTGCGGTAATGGGCATCTACGTGGCCGTCGAGGAAGGCGCAGTTGCCTCTGCCGCCGAGCTTGTCGCCCGTTGGGGTGTTGTGGAAGCCGGCGATGACATCCCAGAACTGCCCCACACCTTCGGGGCCGGGCTCGACCAGACGCGGGTTGTTGCCTGTTTGAGCGAGCCAGCTATCTACCATCGAATCGTTGCCACAGACCATGAAGGTGTCGTTTAGCCCCGAGGCGTTGTAGGCCGTATCTACGAACGAACTTTCTTCGGTAAACGAGAAAGTCGTAGCGGGATTCTTGACCTGGGAGATATTCTTGACGCTCGATTTACTGACACTGGAACTTTCGCTGCCGACATAGGCGTTCATCGTGTAGTTGTACCACGGCTCGTAATTTGAGACAGTTGACCCGTACGCTAGGTAGAACTGGTCACTGGAATGCTGGGATGCCAAACGCTTGAATGACGGGCAGATGAACGATCTGGCGTCGGAAAGATATGGGAAGAGTGAACCCCCGTATTCCGGATGGCTCTTAAGATCGATGTCCCCGTTACACCAGCGCAGGTGCAGATGGTTGCCCCCGATGCCCGATTCGACCGGCAGGGGGGATGTAGATTTGAAGTAGCATTTGCCCGAGTCGCAGAAGTTGCCGTCATTGTCGTCGAGATACATCGCCGTCGCAAAGGTGAAGTTCTTCAGGTTGCCCTTGCACGCCGCTCCCATGGCGAGGTCCTTCGCCTTGCTCAGAGCGGGCATGAGAATCGACAACAAAAGGGCGATAACGGCGATAACTACGAGCAATTCGATTAAGGTAAACCCCCTGGACTTTTGCATAATACTATCCTCCAGCGTCCAAAAAAAGAAACTCAGCTTGCAAAATACACTCATCCCGGCAAGCTAACTCATGAGCGGCATGCCAGTCTACTGCGCCATTTCTTCTGCGTCTACAACTCTATGACAGACTTATTATAGGTGTTGAAGGCGTTCACTGCAAGCTTTTCCTTGAATACATTCCCGGTGGACTCCTGCCGGAGACAATTGCGGTGGCGATCCGAACGAGCTTCTATTAGTATGTTCAGCGACGATAGATTTGAATTGCTATGGCGAAAGCATACGAACTAAAACAACCTCAGGAGGACAACATGAGGCTGGACGGTAAACTTGTCGGGATTCTGCTGTTGACGATACTCACCGGAGCACCGCGCCTGGCTCAGGCAGACTTTACGGTAGTCAAGATCGGCGACAGCCTGATCGATGCCCAGGCCCTGACCATCCAGGGGGGATTCGGCCAGTGCATCAACGGCCTGGCCTTCCAGCAGGACGCGCTAGTTACCCACGGTGAACATCAGTACGTGGCGTATTATGACGGCAACAGACGTGTTTGCCTGGCCAGGCGAGAATTGCCGCGGGGCAGTTGGAGGATCATCCGTTTCGCGGACTACAATTTCCAGAGCAACGACGCTCACAATACGATCTCGATGGGGATTTGTCCGAAGGACGGGACCATACACCTGGCGTTCGACCATCACGGCCATCCGCTCCATTACCGTGTTTCACGCAAGGGCGTTGCCGACAATCCCAAGGACGCCACGTGGGACGCCTCGCTTTTCGGCCCCGTCACGTCGGAATTGGAGACAGGCGAGCCAATCAAGATCACGTATCCGCGCTTCTGGCAAACTCCGGACGGTGGCCTCCAGTTTTGTTACCGCCAGGGCGGCTCGGGCAACGGCGACCGTATGCTCGTCGACTACGATGCCGAGACCGGCGCCTGGGTCAACACGCGACAGATCGACTCAGGCAAAGGTCTGTTCAAGGACTCTATGGGAGATAGCCGTTCCCGATGCTCGTATCCCAACGGATACAACTACTCACCTGGCGGCAGACTCCACGCCACATGGGTATGGCGAGAGAGCAGCCAGGGATCGAACCACGACCTGATGTACGCCTACAGCGCCGACCGCGGCAGAACCTGGCTCAACAACAAAGGCGAGTTGCTGGGCGAGCCGGCCGGTGTCAACTCGCCCAACATCGCGGTGGTCGCAATAAGCCGATTGCACGGGCTGATGAATACGCATGGACAGGCGGTCGACTCGAAAGGCCGGGTCCACGTTGTGATGTGGCACTGTACGGACCAAACGCTTCGAGCAGCCTCGAGCAAGGCGGGTGAACAGCGATGGGGACCGCCTCAGGCACGTCGTTATCATCATTACTGGCGTGCCGGCGGTGGCCAGTGGCATCACCGCGAGTTGCCGCCCGTTGCGGGCAATCGTCCGAAGATTTTCATGGACAAGTCCGACAATGCTTACATCATCTTCGCCGCGAGGCGCACCGCGGCAAAACTCACCGACGGTCATCTTCACCGCGCAGGTGACCTTTCAATCGCCGCCGCCACAACTGCTTCAAAGTGGGAGGATTGGAAGGTTATTCATGTTGAGAAAGGCCCGTTCGTCAATGAGATGCTCGGTGACAATTATCGTTGGGCCAGAGAGGGCGTGCTTTCGGTCATGGTGCAGCAGTCGCCTGAAAGGGCACATCAACCAACAGCGCTGCGGGTCTTGGATTTCTCATTTGAACAGAGGTGACGGGCGTAATGAGACGGCGACACGACGCCAAACGGTATAAGATGAACCGAACACGGTTCATATGATGGAGTTGCGTATCGCATGGCCTTTTGTTCTAATGATTCCCATGACCACAAAGCAGGCACAACTGACACAAGTCACTATCTTTACCGATGGAGGATGTGATCCGAACCCCGGTCCCGGGGGCTATGGGATTGTCCTGACCTCTGCCAAGGCTAGGAAAGAATTATCTGGCGGCTTTCGTCTCACGACAAACAATCGGATGGAAGTGTTGGCAGCCGTCGCCGGATTGCAGGCGCTGAAGTTTCCCTGCAAGGTGAGACTCTACAGTGATTCTCGATACCTGGTCGACGCCATGACCAAGGGTTGGGTCCTGAGATGGCGAAAGAACGGCTGGCGGCGAAACAAGAAGGAGAACGCTCTCAACATTGATCTGTGGGAGAAATTGTTGGCGCTGTGTGCGCAACATAAGGTAGA
>CAZLTY010000240.1:0-5143 GCA_964562575.1 uncultured Pirellulales bacterium
CACTCTGGACCTGGCAAAGAAGGTCACCGACGACGAAATTAATATTCGACTTTGTAATCGGCCTCATGCCTGTATGGCCGGGAAAGAGCACCTCGAAGAGCAAGTCGAGTATCAGGACGATCTCGCCTCTCACGGGCAGGTTCGAGGCATCGATGAAGTTGATGCCGGAATCGCCCTTGTACGTATGGGCGATCTGATCGACAAGTTTCTCGATCGTCTCATTGGTCAAACCGTTCTTTCGCATTTCCAATATCCTTTGAAAAAGCCAGGCCCGCCACCCTTTAGTCAAACATCTCCGTGGAAACGTATCTTTCCCCGGTATCGGGGAGAATCACCACTATGGTTTTACCCTGGCTTTCTTCTCGGCGCGATATTTCAATCGCGGCCCAGAGCGCGGCGCCCGAGCTTATGCCACATAGTATCCCTTCTCGAGCCGCCAGTTGCCGGGCCATCTCCAGAGCGTCATCATTCGAGACCTGTACAATCTCGTCAATCAGGTCGATGTTCAAGACATCCGGCACGAATCCTGCACCGATGCCCTGTATTTTGTGCAGACCCGGACTGCCCCCGGAGAGTATCGGCGAATCCTCGGGTTCCACCGCCACCACCTTCAGGTCGCTGTTGCGATTCTTCAGCACCTCGCCGCATCCGGTCAACGTCCCGCCGGTCCCCACGCCGACAACAAGAATATCAACCTTCCCATCGGTATCGTTCCAGATCTCCTGGGCGGTGGTTTCTCTATGAATCTGCGGATTTGCAGGATTGCTGAATTGATGGAGTATCAACAAATTGGGCTCCTCATCGACGAGTTGTTGAGCCTTCTCGACAGCCCCGGCCATGCCCCGGTGAGCCGGGGTGAAAATAATTTCGGCGCCGAACAGCTTCAGCAGTTTGCGTCTCTCGGCGCTCATCGAGTCCGGCATGGTCAGGATGAGCCGATAGCCCTTCGCAGCGCAAATGCAGGCGAGCCCTATGCCCGTGTTGCCGCTGGTTGGCTCGATCAGCACGGTACCGGGCCTTATCAGCCCCTTTTTCTCCACTGCCTCAATCATCGACTTGGCAATGCGATCTTTCACACTGCCGCAGGGATTGTATGATTCGAGCTTGGCAAGAATGACAGCCTTGCCCGATCCCAGCCTGTTGATACGGACCAACGGCGTGAATCCGACGGCAGCCATGATGTCTTCGAATACTGCGCTCATGATTCTTTCTCTATCTTCTCAATAGTTGATGATCAACGCTTGTCTTGGTTATATCGGCACCTTCGGCAAGGTCGCTGGGCTTCAACGCCACAGAGTATAGCCAAATCCGGGCCTTTGGCAACCTATCTTCCTTCTATTCCTACCGTAAGGGTAGGTACTATACGTTTCTTTCCGCCACGGGTGCAAAGGAAAACCGAGAAAAAAAAGCACATTTTATGCGAATCCCGCTGCCAATTTGCTTGACGGCGCGGCCAGACATCTCTAAAATTACAAACAGCAATTATTGTGTTGAGAATGAGGCATCGCGGATGGCAAAGAGTACTGAGAGTACTGCGAAAAAAGTGGTATTCATTTCTTCCTTTCTGCCGAGAAAGTGCGGAATTGCGACTTTCACATCAGACCTTGCCAAGAACACTGCAGCGGCAGCCAAAGGTGGATTCGAGCCGCTGGTGGTCGCCTTGCAGTCTGGGGACCACAAGTACGACGACCCGGTCAAGTTTGAAATCCGCCAGAATGTCAAGAGCGACTACATTTGCGCCGCCGACTATATCAACTTCAGCCACGTGGATGTCGTCTCGGTCCAGCACGAGTTCGGCCTTTTCGGCGGCGAGGCGGGCTCATATCTCAGCCTGCTGCTCAACAGGCTCAAGGCCCCCATAATCACCACGCTTCATACGGTCATTGACGAGCCGAGCCCGGCTTACCGCAAATCGCTCATCGACGTGTGCAACGCCTCGTATCGAGTGATCACAATGAACGAACGGGGCGTCGGCATGTTGCGGGATGTTTACGGTGTGCCCGCGAGGAAAGTGAAATTGATCGCACACGGCCTACCCGACCTGCCATTCGTCGATAGCAACTATTACAAGCACAAGTTCGGCCTGGAAGATCGAAGAACCATCCTGACATTCGGCCTGCTCAATAAGAACAAAGGCATTGAGGTGATGCTCAAAGCCATGCCCGCCATCGTCAAGGCGGATCCCTCGGTCATCTATATAGTCCTGGGCATGACACATCCGAACGTACTGAAACACGAAGGCGAATCGTACAGATTCAGCCTCAAGCAAATGGTAAAGGACCTGGGTCTGCAGGAGCATGTGATCTTCCACAACAGATTTGTGGACGACCAGGAGCTTTACAATTTCTTATGTGCGGCCGACATCTACGTCACGACATATTTGAACGCGAAGCAATTGACCAGCGGCACGTTATCGTTCGCGGTCGGTACGGGCAAAGCGGTCGTCGCCACACCCTATTGGGCAGCCACCGAACTTCTGGCCGACGGCCGGGGCAAACTGGTCGGCTTCGGCGATTCGCAGCAAACCGCCCAGTCAATAGTGGAGATACTTCAGGACGATTCGCTGTTTTACTCGCTGAGAAGACAAGCATACGAGTACGGCAGGTCCAGAACGTGGCCCAAGATTGGCCAGATCTACTGGAAGCTGTTCGGCGCAAAACGTCAGCCTCCCGGCATGGCCGCCAAAGGCAAACTTTCGGCAGCCGAGACTATATCGCACATCGAACTGCCTGAGCCGTCGCTGGACCATCTGCAGAAACTGACAGACGATACCGGGATGTACCAGCACGCGAAGTTTACGATTCCAAACCGCGAATTTGGCTACTGCACGGACGACAACGCAAGAGCCGTGATCGCAATGACCAACTACTACGCGCAGTACCCGGAACCGCAGGCTCTAAAGCTCCTCGACACATATTTGTCGTTTACGATACATTCACAGAACGAAGACGGCACAGTTAGAAACTTCATGGATTTCGACAGAAACTGGCGGGAGAATGAGCCCGCAAACGATGCATTCGGCCGGGTCCTCTGGGCGTTCGGAACGATGATGGCCAAACCGCCGTCGCCGGCGTACCTGTCGATCGCCAAGGACTGCTTTGACAAATCGGTCAAGCACGTCCAGAGGAAACTGCCCAGGGGTATGGCGTATTCGATATTCGGCATGAGTGATTATCTCAAGCAGTTTCCCGGTGCCAGCGAAATCAAACGCCAGTTGGAACTGGCCGCCGACGGGCTGGTTACCCAGTACGAAGAGAATAATTACCCCGATTGGCGCTGGTTCGAGGACATGCTGACCTACGATAATGCCGTTCTGCCGCACGCACTGTTTGTCGCCAGCTTGACTTGCGACAACAGGCGGTACAGCCAAGTTGCAGAAGAAACCTGTGAATTCCTTCTGGCAAATACCTTCAACGGCGAGCATTTCAGCTTCATCGGCTGTAATGGCTGGCACGAACGGGGCCAGACAAGGGCCACATTCGACCAGCAGCCTTTGGAGGCGGCCAGTACGGTTATGATGTTGAGGGCCGCTTATGACGCCACGGCCGATGACAGGTTCCTTAGACTCCAGAGAAAGGCCTTCGACTGGTTCCTTGGCGCCAACGATGTGCGCGTTGCACTCTATGACTTCAGGACAAGAGGCTGCAACGACGGTCTCATGCGGGATGGCGTCAATACGAACCAAGGAGCCGAAAGCACAATCAGCTTCTTTTTGAGCCTGCTGGCAATGGTCGAAAGCTACGCCACGGTGGAGAAGACCAAGGTCGGGAGGAGCGCTCCCCTGCTGCAGGTGGATATCGCCGAGCCCAACGTCAAGAAAAAACACGCCATAAAGGCGATAGCAACCAAAACCAGGGCCGCAGACAAACAAATCGAGGGAGCCACATAGATTTGCAAATTTAGAGCCTTCGGCTTCGCTCGGGACAAGCTTGCGATTTTCGCTTGAAAAATCGGCAATTGGAAATCGCAATCACTCGCGCTCTACGATGTCCTGGCCTTTCTTGCCGATCCACGAGATGTCGCCACCTATACCTTGGACAGTCTTGCACCCGACTGCCAAAAGGACTACGGCTACTAGAACAATTGCAAGAAGCACTTTCCTAACCATATTGACACATCTTCGAGTTTCGAGTTTCGATTTGCGATCCCGGCGCGCCGGGACTGGCAATCAGCAATTGGAAACCGACAACTACCTTAATGTCTTTTTCGGCAGTTCTGCCCGTTTTTCATCAGTTCTCAGGGCAATTTCTGTGCCCTTCCCGACGCTGGGCAGCAGAATCGCATCGCAGCCGTCACGAGCCTCGCCCACTTTCTCTATTACGAGAACTTTTCGTCCATGCAGACCTCTCATTACACAGAACACCTTGTTTCATTAAAATCTCCCTCCTGAGAAGATAGTTGCTGCTTTGCAATCCCAAACTTGGTATCATGACCCCAAGACAGCGATTTTGGAACAACTATGTCGTAGCCTTAGACGGACAAAACGAGCCCGACCCTGAAAGTCGTGTCGATCGTTGTCATTGCACGAAGCAGACGCATTCGGTTACACCGAATAGAACCAGGCGACCTGGAAAAGGTGATTTTCTTACAGATGAACGAACGGCCATCTCTGACAAGGCATTCCCGATCGAGCAGTTCCTGGGAGATATCCGCCTTCGCCACGGCGCTACTAGCCGGATCGATCTGGGCCGGCCCAACCAATGCCAGCAAGGTTCAGACGGTTCCCAAGCCTCACGGAGACCCCGCCCTGTGTTCGGCATGTCACACTTCTGCCACGGGCGCCCGGGGCGCCTTGCGTTTTGCTGGCAATACGTCGCAACTGTGTCGGTCTTGCCACAACGGACGCCTTGCCCCCGGCGAAACTCACCCCGGGGATATTGTCCCGAGCGCGCAAATGGCCCGGAGAATCCCCTCTGTGTTTCCGCTCCAGAACGCAGCGCTCAGTTGCCTGAGCTGTCATGATGTCACTTGGCACTGCAATCTCGCAAGGCCCACTGCTTTGCCCAACCGCAGTTTCCTACGAGGAGATCCCGTATCCCACCCCATCGCCTTCTGTTTCCAATGCCACGAAAGTCAGAATTATCGGCCGTTCAATGCTCACGATCAGCTCGAAGCGGGCAAGATAAAAACCGACACGTGTGCT
>CAZLTY010000241.1:0-5103 GCA_964562575.1 uncultured Pirellulales bacterium
GGGGAGAATCTCCTCAGGTGGCGCCTCTTTCGCGGTCCGTCAGAACAGTGAACAGTATCGTGTTCGCCAAAAAAAATAAAAAATCGCCATTTTAAGCTTGCATTTGAGGGCCTGAACTTGTATACTAATATCCATATACAGCAGTGTGGGGTGGTAATTGGCCCCTTATGGTTTTGGCGGTTTTCTGTTTTTTCGTTTGACTGGGTGCTCTGAAAGTGCTAATTTTCCCCAGTTGATCCTTAGTGGCCGAATGAAGATTTAACGCCGCCGTTTGGCGGCTCTTAGACCTCGGCGAGGCAGTGTGGTTCACCGGTCTCCCCCCCAGCCGGTTCCACCACCTCGCCTTTTATACGCGCACCGGTTCGGCATAATCTGAAGAACTACTGCCCGCGGATCTGGACCGTCACCTTTCTATTTCGAGGCCCGTCGAATTCGCAGAAGAAGATTCCCTGCCACGTTCCCAACTCGGGCGATCCGTCACTTATCAGGATTTGCTCGCTGCAGCCTACCAGCGAACTCTTGCAGTGCGAGTCGGAGTTGCCCTCGCCGTGTCGGTAGCCGGCGCGATGTTGAGGCATCAGCTCTTCGAAAGTCAAAAGCATATCGTGAGGAACGGACGGGTCGGCGTTTTCATTGATCGTGATCGCCGCGGTCGTGTGAGAGCAATAGATTATTGCATCGCCGTTAGTGATGCCCGATTGGCCGATGAGCGATCGCACCTCGCTCGTGATATCAATCATCTGGTTGCGGCTCTTGGTGCTTAGGCGAAAGTCTTCCCTGACGATCTTCATTATTGTTACTCCTTACATCTGCTCGACGACTTCGATGCCCAGTAGCTTGTCAAGGCCGTGCTTGATTGTCCTGGCGGTAAGATCGCAGAGCAAGAGCCTGGTGGGCCTCTGATCCGGCCCGGCGCCCAGGACCGGGCAGTTCGTATAAAACGCGCTGAACTTCTGCGCAAGCTCGAAAAGATACATGGTCAGATAGTTGGGCCGGTAGTCGAGGGCGGCCGACTGTATCGCCTCGCCGTAACGAATGAGATGTTTGGCCAGATCCAGTTCGGCCGGCTCGGTAAGGCTCAGAGCTGTCACTTCCGCAAGTTCGCCCTCGATATCCAGATCCTTGCTCTGTGCCTTTCGCTCAATCGATTTTATCCTCGCGTATGCGTACTGCATATAAGGCGCGGTGTTGCCTTCCATTGCGAGCATCTTGTCGAAACTGAATACGTAATCGCTTGTCCGATTGTTGGAGTAGTCGGCATACTTGACCGCGCCGATACCGACTGCGTTGGCGATCTCAGCTTTCTTATCGTCGGTCAGCTCCGGATTCTTCTCCTCGACGACCGACTTTGCCTGCTCGACGGCCTCATCGAGCAGTTCCTTGAGCTTGACGTTTTCACCCGAGCGCGTCTTCAACGGCGCTCCATCCTCGCCCAAGACACTGCCGAACATAACATGCGAAAGCTCGAGGTCGTCATGCGCCCAGCCGGCCATCTTTGCGACCGCAAAGAGCATCTCAAAATGAAGCTTCTGGCGCGAGTCAGTGACATAAACGATCGCGTCGGCCTTCAGTTCGTCAACACGATATCGCAGCGCCGCCAGATCCGTAGTGGCATAAAGATACGCCCCATCAGACTTGCGAATAATAAACGGCAGCGGGTCACCCTGTTTGTTCCTGAATCCCTCGGGGAAAACACACATGGCGTCATCAGATTTTTTGGCCAAACCTGCTTTCTTCAACTCATCCACAACACTCGGCAGCATGTCGTTATACGTGCTCTCACCGCAGACGTGTTCCCTCTTCAGTGTGGCTCCGAGACTGTCATAAATCTTCTGGCATTCGTCCATTGAGAGATCGACAATTTCCTTCCATTGTCTCAGTACTTGCGGGTCCCCTCTCTGGAGACCTACAACGTATTCTCTGGATCCCTCTGCGAATTTGGGGTCAGAATCATATTCTTCCTTGGCATGACGATACAATCCTTCCATGTCCTCAAGGGCAAACGCATGTTCTGGCTTTGTCCCGGAAAGCTCCTCCAGTCGCGATGCTGTACGGATGTGAAACATGTAATTGATGAGCATCCCGAACTGTGTCCCCCAGTCGCCGATGTGGTTTTGGCGGATCACTATGTGGCCGAGGGCTTCGAGTGTTCGGCAGATGCTGTCGCCGATGATCGTGCTTCGCAGGTGGCCCACGTGCATTTGCTTGGCGATGTTGGGGCTTGAGAAATCAACGACGATTGTCTTGGCTTCGGTAGTTTTCTCTATGCCGAGGTCGGCCGAGGCCTTGTTGATTTCGAGCAGTCTGTCAACCAGGAACTCAGTCTTGAGCCGCAGATTGATAAACCCCGGCCCGGCAACCTCAGGCGGCTCGCAGATGTCACCCAGGTCCAGATTCTCCACGACCTGCTCGGCGAGTTTACGCGGATTGGTTTTCAGTTTCTTCGCCAGGCCCATCACGCCGTTAGCCTGATAATCCCCAAACTTCGCGTCCTTAGCCGGCTTAACTATCGCCGCACAACCCTCGCCCGCAGCAACAACAGCCATCGCCGCAGTGATTCGTTCTTCAAGTATGTCTGATGCAATCTTCATTCAATATCCCGAACTGTCTCTCGTACAAGAACAGCCACTACCTCTGTCATTCCCGCACCTGCTTTCGCAGGTGTAAACTTGTCCCCGCTAAAGCGGGGAGCGGGAATCCAGTCTTTTGGTGAGTGTATTCAAGTGCTCAACCTGTCAAACAAGTCTTCCCAATTCGGATTAGACTTTTCAATCAACTCTATCTTCCACTGTCTGTTCCACTTCTTCATTCGCTTTTCTCTGGTGATAGCGTCCTGGATTCTATTGAACACTTCATAATACACAAGCTTGTGAACGCCGTATTTCTTCGTAAATCCCTCGGCAATACCTTCCTTATGCTGGTCGACTCTTTTGAGCAGATTGTTCGTCACTCCGATGTATAGGGTCCCGTTTCTTTTACTTGCAAGTATGTAGACAAAGTACTGTCCCATCGCTTCTGGATTCCCGCTTTCGCGGGAATGACAGGGGGTAACACAGTCGGCCGTTATCTTTCAATAGTCAATTATCAATAGTCAATCGCTCAGCGTCTCCCCAGAGCAGCTCCAGGTCGTAGTAGTCTCGGTATTCGGCGTCGAAGATGTGGATCACGACATCGACGAAGTCGAGAAGGATCCAGCGGGCCTGTTCGTAGCCGGCCCGGCCGAAACGCTGGGCGCCCTGCTTCTTTGCATCCTGACAAATCTCATCGGCCAATGCCCGCATCTGCCTATCGCTCGTGCCGGTTGCGATCACGAAATAATCGGTTGCGGGCGATACGCCCGTCAGATCCATAACCACAATGTCGGTGCAATTCCGCTCGCCCGCCAATTTGGCTACCGCCAGGGCAAACTGCCTTGCCTTTGTGTTTTGCTCACCAGTCACAATATACTTGCCTTTCAACAATAAAAAAAAGGCAGCCCATTCGGCCACCCAGACAGATTACATATATTAGGCAATCTCGTCAATAAATGCAACGCCAAAAGTGCTGACTGATCAATACTTGCGGCTCAGCGGCTGGAGAGAACGCTGTTTAGAGCTGTGTTGCGGATGAAATCGGATATGCCCTTGAAACCGAGATTGGCCGCTGCATTGGAGAACAGCAGCTTCTCCTCGGCGGTCAGCCTGACGTTTACCTGCACGGTGCGCCTCTGGGCCGAGGCCGGCTGCGGGGGTCTCTGGCCGCACTCGATCATTGGCCCAGGTGGAGCCATTCGCTGATCATTGGGGCGAATTTTACGACTACGCCCGAGAAGACCACGCTGACCATCGTCATGAGTTTAATTAAGATGTTCAGGCTGGGCCCGCAAGTGTCCTTGCAGGGGTCGCCTACGGTATCGCCGACTACGGCGGCCTTGTGGGCCTCGGAGCCTTTGCCGCCGTGTGCGCCTTTTTCGATGTACTTCTTGGCGTTGTCCCAGGCGCCGCCTGCGTTGTTTAGCGTGACTGCAAGAACGAAGCCGCAAGTCAATCCACCCGCCAGAAGCCCCATGACGCCGGCTACGCCCAAGAGCAGTCCCGTTATGACTGGGATGATAATCGCCAGAATCGACGGCAGGATCATCTCCCTTTGTGCCCCTCCGGTGGAGATCGAAACGCATCGGGCGTAATCGGGTTTGCCCGTGCCTTCCATGATCCCGGGTATCTCTTTGAACTGTCGTCTGACCTCGTTGACCATCGCCCCGGCCGCCCGGCCCACCGCCTTCATCGTCATAGCACAGAAGACGAAGGCCATCATCGCCCCTAAGAACATCCCGCAGATCAGCTTCGGGTTCATAATATTGAGGCCGAAGGCATTAACGAAATCCATGATTGCTGCGGTCTTGACATTGATGGCATCTCCGACGCCGTCTTTGGAAGCAAATGCAACTTCGCCGACCTGATATATTCCATCGGCGCTTTCGGATGCGAGTCTGCCGATCCAGATTCGAATTTCTTCGATGTAGGCCGCCAGCAGCGCCATTGCCGTCAAAGCCGCCGAGCCGATTGCAAAGCCCTTACCGGTCGCCGCCGTCGTATTGCCCAGCGAATCGAGAGCATCGGTCCTGGCCCTGACCTCTTCGCCCAGGCCGGCCATCTCGGCGTTGCCGCCTGCGTTATCGGCTATCGGGCCGTAGGCGTCTGTTGCCAATGTAATACCTAATGTCGCCAGCATCCCGACTGCGGCAAAGCCGATGCCGTAGAGACCCATTGACATATTGGTAAACCCGCCCGCGAAGCCAAATGCACAAAGGATGCCAATCACAATCGCCACAACGGGCCAGCCGGCCGAGAACATGCCGGTTGCAAAGCCGTCGATGATTGTCGTGGCCGGTCCCATATTGGCCTGCTCGGCGATGCCCTTGGTGGGCTTGTACTCGTCGGACGTGTAGTATTCTGTAAGCTGGCCTATGACCACACCGGCGCCCAATCCGGCGACCACCGAGCCGAAGATGCGCCCCACGTCGAGGCGCAGCAGCGGTACGCCCCACGAACCGGCCAGGGCGCGCGCCGTGAGGCTCTTTCCGCAGCCGGGCACGCCGACGAGCATCAGTCCCTTGGGGTTCGG
>CAZLTY010000242.1:0-4937 GCA_964562575.1 uncultured Pirellulales bacterium
CGAGAGCACGGTCATCGAGCAGTTGGGGCTTTTTCTCGAAGAGCATCCAGCCGAGGCAAAGCGGATCCTGAACAAAGCTATCCAGGCGGCGGCGGCCAGAGAAGCGGCCAGGAAGGCCCGCGAGCTGACCAGGCGAAAAGGGGCGCTGAGCACAGCGAATCTTCCGGGCAAACTGTGGGATTGCGCGAGCAAGGAAAAGGCAAGCACCGAGGTATTCATCGTTGAGGGCGACTCGGCAGGTGGTTCGGCAAAGGCTGGGCGGGACAGAAACATCCAGGCGATCCTCCCCCTGAAGGGAAAAATTCTCAACGTGGAAAAGGCCCGGCTGGAAAAGATGCTGGGTCACGAGGAGATCCGAACCATCATAAGCGCCTTGGGGACCGGCATCGGCACCGACGAGTTCGATCTGAACAGATGTAGATACGGCAAAGTTATACTTATGACCGACGCCGACATCGACGGCGCTCATATTCGAACGCTGTTGCTTACCTTCTTCTTCAGGCAGATGCAGGATTTATTCCATAACGATATGATTTACATTGCCCAGCCGCCGCTTTACGAGATCAAGGTCAAGGGCAAGAAGAAATCCGAGTATATTCTCAGCGAGAACCAGATGCGCAAGCGGATGATCGTTCGCGGCCTGGAGGGCACGGAGCTTCTGGTCAGAAACGGTAACGGCAAGAACAAAGAGGCTCCAAAGACAGATCCGAATACCCCGGGCGAGGGCGGCAAATCGCACGTCAGCGGAAAGGAGATGGCCTCGCTGGTGAAGGCCCTCGCCGATGCCGAACGCATCATAGCGGTCCTGAACAGGCGGGGAATTACTTTCACCGAGTTCGTCAACTCCTACTATGATCTGTCCAGGGGAGGTTTGCCTGCCTTTCGTATCTGCGTGGAAGGCCAGGAAGAAGTCTATTACGACAGGGAGCAGTACGAAAAACGCGCCGATGAGCTCAAGGAGCAGGCCAGGGCCTTGGCCGAGGGTGAAGAGGAAGAGTCGGTCATCGCCGAGGAACTTCACGAGGTCAGCCGGATAAATCAGATAAGCGAGCAGCTTAAAGAGCAGTTCGGCCTGGATTTGAGAGATTTCCTCCTGAAACCCGCCAAGGCTGTTTCAGGCGAGGCTTTGCTGACCAAGTTCCTGCTCAAGAACGGCGAAGACAAGTACGACATTGCCTCGCTGGGCGATATCTGCGCCGGGATCAGGCAGATAGGCGGCAAAGGAATCGAGATAAAGCGTTTCAAGGGCCTGGGTGAGATGAACGCCGATCAGTTGTGGGATACGACGATGAATCCCGAGACGCGGACTTTACTGAGCGTAAAGCTCGACGATGCGGGCGAAGCCGACCGGCTCTTTAGCATATTGATGGGCGGCGATGTGGAAAAACGCCGAAACTTCATCCGTGATCATGCCCTCGAAGTCCAGAACCTCGATGTCTAAGCTCCCGCCCGCGCGGTGGCCAGCCGTGTCGAAAGGGCGGAAAAGTTCCGCACGCGCTTATGCCGGCAGAACTCCAAGGCCGAGACGAGAGTTTCCTGGAAACAATCGGCGGCATCGGCGCGGTTACCGAGCAACCTGTAGGCCCCCTGCCATACAGCCGGGCCGTGTTCTTCGATAATTACTTGCCAGTCAATCACTTGCAAGCCCCGTTGGAAACTCACCTCTGCTGTCCTTACTTGCGACGGGCCGTCACTACAATCAGTCGCTGCTTTGGGCGATTTTATTACAGGAATTTTCCACACTTGGTTGTCGGCTGCAAATCGAATGTCGCATCTCCAGAACAATTTGACATTTTATTCGATTTGTTGGAAATTTTCCTTGCATAGATTTTTGCTCTGCAGCAAAATGACTTTTGTCTTGGTGGCTTGAAGTTGAAGTTCGGCGCAGAGGCAAACGAGAGCTTTCTCAGTGGAGGCCAGAATGGCGGCAAAAGTCGAGAGCAAAAAATTGAAGACCGAGTATTTTGCCCTTGGCTTTAGTTCGGCATCCGTTCTATTTTTTGTCCTTCTTTTGTGTTTGGCATTTCTATTTGTCGGCTGCAGCGAACCTCAGGCAGATGCTACTGCAATTGGTCAGCAAGAGAACGTATCCGTCGACGCAAGGAAGGCCGAACTGCTCAAGTTGCTGGAGCGTAAGTTCGAGAATCCCGATGCACATTTCCAGGTAGCCCAGTTGTACCATACCGAGGGACTGTGGACGAAAGCGGAGCAGCATTATATGTGGGCCTTGAGTTTCGACCCCGCTCAAGCGGACGCCAAAGCGGCGGTGGTCAAGCTTTTCCTCGATGCAGGTGACAGCGCCAAGTCCAAGACTTTTGCCGATGGCTATATGAACCGGGCTGCCGGCTCGGCAACACTGTCACTCAGACTTGCAATGGCCTTTCAAAAGCAGCAGCTTGACGGCTATGCGCTGGATAGTTATCAACAGGCACTTAGCTTGGAGCCGGATTCGGCCGAAGTGAACAAGCAAATGGGCTTATATTATTTGAGCAAAGGCGACGAGACCAGGGCAAAGGAACATTTCATTGCCAGTTATCGGTCAGACAACGGACAACCGGATGTGGCGCACGAACTGGGCCGGCTCGGTGTGGAACTAAGAATACGACCGGAAACCGCAGCGAACACAGAAGATCCGGACATGATGGGCGTACAGTGAGGTACAAAGGTAGAAGACAATGAGTGATGCTCGATACACGTAAGTGTCAATCGAAAGTCAAGTATCGGGTATTTGGTGTTGCTTTTTCATTGCCCCGTGGCGAACGGATGCGCTGCGGGGTATTTTTTATTTACTATTTACTATTTACTATTTTCAATTTACTATTTTAACCTTTGTAGCCGGCATCCGATAGCTTGGAGCCAGCCAGCAAAGAATATTAAGAACGGTCAATGAAAGAGAGTCGATAGTCAATGTTTGGATTGCATGTTGCGGACATCTGCGTATTAGTGCTGTATCTTCTCGCCATGGCCGTTATCGGCTTCTGGACTGCGAGCAAAATAAAGAAGAGTCAAGACTTCTTCATGCCCCGACAGTTCGGCAAGGCCATGATGGTTATGTTCGGGTTCGGCGCCGGCACGCATTCCGACCAGGCCGTGGGGGTCGCCTCGAAGAGCTTTTCGGTTGGACTTTCGGGAATTTGGTATCAATGGCTTTGGCTTCCCTGCACGCCGTTTTATTGGTTGATAGCTCCCGTGATGAGACGCTTTCGCGCGATAACAACCGGCGACGTCTTCGAGGCGCGGTACGACAGGAGCGTTGCAGTTCTGTATGCCTTCATCGGCATGTTGAACCTTTCGGTGAATATCGGTCTGATGCTGCGCGGCTCGAGCGAGGTAATATCAGCCAGCACGCAGGGCCTGCTCTCGGCCAACGCGGCGATTGCGGTCATGACAGTGGTTTTCGTAATATACGGCGTAGCGGGCGGTCTTGCCGCGGCGATTATCACGGACTTCATCCAGGGCATCCTGACAGTAATCTTCTCGTTTCTGCTGCTGCCTCTAATCCTGAATGCTGTCGGCGGGATGGACGGGATTCGCGAGGCGATAGCCGATCCCCAGCAGCTATCTTTGGTCGCCCCTGCCGGGATAACCTCCTTCTACATCGCAGTCATTGCGTTCAACGGACTGGTGGGAATCGTAACCCAGCCGCACACGATGAGCAATTGTGCCGCGGGCAAAACGGAGATGGAAGGAAGGTTCGGGTGGATGTTTGGGAACATGCTCAAACGCGTCTGCACGGTCCCGTGGTGCCTGACGGGTGTTGCCGCAATTGTGTATTTCGGCGGCAAAGGCATCGAGGTCGAGCCCGACAAAGTTTTTGGGGCGGTCGCCGGTGATTTTTTGCCGAAGATTCTGCCGGGCGTGCTCGGGATATTCCTGGCCGCACTTTTGGCATCGGTAATGAGTTCGTGCGATGCCTTTATGATAGCATCGGCGGGACTGTTCACCGAGAACATGTATAGACCGTTGGTGCCGGGTCGCCCCCAGGGTCACTATGTCACAGTCGGGCGGATCGCATCGGTAGTCGTGGTATCCGGTGGCGTTGCCTTCGCCTACGGACTGCGCGGCGTAGTGGAAGGCCTGGAGATATTCTGGAAGATATCGGCGATGATGGGGATCGCCTTCTGGCTCGGACTATTCTGGAGGCGAATGACAGCCGCCGGCGCCTGGGCAACCACGCTGATCGGTTTCGCTGTGATGTTGTTTACCAGCGAGATTGCGTTCGGCGAGCGTAGCATCTGGGATTTCAACCAGCATTTTGCCCAGCACCTTCCGCAGTTCATGTTGTTCGATGGCAAGCTTCACCTGCCCTGGCAGATGATCCTGTACCTTGGGGCCGGGCTGACAAGCGGAATTGTCGTCAGCCTTCTGACACGACCGGTTGCGTCAGAAAAACTTGAGAATTTCTACGCACTCACCAGGACACCGGTCAAGCTGGGTGAACAGGTCGACAAACCTTGCACTCTGCCTGTCGGGGCAGTAGTACCTGAAAGACGCAACGTGTTCCCGAACACAAGTCTGGAGGTCGCGATTCCGTCGCGCATATCTGTCGTGGGTTTTCTGGCGGGCTGGGCCTGCGTGGCGGCAATCGTGGCCTGCGTATATATGATCGCTAACGGATGAGCATTTGCCTTGTCAGTCGGCCCGGTCTTACCGTTTTCTATTGGCGCGCCGGTTTTCTCTGTCGGTTGCTTTCTGCTGCCGGTCAGGAGGAGATTGTTCGTCAACAACGCTGCCGTCCGGAAGAACAATCTTCTTGCCCTCGATCTTTATCCTCTTGACCAGTTCGACCTGCTCGTCGATTAGTCCCGGCGGCGCAGCATTGCCCCCGCCGACGAACTCACCAAAGGGTCGGCCGAAAGACTCCAGGTCCTTCTTGAGCATCCGGCGCATTTGCGCCAGCCTTTGGCTGTGCCTGGGATTTGCGGCCGACCCTTTGG
>CAZLTY010000243.1:0-4856 GCA_964562575.1 uncultured Pirellulales bacterium
TCGGACCTGTCACCAGGACTATGCCGTTGGGAACTTGTAGCACTTTTCTGAACAGCTTGAGGTTCTCGTATGTGAACCCGAGCGATTCGAGATTGAAAAGAACCTTCTGCGGGTCGATGATTCTGATAACCACCTTTTCGCCGAAGTTGCCCGGCATGACCGACACTCGCAAATCGATGGGCCTGCCTTCTACCAGGACGTGGATACCTCCGTCCTGTGGCAGGCGCCGCTGAGCAATGTCCAGCTCGGCCATAATCTTAACGCGGGAGACTATCGCCGCGTGCATCTGATGGGGCAGACAGAGCTTCTCGTACAGCCTGCCGTCCACTCGGTAACGGACCCTCAGTTTTTTGTCGTCAGGCTCGATGTGGATGTCACTGGCATTCTCTCTCACGGCGTTATAAAGCAGGTAGTTGACCAGCTTTACCACCGGCGATTGGCCCGCAATCTCCTCGAGATTGCTTATGTCCTGCGTAATGTTCTCTATCAGAGAGAAGTCTTCCAGCCCATCGTCGTCGATAATATCGTCGATGACAAAGACGTTGGCGGCGGGCAGATACGTCTGCAGGGTGGCCTTGATGTCCTTGCTTGTCGAGCATACTATCTGGACTCTGCAATTGCTTATGCGCTCAATTTCATCTATCAAGAAGACATTTGCCGGCTCACTGACAGCCGCTGTGAGCACGCCGTGAACCTCGAACAGCGGCAGCACGATGTGTTCATCGAGAAAATCTCTCGGCAATTTCTCGAGCACTTTCGGGTCGCATATCTTCGGGCCCACCTGCGCGTACGGCACGCCGTAAGCCTTGGCCAGCGCCGAGGCTATCTGGTTCTCCGTACAATAGCCCATCTCTACCAGAAGCTCGCCGAGCAGTTTGCGATGCCCCTTCTCCTTCTGCTCAGTGAGAGCCCTTTCAATCTGCTCGGCGGTCACTATGTCCCGTTCGAGCAGCAATTGTCCGAGCTGCCTCTTGTTTTCAACAGCTATCTGACTCATATCCTGTTTCTCGAATTCCACCGGACCTCTCTTGGGCCCCGGCGCACCTATGCAAAGCTTCTTACCGCCTCTGCGAGTTCGGCATAACAGGCGAACTCGTTTGCAAGCCGGGTTATTTCCAGGATTCTCGCGCAGTTCTCATCGAGCCCGGCCAATCTCAGCTCGCGCATGTTCTCGCTGCAATAGTCGCGCATCCACAACAACTGTTCCAGCCCCTGGCTGTCGATGAAACCCACGCCGCTCATATCGAGCACGAGGCCTGTCTTGCGCTTTGTCACAACATCGGTCATTGCGTTTTGAAACAATTCGACAACGTCCGCATCCAGATCGCCGTACAATTCGACAACCGTGACATCGTTGTAATCCTGTGTTTTGAGTTTCATCTGATTAGCGTCCCCACAGCGGCAGTGCCGTATTCCTCAGGATCTCTGCTGCCGTAAACTTCGCCAAAACCGTCTCGTATAGTGTTCCAGAGTAGGTAAACGTCGCTTTCGAGAAATATTCTGCCGATCTTCTCGTCGAATTGGCTGCCCAATCCTTTCTCTATTTCTTCGATAGCCTTTTCCACACTCATGGCGTCTCTATAAGTCCGCCTCGACGTCATCGCATCGAAACTATCCGCCAGTTGGACAATCTTGCCTGCCAACGGTATTTGTTCGCCTGTCAAGCCGTCAGGATATCCTCTGCCGTCGGTTCGCTCGTGGTGAGACAGCGTGCCCGGCACAATGTCGCGCATCTGTTTTATTTCTCTCAAAATACCTGCTCCAATTAACGGATGTTTTCTTATGCAGGCATACTCCTGATCCGTCAGCTTGCCGGTCTTGCGCAACACCGATTCATCGATTCCTATTTTTCCTATATCGTGCAGCAGGCCCGCCAAGTATATCCTGTGGATTTGTTCCTCCTCAAGAGGCTCTTTGTCGCAGAGCCGTTCGGCGATCCATCGAGAAATATACGCGACCCTTTCGGAGTGCCCGTGTGTGTACTTGTCTTTGGCGTCAATACTGCTTGTCAACGCTTTCAACGAACCGATAAATAATTCTTTGAGATCCTTGAACAGCCTGCCGTTCTCGATGAACACGGCGCACCCGCAGGCCACCGAGTTGAACAGCTTAATATCTGTGCTGTCGAAATCCTGCTTGCCGATCCTGTTGACTGCAACCATCAGCCCCATCATACGGTTGCCATTCTGGGTGATTCCCGTAAAATGCGGATCCGCCTCTCCTTGGCCGAACAAGGGCACCGCAATAATATTCTTCACCCTGTGAGGCCATTCGTAGTCAAAAACCGAGTCCACTTCGCTATCGAGCAATGCCTCCTTGCCCCTGCTTATTTCCTCAGCCAGCCGGCATTGAAGAATTGCCGCGGTCTGCTCGTCCATGTCGATCAGGCCCGAACCGGCGGCTATGACCCATTGCTGGGCGCCGTCGATGGTTTTTTCGAGCAGTATGGCGATGCCCTCTACGAAGACGATTTCCGTCAAGCTGTCGCAAGCCATCTGCAGAAAGTTGGAGTCCGCCTCGGTGACCTTCATGTTCGTGCTGAGCTTGTGAAGCAGGATCAGCTCTTCGTAGGTTTGCGACAGTTCAGTGCTGACCTGCTCAATTTGTCTTTCCGCTTTTGTCTCCGCCTGGAATCTTTCCGCCAAAAGCCTGAGCATCTCGGCAAAATACTCGCCGTCCGGTCGGACCGGCTCGGCATCGGCTGAGTTGATCGCTGTGTTGCCGGCGAGAGACAATGCCGTATCTCCCAGGTCTATCAAGGCTGCGGCGACAATCTCTTGAGGCTTGTTTCCAAGACGAGCAGATCTCAAGGCAACAGCAAGACCTCCACTGGCGCCGGCGAATCGCCGCACAGGTGTGCCGGCCTCGTCGGACTCAGCCGTCGGGCTGTTTTGATCAAGGACCTGGCGGCTCCACTGGGCCAACTGCTTCGTGCTGCTCTTGAACCTGCCGCCTTCACACACCAGGACGAGTTCGCCCTTGGTATCGCTGACTGCGAAATTGACGCCGAGCTTGTTTATCCTGTTGCCGAATCCCTCGAGTTTGCCAAGCTGCGAGGGACCTATACTTTTTCTCACTGTTGAATCCATAGCCTCTGCTCGATCACAAGTTGGTCTTCCCCATTAGTTGTCGCCTACCAATTCTTTTTGATAAAGAATGTCTTCAATGTTGCCCAGCAGCTCCCTGGGGCTGAACGGCTTGCTGAGGCATTCCGATATTTGCAGGGCATCCTGCTGCTCTTGTTCGATAGCGAAACTTCTGGCAGTCAGCATAATCACCGGTATGTCTTTTGTTTGGTCATGCTGGCGAAGCTTCTCCACGAGTTCCAGGCCTGTCATTACCGGCATCTGGTAGTCCGTGACGACAATGTCCGGCTTTTCTCGCAGCGCCAGTTCAAGAGCTTCGGCGCCGTTGTCGGCCGAAATGACCTCATAGCCATTGTTGCGCAATTTTATCGCCACTATGTGAACGATGTGTATCTCGTCGTCTACAACCAACACTGTTTTGTCCGTCATTGTTCCGCCTCCACAAGAAAGTCAATTCATGACGTTCAGCATCTTAATCATAGTCCCTATGCCATTGCCGCGGTCTGCCCTGTCGCCAGAGGCAGCTCAAAGCCAAAAGTGCTTCCTACGCCGACCTGGCTTTCAACGAATACCCGGCCGTCGTGAAGCTTCTCCACTATTTGTTTGACAAGGTTCAGACCGAGGCCCGTACCTTTTGCCTGCTTTTTGTTGACACCTACCCTGTAGAATTTGTCAAAGACATGGTCAATTTCGTCTTCAGGTATGCCAACCCCCGTGTCGGCGACGGTGATGCGAACCAGCGATTCAATTTCGTCGACCTTGGTTTCAATCCTCACAGCCCCTCCCGAAGGCGTGTATTTTACGGCGTTGCTGAGCAGGTTGACAATAACCTGCGAGATCATGTCCTTGTCTACGTTTACCTGGTCGAAAACAATCGGTTTTTGTCTGGTAACCTTGATATTCCTTTCTTCAGCGTAGCTCCTTATCATCTGCAACTGTTCTTCGATGACTATTGCCAGACTGATCGGCTCCTTGCTTATTTTTATCAGACCCGATTCTATGCGCGAGGTGTTCAGGATGTCTTCAATCAGTCGATTCAGTCTCTTTGCCTGGTTTTGAATTACCGAGTAAAACTCTCTTCTCGTTTCTTCGTCGGCGGCTTCGCCGTCGGCGAGCATCTCCGAATAGGCCGTGATCGAAGCGAGCGGTGTCTTCAGTTCGTGCGATACATGCCCCACAAAATCATTCTTCATCTGGGATATTTCCTTCTCGCGCGTAATGTCGTGCAACACCGCCACCGCCCTGCAAACCTGCCTGTTATGGTCGTAAACACACGAAACAATGCAGTCGAAAGTCTTTCGTTCGTCGCCGTCGGTGAACTCGATTTCCTGCCTCGTGGCCTGGCCCTTACTCTGCTTGCTCCGGCTCAGGAAATCTGCAAATTCACTCTTGTCGGTGCCTATCAGCTCGTCGAGATGTTTGTGCTGCGACCGCCTGAAATCGAAATTGAACAGTCGCCCGGCCGCTTCGTTCGCCATCAACAATTTGTCGAATTCATCGACAACAATCACGGCGTCGCGAATGCTGTAGATGATCGCCTCGGTATTTTGCGTGCGTTTCTGCGAGAGCTGAATTTGAAGGTGCAGATCCTTGACCTGCTTTGCGTACTCGCCGACGCGAGTCGTAAGCTCGTCGAGACGCTCGGCAATTACTCTATGTAATTCCTTTGCCTTTGACACCGTCGCCAGGGAAAGCGGTGTTTTGCGCGGGCATGGATCACTCGTTTCGTCGTCGGCAGTAATTTCGGCAAAACGAGTGATCCATGCCCGC
>CAZLTY010000244.1:0-1145 GCA_964562575.1 uncultured Pirellulales bacterium
CGGGCAGTGTGTTGGTGATCGTTACGTCCTCGCTGCGAACCATTACACTGCCGGTCCAACGAGCGCCCGCAACAATTTCGAAGGACCGATCGTGGATATCGCCCCGGTCGGCGGCGGAGTCGAAGTCATCGTCGACATTGGCCGGGGCAAATCGCTGGAAGTCGCGGCTCTTATAACAAACGAAGCCGTCAGCGCGTTGGAGCTGCGCTCGGGCAAGAAGGTCTGGGTGACCTTCAAAGCCGCCGCGGCGAAATTCATCGAGCAATAGAATGATCAAGCTGGACAAAATGCTGATGATAGGCTCTGCCGGAGCCAACGTGGGCAAGACCGAACTGGCCTGTGCGGTTCTTCGCAGATTTAGCGGCGAGGGCCGGGATATTGTCGCAATAAAGGTCACCACTATAAAAGAGAAAGACGGACAATGCCCTCGAGGTGGCCAGGGCTGCGGCGTATGCTCCTCGCTGGAGGGCGTATATTCAATTGCCGAGGAAACCGATACCACCTCGGGCAAAGATACGGGCAGGCTCCTTGCAGCCGGCGCGAGCCGGGTCTTCTGGCTCCGTGTTTTGAAAACACATATGAAGGAAGGCTTAGCCGCCCTGCTGGACATAGTCGCCCCTGAGGTAACGTCGATTTGCGAATCGAACTCACTACGTCATGAAGTCGAGCCGGGCCTCTTCTTTGTTACCGAAAGAAAAGACGCCAAGGTCTGGAAACCGTCGGCTTTGGAGGTGAAAGAGTATGCCGACAGGATCGTGGTTTCCGATGGGAGTAGTTTTGATCTGGATATCGGCCAGATAGGACTCGAAGACGGCAAATGGCTCCTTAACTTGAATACGGTGGCCGAATACGAAGAATTTCGAGACAAGCACCAGGGATCGATTTGACCGGTAAAAAAGAAAGGTTGCAGAAGCAAAATGGCTCATGAAGGTCTTTGGAAACAGCTCGATGGACTCGACGGCGCCGAGACAGCGCGGCGAGCAGATTGTCAGTATCTGGACGATTCACAGCGGTACGTGCTTGTGCTATTGGGCACCGAATACGTGGTTAACCCGTCGGACAGGAGCATCTTTGCCGTTGGCGCTGACTCGACGGATCAGCCGACAGGTTTTCTCGAACAACTTTGCCTGCTGGCGTATCTGATC
>CAZLTY010000244.1:1155-4736 GCA_964562575.1 uncultured Pirellulales bacterium
AATACGATATTGCTCAGCGACCTACAACCAGACATCAACGCCAAGGATTTGCCACTCGCCGACAAACTTGTCGGTGAGAATGCCTTGCCGGGCGGGCAGTTCTTCTTTCGCGGCGTACACGGCCTTCCCACCCAGGAACTGGAAGAAGCATTCGGGGATTCTCCGCAAGCTTTGCTCGATGCCTCGGGCCAGTTTGACGCCGAGCGCTGCGATTTCGGAGATGCGTCGATCCGGCTGGACATGTTGCCTCGCGTGCCGTTAACAATAGTGGTTTGGCGCCGATGCGAGGAATTCGAGGCCCGGGCGTCGATATTATTTGACAAGAGCACGGGCGAGCAGTTGCCGTTGGACGCCCTGTTAGCAGGCGCGAATCTGGCTGTCAAAGCACTGACGGGGACTGCCAATGAAGATGGTTGAAGCCGGCTCGCGAATATTTTGTCCAGAAGCTTGACAGTCTTTCGACAAGGTGCTACGATGCCGCTCTATATCGTAGCTTGAACTCGTACCGCATCGCGACTGGTAAAGGTGAGAGGTTGTTTTCATGCCTGCAATACATGGTGCAAAAATAGCAGTAGGCGGTAAAGGGGGTGTTGGCAAAACCACGGTCTGCGCTATCTTGTCGCAGCTTTTTGCCGAAGGCGGATACGACGTTCTGGCCATCGACGCTGATCCTGATGTAAACCTTGCTTCGGCGTTTGGCATGCCGCACGAACAGAGCCCGGAGCCGCTCATCAAAATGAAAGAGTTGATAGCTGAGCGCACGGGCACCGGCAAGGACACCCTGGGGGCGTATTTCAAGCTCAATCCCAAAGTCAGTGATGTGCCCGAGGAGTACTGGCATGAGACGAACGGCCTGAAATTGCTCGTCTTGGGTGCGATTACCCAGGCCGGCGCAGGTTGTGCCTGCCCGGAAGGGGCATTCCTGAAGGCATTGCTCACACATACCATGTTACAGCGCAAAGAGGTAGTTATGGTCGATTTGGCCGCCGGTGTTGAATTCATGGGCAGAGCGAGCGTTCAGGGTATCGATGCGCTCGTTTTGGTGGTTGAGCCGGGCGCAAGGAGCCTTGAAACGGCAAACAAGATGGCGCAAATGGCCAGGAAATTGGGCATCGGGCTCGTCGGAGCGATTGTTAACAAGGTTGCCGAACCAAGTCAAGGCGACCTCATAGAATCCCAGTTAAAGGATGCGGTCCTCTTGGGGACCCTTAAATACAGCCGGTCTCTACAGGAGGCGGACCTCAAACGCTCCGCCGTGTTCGGGGCCGATGCCGAAGTTACTCAGGCGTTGAGACGCATAGAGGGGCGACTGGCAGAACTTATCGCAAAGTCCAACAACCGCGATTCTTGACAATAGGGTAAATTCCACATTCAAGAGGAACGGCGATTGACAACGTGGCGAATTTCGATTATTTGCTGAGCAGACAATTGAATATCCAAGCATGTGTATCGCAGCTATTAGCATTAAGAATGAGGAGCTTTTATGGAAGCAAAGGAACGTAGTTCTGATATAGCAGCGCAGGAAATGATAACCCGTATGGCCGAGGCGGGCCAGCAGAATGCATGGGACCGGCTCGCTACACAGATGCCACAGTGCGGTTTCGGAAAACAGGGTATATGCTGTCGAATCTGCATGATGGGCCCCTGCCGAATAACCAAGAAAGCCCCGTTGGGTGTATGCGGCGCCAATGCCGATACAATCGTCGCACGAAACTTCCTGCGAGCCATTGCCGCCGGAGTGAGCGCCCACAGTGATCACGGCAGAACAGTGGCTGAAGTGTTCCTTGCAACCGCAAGAGGCGAGGCTGGCGACTATCAATTGAAGGATACCGTAAAACTGCGCAAGCTTGCCGTGGAACTAGGTGTAGAGACGAAGAACCGCTCCGCCAATGAAATTGCCGTGGATGTTGGGCTGATCGCCCTGGCTGAGTTCGGCAAGCCGGAAGGTACTCAGCTCATGGCCAAGCGGGCCCCGAAGCCACGTCAGGAAATCTGGGACAAGCTGGGGATAACACCTCGCGCCGTGGACCGAGAAGTCACCGAGTCACTGCACAGAACACATATGGGCGTGGACCAGGATTATAAGAATATCTTGATGCACGCCTGCCGAGTAGCGCTGGCCGACGGCTGGGGCGGGTCAATGCTCGCTACAGAACTACAGGATGTTCTTTTCGGTACGCCTTATCCCGGACGGGGCGAGGTTAACATGGGGGTCCTCAAAGAGGATGAGGTCAATATTATCGTCCACGGGCACGAGCCCATTCTGTCTGAGATGATAGCGGCAGCATCCCAGGACGAAGATCTCCTGGCCGAAGCCGAGAAGGTAGGCGCCAAGGGGGTAAACATCGCCGGGACATGTTGTACCGCCAATGAACTGCTGATGCGGCACGGCATACCGATCGCTGGCAACTTCCTTAACCAGGAACTGGTCATCGCCACCGGCGCGATAGAATTGATGGCCGTTGACGTGCAGTGTGTTATGCAGGGATTGTCGAATATCGCTGGCTGCTTCCACACCAGGCTAGTGACAACAGCCGACAAGGCCAGAATGCAAGGGGTGGAACACATCTCGATGGACGAGAAGACGGCCCTCACTACTGCCAAGGAACTTGTCAAGATGGCCATCGATAACTACAAGAATCGCGGCGAGGTTCATATTCCCAAGCAAAAGAATTCTGCTGTTGGCGGCTTCAGCTTCGAGTCTATAAACTACATGTTGGGCGGCCGATTCCGTGCGAGCTTCCGCCCTCTGAACGACAACATAATCAACGGACGAATCCGCGGCATTGTTGGCGTAGTTGGGTGCACTAATCCCAAGATTCCGCAGGACTCAACGCATATCCAGCTCACTAAAGAGCTTATCAAGAGGGATATTCTTGTCTTGACCACCGGCTGCGCGACTATTGCGTGCGGCAAGCAGGGCTTGACGAATCCAAAAGAAGCCCTGGAGTGGGCCGGGCCCGGTCTGAGGGAAGTCTGCGAGGCTGTTGGCATTCCACCGGTTCTCGCATGCGGTAGCTGCGTTGACAACACACGCCTGCTGGTATCCTGCAGCGAACTTGTCCGGGAAGGCGGCCTGGGCGAGGATCTCTCCGACCTGCCTGTTGTGGGAGCGTGCCTGGAATCAATGAGTGAGAAGGCTTTTGCCATAGGGCAATACTTCGTGGCAAGTGGCGCACTGGTTGTCTTTGCTAAAGAGACAATCCCGATTTTGGGCAGCGAAAACGTAAGCAACTATCTGTTCGAAGGAATCGAAAAGGATCTCGGTGGTCGCTGGGCCGTTGAGTCCGACCCTGTCAAGGCTGCTGAGATGATAATCGAAAATATCGAGGCCAAACGCGATGCTCTGGGGATAAACAAGAAAGCCGAGCGAAAGCTCTACGATATGGATGATCGGCGGGCATTGGCCATTGAATGAACACCGAGCAAGTAGGGCAATTCACAAGTCGGATATCGAAATTCGATATCCTGATTGATACAAGATACGAAAGGTAAGCTTATGTCAAAAATCATTGCATCAGCGGCCATACGGGGCGCACATAAAATTGCCAAGCAAGCTGAGGACATTTTAGCGCAGGCCA
>CAZLTY010000245.1:0-4495 GCA_964562575.1 uncultured Pirellulales bacterium
GACCGCAAGAGCACGATCCGGGACCGACAGTTTGATTCGAGCTTCGAGGGCAAAGTCAAGGGGCATACTCTTACAGGCACGATCAAGTCCAAACGTGGCGATATCACAGTGGAAGGTAATCGCGTTGGGGCTGCGGTTGTCGGCCTGTGGGAGCTTGATATTGCATCGGATTCCGGGAGCCGAAAGCAACTGCTGAGGATTAATCCCGACCTTAGCGCCATGTACGGACCGATCGCCATCAAGAAAGTCGATCTTGATAATGATCAGGTGGCGTTCAAGACCGCCGTCGATTTCGGTACGCGAAAATATGAGATTAGCTTTGCGGGCCAGGTCGAGAGCAGGAAGCTCACTGGAAAGATTACTACCTCCAGAGGCACCCGAGAAGTAACAGGCCAGAGAAGACGTCCGACCCGAGCCAAACAAAGAACCGTCCGGATTAAGAAGACCCCCCGGGAACCAGATGTCATCTATGTCCCCACGCCCCAGGTGGTCGTCGACAGGATGCTCGAATTGGCGCAGGTCACCAAGGACGATCTGCTTTACGACCTCGGCTGCGGTGACGGCCGGATCGTGGTGACAGCCGCCAAAGAATACGGATCCCGAGCAGTGGGCTACGATATAGCCCGCAAGCGTATAAAGGAGTCGCTGGCGAATGTGGAAAAGAACAATGTCGGACATCTGGTTCGAATTGAACAGAAGGATGTTTTCACATTGGACCTCAGCGAGGCGAATGTGGTCACTCTCTACCTGCTGCCCAGTTTGAACGTAAAATTGATCCCGCAATTAGAGAAACTCAAGCCCGGTTCGCGAATTGTCTCACACGACTTCGACATGGAGGGGGTAAAACCGGACAAAATAATAACGATCGAAGATGAAGAAGATGATTACGGCGACCATACGGTCTATCTATGGACCACTCCGCTGAAGAAAGAAGACGTGAGTGGCGAATAGACCACAACCGGGCGTCAAGAAGCTCTGAGGCTGTATGTCGAATTGCGACGGATGCTCTTCTCTTTGACCAGCGAAAGAGGCAGCCGGAAGATTAAGGGCACGAAAGTCATCCGCACATTCAGAAGACACAGTGCAACGTAAATGAAGCATGGTCCTGTTGAGCCTGCCGGATCAATCTGCGGCAGGCTCTCTTTTCTTAAAGGAAGATGCAGATTTGACCAGAGTCTCTCGCGAGCTTCAGGTTTTTGCCAAGCCGGTCGGCTCGGTCTGTAATCTGGCTTGCCACTATTGGCACTAATATCTCGTAGCTCGGATATCTCAGTCGCTTTGTGATCAGGTCCTCGTATGTCTTCTTCGCTTGATGCGTGGGCCATTCGGTAATGTCGCCGCAATGAAATACGAATGCGGGTGTGTCGACAATGCCGCCGATGTTCTTCGGATAGGCCTTGCCCGGCAGGCGATTCATCACACAGAGCTCGGCCAACACGCAATCCCGAGATTCTGCTTGACGGCGAGACGGCTATTATGATATGAATGAGGTAGAATTGCTATGTTATCGGCCTTTGGCCAACTGACATTTTGTGTTCTTCACAGGTTAACAAGCCTGGCCAAAAGGCCGAATAAGTGAGGTGCTGGACTTTTTGACAAGGGTCTTGCGCCTCAAAATGTGCATTCTTACATTTCGGCGAAGGTTTTGTAGAAGTTGTGTCCTTGATCAGCCGCCCATATCGGGCATGTGAAGGAAGGAAACAATGCCCCAACTCGCAGAAAACAATCGTCAGGGGAGGGAACGGACGGATTGCAGGTGGAACTGAGAAACTTCCATAGGTCGCTTTGGTATGTGGCCGGAGCGAAATTTCCTGTCAGTTTTCAGTTGAAATCAGGAGGACAAAGAAATGACACGCTCAACCATAATTTGCATCAGTTCTATTGTAGTTGGTTTGATGTTTGCAGGACAAGGCTATGCCGAGATTGACCCCGAAACCGTTATTGGGGCATGGCTCCTTGACGAGGGAAAAGGTGATATTACTGAGGATACCTCAGGCAATGGCAATGACGGCACGCTCGGAGGCGGACCTATATGGATTGATGGTGTATACGGCAAGGCCTTGGATTTCTCTGGGTCATCGAGTTACGTTGATTGCGGCAATGCTGAAACGCTGAATGTCGAGGTTTTCTCCGTATCATTTTGGTGCAATATCCCAAGCACTCAAAGTTGGAACCATATAATTTCAAGGGGTGAGCATCATGGCGGTGGCAATCCTGGCGCAGTAAATTGGGGCGTTATGATGTACGCCGACCAAGCGACAATCCTCTATGAAGCGTTCAATGACACCGTTAAGCCTAGCCTCAGCGCCAGTACCACCACCGGCGAATGGCATCATGTCGTTGCCACCCATGATGGAGCTACGATGCAACTCTACCATGATGGCCAACTAGCTGGAACGGCACCAACAACAGGTATTCTGCTTGATGAGAATTTGGCGTTTATAATTGGCGCTCAATCCCGCGCTGGTGGTCCATCTGACTACTTTGATGGAAGCATTGACGATGTTGGCTATTTTAGTACCATTCTCTCACCCGAAGATATTGAAGAGATAATGAACAATGGTCTTGCGAGCGTCATTGGCGGCCAGCCGCTCGCCCGGCGTCCGGATCCCGAAGACGGCGCCTTTCTTGAGCAGACATGGGGCAGCTTGTCATGGTCGGCGGGGGATTTCGCCGTTTCTCACGATGTGTATGTGGGCGAGAATTTCGACGATGTGGACAACGGCGCCGCCGACACGTTCCATGGCAACCATGCCTCGACGACGCTTATAATCGGCTTTGCGGGATTTCCATTCCCCGACGGCCTGGTTCCGGGCACGACTTACTTCTGGCGAATCGATGAGGTCAACGATGCAGACCCGAACAGCCCGTGGAAGGGCGATGTCTGGAGCTTCTCGGTCCCGGCGAAGACCGCTTACAATCCCGTCCCAGCCGATGGAGCCAAATTCATCCAAGCCGATGGCATTAGTCTTAGCTGGAACGCTGGACTCGACGCCAGACTGCACACAGTATACTTCGGTGACAATCTCGACGAGGTAAACAACGCATCCGGGGGAGCGGCTCAGACAGTCACAACCTTTACTCCCGGCACGCTCGAATCAGACAAAACTTACTACTGGCGTATCGATGAGTTCGATCCACCTGCCACGTACAAGGGTCATATCTGGAGCTTTACGACGGCAGGATTGGGCGGCGGCGTCAAAGGTCAGTACTACAATGGCATCAACTTCGGCAGCCTTGTCCTGACCCGAACAGATCCTCAGATCGACTTTAACTGGGGCGATCCCGGCGGGCCCGATCCTGTGGTTGGCGACGATCAGTTCTCGGCCCGATGGACGGGTGAGGTGGAAGCGGCCTTCACAGAAACCTATACTTTCTATGTAAACAGCGATGATGGCGCGCGGTTGTGGATCGGCGGGCAACAGCTTGTCAATAACTGGACCGACCATGCAGCCACTGAGGATAAGGGAACTATCGATCTTGTCGCCGACAGTACGTACAGCCTGCAGATGGAATACTATGAAAACGGCGGCGGCGCTGTGGCCGAACTTCGCTGGTCGAGCCCGCGCACGCCCAAGCAGGTCATTCCACAAGCGGCATTATCACTGCCGATCAAGGCCGGCACCCCAACACCGGCAAATGGGGCTATCGGTACGAGTATGACACCGATTCTCACCTGGAATCCGGGAGAATTCGCCGCTTCTCATGAACTGTACTTCGCTGCGGACGCAGATGCCGTGGCGAACGCCACGAAGGCCTCGCCTCAATTCAAGGCCACTAAGGCCCTCGGCGCCGAGAGCTACGATCCGGGCAAACTCGCGTGGCAAACGACATACTACTGGCGTGTAGACGAGATCGACAACACCAATCCGGATAGTCCGTGGGTCGGCAACATCTGGACCTTCACGACGGCTGACTTCCTGCTCGTGGATGATTTTGAGTCGTACAATGATATTGATCCACCCGAGCCCGCGAGCAATCGCGTATTCGACAAGTGGATAGACGGTTTTGGAACTACAACAAATGGTGCCCTGATTGGCAATGACTTCCCTCCTTATGCGGAACAGACTATTGTTCACGGCGGCGCCCAGTCGATGATTTGTCGCTACGACAATGCAGGCAAGACTTCCGAAGCAACTTTGACGCTGGTCTACCCGCGTGACTGGACCGTCGAAGGCGTCACAAAGCTGAGCCTGTGGGTCAGCGGCAATTCGGCCAACGCCGCCGATCGCATATTCGTCGCTGCCGGCGGCACAGCCGTGGTCTACCACGATGACACGAGCGCAACCCAACTGACCGGATGGAATGAGTGGATTATTGACCTGTCCGCCTTTGGCGGATTCGGCGTTAACCTTGCCAATGTCAACACGATTACCATTGGCATCGGCACCAAAAACGCCCCGGCCCCCGGTGGCGGCACAGGGACGATGTACTTCGATGACATCCGGCTGATTCGGTAGGTTTGACACAATGCTCGAGCAGCCGCACTGGAAGA
>CAZLTY010000246.1:0-4089 GCA_964562575.1 uncultured Pirellulales bacterium
ACGGCGACAGCGACGGTTACCGAAGCGCAGGTAGAACAAGTCGAACAGGAAACGACAATTGAAGAGATCCTGGCAAGTCCTGAGCCGGCAGTCATAGCAGACGAACCGCCGCCGGATGAACAGATAGCCACGATGCCACAAGAGCCACGGCCCAAGCCTAAACCCAAGCCTAGACCCAAACCCAAGCCCAAGCCTGAGCCTGAACCTGAGCCCGAGCCTGAACCTGAGCCGATTGTTCCAGCGGGACCGATTCTTGAAAAGCCTGAGCCAGCTCGCTTGAGCGGACCGCAAGTGGTTCGAGTCGAGGCACCCGAGCCGTTACGACGACCGAGACCAAGAACCAAACCGAGAGCCAGATACGACGCACCCGTTACCGAGCCGTTGATGTACGATCGAACCGGGCAAGGAGAGGCGACTTCGGCGCCTGACAAAAAACACGCATCGAAACGCTCTAAAGAGAGAACACACGGGCGTAGACGGGACGAGCGGGGCTCTGAGACGACGAAGAAGGCTCGGCCCGGCGGCAGATTGCGGCAAAGAGACATCGAAGAAAGACGAGCCCGACTCGACGCCGCCGGCGGCGAAGGCCTGCGAGTGAGGCCGATGCGCAAGATTGCCTCCAAGTCGCCGCAGAGAATCGATCCGGCCGTTAGGCCGAAGAAGGTTGTCGTAAACGAGCCGATCACGGTAAAGGACCTGTCCGCCGCCCTGGCGATCAAATCGACCGACATCATCCTCAAGCTGATGCAGCAAGGTGTTATGGCTACTGCCAACCAAGTCATAAAGAGCGACATGGCCGAGCTGATTGCTCTGGAGTTCGACACTGAGCTGATTGTTGAACACAAGGTCACTGTAGAGGAACAGATACGGGCCGAATTCGAACAAAGAGAGGGCAAGAATCTCCAAAAGCGGCCCGTGGTTGCCGCCATGCTCGGACATGTTGACCACGGCAAGACAAGCCTGCTCGATAAGATCCGGGTAAGTCACGTTGCTGACGGCGAGGCGGGCGGAATTACCCAGCACATTGGTGCATCTGAAGTCACCTGGGACGACAAGAAAGTAACGTTTCTCGACACGCCCGGGCACGAGGCTTTTACGGCTATGCGAGCCAGGGGCGCCAATATGACTGATGTCGTGGTATTGGTGCTTGCTGCCGACGACGGCGTGATGCCCCAGACCATCGAGGCCATAGCCCACAGTAAAGCCGCCAGCGTGCCTATTATTGTGGCGCTTAACAAGATCGATCTGCCCGGCTACGACATGAATCGTGTCTACGCGCAGCTTTCCGAGCAAGAGTTGACACCGGCCGAATGGGGAGGCGAAACCGAAGTAGTCAAAACCAGCGCGACTACCGGCGAGGGGGTGCACGATTTGCTGGAAGCTCTTGATTATGTGGCCGAGCTGCTCGAACTCAAGGCCGACAATACAATCCCTGCCACAGGCTGGGTCATCGAGGCCAAGATGTCGGCACAGCGCGGTCCGGTGGCGACTGTGCTGGTCAAAGAGGGGCAACTCAAAAAGGGCGACATCGTGTTGGCCGGTGACACCTATGGCCGAGTGAAGATGCTCAAAAACAGCTATGGCAAAAGCATCAAGTCCGCCGAGAGTTCCATGCCGGTGGAAATCACGGGCCTCAGCGGTGTCCCCCAGGCTGGCGACAGATTCTACTGTCTGGATGATATCAACAGAGCCAAGGCCGCCGCCGAGGAGAGCCAGGTGGATCGCAGGCAGCGGTCTCTGGCCGAACGGACCCAAGTGACACTGGACAACCTATTCAGCCAAATAGAGGCGGGCAAGGCCGAATCGCTCAATGTGATTGTTCGTGCCGACGTGCAGGGCTCGGTCGATGTGCTCACGAAGTATTTGTCCGAGTTGAGCACCGAAGAGGTCAAAATCAATATTCTGCACGCGGCCCCCGGCGGAGTTACCGAAGGCGACGTTGTCCTTGCCGAGGCGTCCAACGCTATCATCATAGGCTTCAACGTAGTCACTGAAGAACACGCCTCCAAGATCGCAGATGCCGAAGGCGTTGAGATAAGACTCTACAACGTTATCTACCGCATAACCGAGGACTTGCGTCAGTCAATGGTCGGATTGCTTGCACCGGAGGAAGTCGAGAACTCGCTTGGCAGAGCCACAGTAAGGACTACGTTCAAGATATCCCGACTTGGCACAATAGCAGGCTGTTACGTCGGCACCGGCCTCGTTGCCAAGAGTGCCAAGATGCGATTGATTCGGGACAATATTGTGGTCAAGGACAATCTGAGGCTAGAGTCGCTGAAACACTTCAAGGACGATGTTCGCGAAGTCAAGGCGGGCTTCGAATGCGGCATCAAGATAGCCGGATTCGATGATGCTAAAGTTGATGATGTGCTTGAGTTCTACGAGATAGTGAAAGTAGCCAGAACCCTTTGAATTGACTATTGATAGTGGGCTAAAGTGAACTGAGGTGAAGAGAATCCATGACTTTAGGCACTTCAAATTCCTGACACTCTAGGCATCTGTTTTTTTTGCAGTAGTCAATAGTCAATAGTAAATAGTAAATAGTAAATAGTACGATGGCAACTCGAAGACAGGAAAAGGTGGCGCGTGTGGTAAAAGAGGCGGTCAGTGACGCCATTACCCATCATCTCAGTGATCCGCGCATCGAGGGATTTGTCAGCGTCACGAGAGTTGACGTGGCTGCCGACATGCACAACGCCGACGTATACGTCAGCATTTTCGGCGCGGACGAGGCGGGCCAGAACAAGACGTTTGTGGCAATACAGCACGCAAGGAGTCGAATACGGTCTTTGCTGGCCCACAAATTGCAAAGCAAAACCTGTCCCGTCTTACATTTTTGCAGAGATGAGAACTTCAAGAAGACACTCGAGACCATGAGGCTGATAGATGAGGCTGCCAAGGAGCTCCAAGAGAGAGATTTGGACGACGGGAACGAGTGAATGAGTCTGTGTGTGGGCAGATTGACGCCTCTGCGCTGCCATGTGCGCACGAACTTGTGTGAGACGTCCAGGCAGGGATCGATATGAAGAATAGCAAAGATTATTCCAAGAAGGTACAGGCATTATACCGCACGTTGAGCCGAAAACACCCGAAAGTGCAGAAAGTCGGCGACGAGCAAGTGACCGACGCAATTGTCTATGCTATCGCGAGCAGTGAGCTGAGCGAAAAAGCCGCCAGTTCTGCTGTGAAAAAGCTCGCCGACCATTTTGTTGACTGGAATGATTTGCGCGTTTCGTGGACCGACGAAATAGTTGACGTTCTGCACAAGGATACACAAGCCACAAGAAACATCGCTTCGGCTCTCGTGCAAGTCTTGAACGGCATATTCAACCAGCATCATAAAGTAGGCCTGGATGCTCTGAAGAATACCGGCAAGCGTCCGGCCAGACAGGCTCTCGAGAAGATTGAAGGCATAAGCCGTTTTGTTGTCGATTATTGCATGCTCAGATCTCTGCACGGGCACGCGATCCCGCTCACCAAGAAGATGCTCGAATATCTCAGAAACAACGAACTGGTTGACCCGAACGCTGACGAGCAGCAGATCGGGGGATTCTTGGCCAAGCAGATTCCGGCCAAGAATGGTTACGACTTTTATGCTCTCCTGAGGCATGAGAGCGAGACGTCCAAAAGCGTAAAGAAGAAAAACAAGAAGAAAGCCAAAACTGCAACCAAGACGAAGACGAAAACAGCAACTAAGGCCAAAAAGAAAGCAAAGAAGAAGAAAACAGTCAGAAGAAAGAAAGCTTGAGGCGGCAGATTCGATGCGCTTCATGTGATAGAGAAAGATGTCAGAGAAGATATTGAAATTAGGTATTCCGGCAGGCAGTCTGAAAAACGCAACCGTTGAACTTTTCGCCAAGGCCGGGTTCCATATTCTGGATTCCAAGAGGAGCTATCTGCCGCGCATAGACGACGAGCAAATCCAACTCACCATGCTGCGGGCACAGGAGATGAGCAGATACGTCGAAGATGGTGTCATTGACGCCGGAATCACAGGCTATGATTGGATTATGGAAAACGGCTCGGATGTCGCGGAGATATGCGAGCTTGCGTACAGTAAGGCCACGAGTAATCCCGCCAGATGGG
>CAZLTY010000247.1:0-4048 GCA_964562575.1 uncultured Pirellulales bacterium
GCGCCTTCCAGAAAGATTGTCAAGACCGAGGTTGGGCAACAGGAGACGGTTGAGACCCAGGTTGAAACTAAAGACACTGTCAAGACCCAAGTCGAGGCCGAAGGGCAGGGGCCATCTATCAACCTGGCACTGAAGTTCAGTGAGGCCGATTCGACGACCTACAGGGTGGCGCTGGAAAACGACAAGAGCGTCCAATGGGAAGGTGGCGCGAGCAGGCCCGAAGGCTTTCAAGGCGGACACACGGGCAGCAAGATGGAAATGACCTTCGCGCAACAGATACAACGCGTGGATGATCAAGGTAACGCCACTGCAAGAATTACGATCAAAACACTAAAGTACCTGGTAACGATCAAGAACAATGTCACTCTGGATTTCGACAGTTCGAGGCAAGAAGATCGGACCAGCCCCCTGGGCCTACTGATAGGGCAGAGTTATACGATAGAGATCACGCCTTCGGGGCAGGTTTCGAAGGTTACCGATACGAGTGACGCTCTCGCGGCCGTCAAGGGCGACTCGGCGGCCAACAACGTGGCTGTCAGACTGCTTTCGGCCGACGCCATCAAGGAACAACACACAATTCGAGCCCTGCCCGCTGCGGGCAAGAGCCGACTGCGAGAAGGCGAGAACTGGAGCAGCTTGAAGAAGGTGTCCTTCGATCTGATGGGAACAAAATCGTACGAGAAGATCTATACGCTCAAAGAGATTACGGATGCGGGCAATCGCCGCCTTGCGGTCGCCGAGATGGAAGCCGTTGCCTCGGCGGAAGATGCGAAACAATTGCACAGGCAGCAGGCTGCGACGGCGGGCCCTCTGTCGGCGATGTCCGACAATACGCAAGAGTATGCCGGCAGGCTGACGCTGGATTTGACCGAGGGCAAGGTTCAGGAATGTCGCGAGAAGCTCCTTGTCGAGTGGTTCATAGTCAACCCTAATCCGAAGGCTGATGAACCTCCGGCCGCTCTGAGGATGGCTGCGATGCGTCTCTACAGCATCGAAAGAGTTGATTAGAAAGGGACGAGCTTGAAACGCACACCGGTAGCTCTGACGGTTCTGTTGATGATTGTCCTGGCGGGATGCGGGCCGAGAGGTGATGTGCCAAGACCGTTGGGCGCCGGCAGGGAGCTTCTGACCGTAGATTTCGAGAAGGGCCAGACTCTGCGCTACAAGTTTGTCTCAAGCAGAGACATAACGATTGGCTGGAATGCACCTCAGACAACGCCGCGACTGGCCGGGCGCGCCGGCGACGAATCCTCTGAGTCGATGGAAGTGGTTATGCTCTACAGAGCGCTTGAAGTTGATCCGTACGGTCTCACAACCGTTGAGGCAACCTGCGAATCGGTTAGAGTTTCACGAAGCAAGGGTTCGCGAAAGGACGCCGTGCAGTCTCTGGCGGGCAAGACATTCACACTTGCCGTCGGACCGACGGGCAGGATAGAGGATTATTCACAACTGGACAAACTGCTAAAGCAGATTGGCGAAAAAGCGTTCCGAACCGATGCCGAGAGGGGCAGGATCAAAGAGCCCGACATGATTGGCGACTTTGTCGCTTGGCAGTGGTTTCTGTGGGACGCAATCTCGAGTATAGAAAAACCGTCCGAAGGCGTGGCGGCCGGGCAGATCTGGACGTCAAAACTGTCTGTGCCGACGCCTATGGTCATGCGAAAGGCCAGGGACGTCACCTACAAACTTTCTGAAATCCGCCCTAGCGCCAAGGGCAGGCTTGCGGTGATTGCCAGCTCTTACAACCAAGCGGACTCGGTCCCTCAGAGTTGGCCCATACCCTATTGGGGCAGCTTTCAGATGACCGGCCCGTTCGGCTTCTACAGAAATTACAAAGTTCTGAGTTTGCAGGGCCAGGGCGAGGAGCTTTTCAACATCGACACCGGCAGAACCGAGCGATACAAGCAGCAGTACGAGTTGCAGTTGAGTGCCTCGTTGCTGCTGCCTCTGCCCGGGGCAAACCCGAGGATAACTATCAATCAAAGTCTGACAATGGAGCTGCTTGACGATTGAATTTACGCGCCTCGCAGATCGCCGGGCGGTAGACGGAAATACGAGAGAAGATTATGGAACGCAAGAATCTATGGGCGCCGTGGCGAATCGGATATGTACAGGGCCTGGGTACCGAAACCGGCGCTGCAGATGACAACAAGATAACACCGAGTGAAGACTGCGGCTGTTTCATCTGCCACAACCTGAAACACCCGGAGGACGATGACAAGAATCTTGTGCTGTGGCGGACGGACAGCCATCTGGTAATTCTGAATCGCTACCCCTACAACAACGGACATCTGCTGATAGCGCCGGTCAGGCACATCCCCGACCTCAGTGATATGAGCGACGAAGAATTACTGGAAATGACAAAACTCATCCGCGAATCGCAGAGGGCCCTGTCGCTGGCGATAAAGCCGCACGGCTTCAACGTCGGCATGAACTTCGGCCGATGCGGCGGGGCGGGCCTGCCGGGGCATCTACATGTCCACGTTGTGCCGCGATGGGACGGTGACACGAATTTCATGCACGTATGCGGCGATACAGATGTCATCAGCCAGAGCATGACCGAACTTCTTGGTCTGCTCAAGCAAGTAAGCAAAGAACAGAACCTTCCCGCTTTGTGAAGGGCTATCTCACGGGGTACGAAACGTGTCGGAAGAACTCAGTCCATACGCCGTTACCGCCGAGAACAGCCGGGGCCGCGCTCATTTGGACAAGCCGCACTCTTATCGTTCGGATTTTGAGCGCGACCGCGACCGAATAATCCACTGTTCGGCATTTCGCCGGCTTGAAGGCAAGGCGCAGGTTTTCACCCCCGGTCTGGATGATTATTACAGGACACGTCTGACCCACAGCATCGAGGTGGCGCAGATCGGAAGGACCATTGCCAAAGAGCTTGGTCTCAACGAAAGTCTTACCGAGGCGATATGTCTGGCGCACGATTTGGGACACTCGCCCTTCGGGCATAACGGCGAAAAAGTACTCAACGCTCTGCTGAGCGAGTTAGGCGGATTCGAGCATAACCGCCAGACGCTGCGGATCGTCGATTTGCTCGAGCATCCGTACCCAGGGTTTGTGGGGCTGAACCTGATGTACGAGACTCGGCTTGGTTTGGCCAAGCACAGGAGTACGTATGATCAGCCGCAGGGGGGGGGCTTCAGCGAGGAGAACTGCTCGCTCGAAGGCCAAATCGCCGATCTCGCGGATCGTATAGCCTACAACTGTCACGACCTCGAAGACGGCATGCGTGCCCGGCTGATCGGCGCAGAGCAATTGAAAAGTGTCAAGATCTTTGCCGAAGCACAAGGCTCAATCGACGCCATGACGATTGGCGATCGGACTATCCGCAGAACAAGAACCGCAAAGGCGATCATCGACAAGCTCGTCAGTGACTGTCTCGAGACAAGCAAGCAAACACTTGCAGAGACCGACCCGAAAACGGTCGATAAGGTCTGTTCCAGAAGTGAGAATCTGATTGTACTTTCAGCCCAGCGCGATGCCGAGCTTGCCGAGCTTGAAGAATTCCTGATGCAGAATTTCTATCTGCACGAAACTCTGACGCGCACGGCAGATAAGGTCAAGGACTGGCTCGAGCAACTTTTTGACAAGCTGTCCCGGGAGCCTGAACTGATGCCGGGTTACTTCAGGCGGTTCATACCCGAGCAGGGTCTGCAAAGGGCCGTATGCGATTACATCGCGGGCATGACCGACAGGTTCGCCCTCAAAACGCTACAGGAAATCCCAGCCGGGACCAACTGACGGCGTTGACAAACGGTGAATAGGCCGGCAAGCAAACGACTACTGCCTGAAGGCGGTAGCTTTGGAACCAAGCTGCGAGCCCGCTGAAGCGTAGAAAATCCTGAGCACGAAACACTAAATCCTAAACAATATCTAATGTTCAAAATACAGATTCCTAAAACAAGAAGGTCAGGGCGAGCAAATGCCGTGTTGCCCACACGCGACGCTACCATGCGCAGTCTGCCAGAGGCGTCTGTCTACAGTCACGGATGTTTTGGATTTCTGTCATTAGGATTTTGAGTTTGTTTAGGATTTA
>CAZLTY010000248.1:0-3983 GCA_964562575.1 uncultured Pirellulales bacterium
GAGACACTGCTACTGCTGACGCTGCTCAAGCTGCAAACGATGCTTTACAATCTGCGCTTGAGGCTGCCGTTGCCGCAGAAGAATCTACAAGAGCGGCTGCTGATGGTGCTTTACAAGAACAGATAGACGACATCCAACCGATACCGGCAGGCGTAATAGTGATGTGGTCAGGCGAAATTGGCGATATTCCTGATGGTTGGGCATTGTGTGACGGTTCGGACGACACACCTGATTTGACCGATAAATTTATTTGTGGTTCTGATGGTGGAGACCTTGGGACGACTGGTGGGTCGAGCACCTATAGTCTAACTGTTTCTCAATTGCCAGGTCATACTCATACAGGGGTAGCCATGCCCGCCGGAGCCCATGCCCACCCCATAACGCTCGGCGCCGGCACCGGGTCAAGTCTCAGGCCCTGGGCACTCTTTAGTGACCCCGGTAACACGTATGACTATGGAACAGGCGTCTCGCAATACTTCTCCTCCCCGCCACCAAAGCAGGAACATACACACAGGTTGGTTATTGACTCTACAGGCGGGGGCTCATCAATAGACAACCGCCCTGATTATTACAAGCTGGCATTCATCATGAAGCTGTAAAGATGAGGTGGTGCTCGGCTTCCGAATGCCAGCCAAATGCTCGCCGTCCGGGTGAGGCTCACCGGGGAAAAGCGCATCGAGCTGCGGGACACGAATTACGAGCGCTGGATAGTTTATAGAAGCGGATAATTGAGACTGGTCGCCAGTTATTCGCTGACCGCTACGACAGGTCAGCCGGATGCCGACTATGCCCAAGGTGGCGAATAGGGCCTGGTCGGGCCCTTGTAGGCTGGTCGGTTTCGATGACTTTGCCAGATTGGGCGAACAGAGGCTTAGATTGTCGTTTGTTGTTATTTGACTGAATCGTCGGGTGGCAGGCCGAGCTTTTTGTAGAGGTTGCGTCGGCCGCCTTTGTCGCCTTCGATGACGGCTTGGGCGTATTCGGCCACCTCTTTTGCCTTGGCGCGCGGGACCACGATGACGCCGTCACCGTCAGCGACGATGACATCACCCGGCTCGACCAGGACGCCGCCGCAGACGATAGGGCGGTTGACGGATTCGATTTCGTTTCGGCCCGCCCGGATGCCGCGGCCGACCTTCCTGAAGTAAAGCGGAATCTTCTCCGTGGCGATCTCGTCAGTGTCACGAGTCGTAGCGTTGGTGACCACGCCCACGCAGTCGCGGAGCTTCCAGTCCATTATTTCCATGGGTCCTCCTTGCACGGTTCAAGGCAAAACGGCAAGTGCTTGATTATCCTGGCGTACTTGGATAGAGTGGAGTTTTGTAAGAACTGGGCGGTTTTGAGACAGATACAATGATTGAAATCACCAATGACACATCTATCTCTGAGGACCAGCTTGTCTTCAAGGCCTCTCGCAGTGGCGGGCCGGGGGGGCAGAATGTCAATAAGGTCAATACTCGGATGACGCTGTTTTTCGATGTCGGCAACTGTGAGAACTTGTCCGAGGCCCAGAAGCGGCGTATACTGACCCGGCTGAGGACGCGGGCGGACAAGAACGGTGTGCTCAGAGTTGTCTCGCAGAAACATCGGACGCAGAGGGCCAATCGCGAGGCCGCCATCGAGCGATTGCAGGGATTGCTGGCCGATGCTCTGAAGACCCGGCCCGTGCGGAAGAAGACCAAGGTTTCATACGCGGCCAAGCAGCGGCGGCTGGAAGAAAAACGCCGGCGAGGCCTGTTAAAGCAACAGAGAGCCAAGAGGAACGTGGGTGAGGGTTTTGGCGATTAGAGTTGGCCGGACGAGGCGATATCTCAGCGCTTCCAGGGTCTCCAGCGTCTTGGGCGTCTTCGGCGTCTTGCTAGTTTGCTGCCGCGGGTCGTCAAGAATACCACGATTGCGGTGACGATCACTACTACCAGGACTTCTTTTGGGCTCATCAACACAGCCAGCATTGCGATTTAAGTCTCCCTGTTCGTCAAACCTCCGTCCGGCGGAGTTCTTTCAAATGTCTTGACTCGCTGGGATTTCTACAATTGTTTTCACCTAAAAGCAAGGGAATACTCGTCATGAATGAGGCCTTTCGACCATTCGCCGGATAAATCTGGCACAAACAGGCGATTTTTATTAGATTAAAGTCCGTGCTTTATCGTCATATTAATAGCGATAGCTAGCATTATCGCTAGGCTCTTTCTGAAAACTGGGTCGCTGGGTGCGAGATCGAGCGGTTTTTCGCCTGGCAAAGACGGCGAAGCAGGCGATATCGGTCTTATCGTCGATGGAGCCGGATGCAGCCAGGCGGGAAACAAGCCGCTCGAAGCCAGATCGAGTTTTCAGACAGAGCCCAATAAGGCTGGATTTAGATGCTGGAAGAGAAGCGTCTTATACGGGAACTCAAACGCGGCAGTGAAGAGGCCCTGCATCAGATTTACATGGAGTACAAGGATAGCTTGCTGACGATAGCGGCCGCTCTATTGCACGACAACAATGCGGCCGAGGATGTTCTTCACGATGTGTTCGTTTCTTTTGCCGGGACCGTCGGGGGCCTTCGGCTTCGCGGCAGTCTGCGGAGCTACCTGACTACCAGCGTTGTCAACCGTGTCAGAGACAGCTATCGCAAGAAGAAGCACCACATGGTGGAGCTTGACGAGGCCCGGCAGGTAGCCGGCGATTCGGGTGATCCTGAGAGGGCAGCCATTTTCGGCGAGCAGTCGGGTCAGTTAGCCGATGCCCTGACCCACCTTCCGCCTGAGCAACGAGAGACGATTGTCCTGCACTTAAACGGCAGAATGAAATTCAAGGAAATAGCCTCGATGCAGGATATCCCGATCAGTACAGTGCAGGGCAGATATCGTTATGGGCTTGGCAAACTGCGGACAATATTAAAGGAGTGATGAGAGAATGAATCCCGCCGACAGCATAGAACAGCGGATCGAGCAGTTGCACATAGCTACCGGAGCCGAGACCGACAAGCGCATCCTCAGCGATTCGGTCGCCGCACTTCGCATGGGCTTGCAGCAGCCCCAGGGCGGCACGTGGCGATTGATTTTGGGCAGCAGGATCGCAAGACCGATGGCCGCCGCAGCGGTAATCCTGATAGCCACCGTCTTGCTTGTGAGCGTGCCGGAGAAGGGATCTGACACAGTCGAAGAATTCTACAGGACATTGAGCGGTGCCGGGAATATTTGTGTTTCTACGTTCGAAGCCGGACAGACGAGCCCCCACCAGCAGGTATGGACATCGCAGAGCCTGAAAGTGCGGCTCTTCAAAACCGGCAGCGGCGATCAGGCACGGTTCGCTCTGTGGGATGTTCCGAGCAAGGTCCAGATGACCATGTATCTGTCTGAGGTTCAGACAGAGCCGCTGACCGAAGAGAGGCTTGCCGAGCTTGAGAAGTCCATGGCGTCGCTGTCCGGTGCGACGCCTTTTGCCGATGTAAAGGACGTTCCCGAGCGCGCTCGGTGGAACCGCGTTAACGATCCGGCGGCAGATGCTGTCGTACCTGGCTGCGCTGTCTATGACCTCGAGTGGCTGCAGCCAGCCACCGTCTCTGAGGCGAGCATCCACAGGAGATGGCGCCTCTTTGTGGATGCCAAGACTCATCTGCCCAGGAGGGTGGAATCGTACGCCAAATCCGAGTCTGAAAGAGAGTACACACTCGAGTACTTTGTCATGGTCACATACCCCAGCGAGAGTGAGATTCAGGATATTGTCGCAAGCACTTTTGGTCCTCCCGAAAGCCGGACAGGCCGGCCCGAGCACATAGGCACACCCGGAACTGATCGATAGGTCGCCCACCACGGAGTTATAGTCTCCCGATTGGAATTTCCCGTTTTTGCGCGGGTACCTGGCTTCACAGTGACAGGTTATGGTTTTGCTCGCGGGAGTTTACTACCCTTCAAGGGTATATTTGGTTTTCGCGCACTATAGTGCTCCAGATTGGAATTTTCCGTTTTTGCGCGGGTACTTGGCTTCACAATATAGTG
>CAZLTY010000249.1:0-3314 GCA_964562575.1 uncultured Pirellulales bacterium
GATGGCAAGCAGTCAATAATCAGTCCCTACGAGCATCCCATGGAGTTGCCGCAGTTGTAGCATTTGTAGCATGTGCCGTTGCGGACGGTGATTGAGCCGCAAATATCGCATGCGGGGGCGTCAGTGGGGAAATGCGCGAATTGGCTGTTGAACTGCTCCATGATCTTGGCGTCGGCCTGCAATCCGTCCCATCCGTCAGATTGGGTGATTGACGCACCCACAAGGGCGCCAATTCGATTGGCCAGATCGGTAAATCGGTGTTTCGATTCGGCAGCCTCCTGTTTGACATTCTGCACCGGAGGCGACGACTTCTTACTCTCTCGCTTCAACACCTTCGCCTCGGCGATCTTCTTCGTCAAACCCTTGGTTTTTTCAACCAAGGTCTTGGCCGTCGTCGCATTCTTGTTCTCCGCCATGCCGGATGATGCCTCCCTGTTGGGCGTATTGTCTTCGGCATAGCCACCGATAAACTGACAACCCATCCAGCAAAAGATATAGTCGATCAGGCTCTTGGCAAACGGAATGTCCCTGTTCGACGTCATGCCCGACGGCTCGAATCGGGCGTGGCGGAATTTGTCCACCAGAGTGATTAAAGGCACGCCGTACTGCAAAGCCATTGACGTGCACGTGCCGATAACATCCATGAGGCCCCCGACGGTGCTGCCTTCCTTGGCCATGGTGATAAACAACTCACCAGGCTGACCATCCTCATATAGCCCCACCGTCAGGTAACCCTCATGTCCTGTTACAGAAAATTTATGTGTTATGCTCTGGCGCGTGTCCGGCAGCCGGCGCCTGAAGGGCTTTGCCGGAGCAGGCGCCTTGGCCCTCGCATCCTCGTGCTTTTTCGTAGAGACCGGCTGAAGTTTCTTTGAGCCGTCACGATAAATCGCAACTGCTTTTAGCCCGAGCTTCCAGCCTTCGGTGTAAGCGGCGGCGATATCTTCGGTCGTGCTCTCCTTGGGCATGTTAATGGTCTTGCTGATGGCGCCGGAAATGAACGGCTGTACCGCCGCCATCATTTTCAGATGCGCCATGTACTTGATAAACCTTTTGCCGTTACGAGGCTTGAATGCACAATCGAAAACAGCCAGATGGTCCGGATTGAACTTATCCGCACCCTCGATGGTCTCGTTCTCGTCTATGTAGTCGCAGATGGTCTTGATCTCGTCGGCGCTGTAGCCGAGCCTTTCGAGAGCCATCGGGACGGTCTTGTTGACCAGCTTGAGCATCCCGCCGCCGGCCAGCAGCTTGTACTTGACCAACGCAATGTCAGGCTCGACGCCGGTCGTATCGCAATCCATCATAAAGCCGATTGTCCCCGTGGGCGCCAGAACACTCGCCTGAGCGTTCCGCAACCCCACTCTTGTTCCGGCGTCGAGAGCCTGGTCCCACACATCCTTGGCGGCATCGCGCAAGTAGTCCGGGCAATGAGACTCCGGAAGATCGCAGGCATGCTGGCGGTGCATGTTGACGACCTTGAGCATCGCGTCGGCATTCTTGTCAAACTCTTCAAAAGGTCCCTTTACCGAAGCCAGCTCGGCACTGACCGCATAGGCGGTGCCGGTCATAATAGCACTGATGGCCCCGGCCATAGCCCGGGCCTGGTCGGAATCGTACGGAAGCGCCAAGCTCATCATAAGAGAGCCGAGATTGGCAAAGCCCAGGCCGAGCGGGCGGAACATATGACTGTTGACGGCGACCGCCTCGTCCGGATAGCTGCCGTTATCGACCAATATCTCCTGGGCGATGATGAATATGCGGATCGCCCTTTTGAAACCCTCGACGTCAAACGAGCCGTCGTCTTTGCGGAATTTTATGAGGTTCAGCGACGCCAGGTTGCAGGCCGAGTCATCGATGAACATGTACTCGCTGCACGGATTCGAAGCATTGATCGGTCCGGAGTTGGGACAGGTATGCCAGCGATTGACGGTGCTGTGATACTGCACGCCCGGATCGCCGCAGATCCTCGTCCCCTCGGCTATCAAATCCATCAATTCACGCGCCGAATGCTCACCCACCTTCTCCCCTGTCGTCACAGCGTGGGTTTCCCACACAGCATCCTTTTCCACCGCCTGCATGAACTCATCGGTCACGCGTACGGAAAGATTGGAATTCTGGAACATTACGCTGTTATAGGCCTGGTTGTTGTAGTCGCCGTCGTAGCCGGCCTCGATAAGCGCCCAGGCCTTCTTTTCTTCCTCGGTCTTGCAGGTGATGAATTCCCTGATGTCCGGATGGGTAACCTTCAGCGATTGCATTTTCGCCGCCCGGCGGGTCTTGCCTCCCGACTTGATCACCGCCGCTATCTGATCATAGACCCTCATGAAACTCAGCGGCCCCGACGGTCTGCCTCCGCCGGAAAGCTTCTCTTTGCTGCTTCTGAGTGTGGATAGATCGGTTCCCGTTCCGGAGCCATGCTTGAAGAGCATCGCTTCGCTCGTCGCCAGGCGCATTATGTCCTTCATCGAATCCTTGACCGACTGGATGAAACAAGCCGAGGCCTGCGGATACTCATAGCCGTTTTCACAGGCAACAGCTCGCCTGGTCTCGGGATCCCAATAGAAATTGTGCTTGCTGCCGGCAACATTGTAGACATCCATGAGACCTACGTTGAACCAGACGGGTGAATTGAACGCGCCGTATTGATTCACGCAGAGCCAGGTCAAGTCATTGTAAAAATTTTCGGCGTCCTCACTGCCGGCGAAGTAACCGTCCTTGCTGCCCCTTTGAGCGATTGCCTTGCAGACACGATGGACAAGCTGCTTGACCGAATTCTCTCGCTGGCCGGACTCGTTATCACCGTAAAAGTACTTGCTGGCTACAACTTTCGTGGCCAACTGACTCCAGGACGTTGGAACCTCGATATCGTCCTGCTCGAAGATCACCTGGCCGTCATCGCCGGCGATCTTGGCCGAACGTTTCTCCCATTCAAGCTGCTCGAACGGGTGCACACCGGGTGTCGAAAAGAATTGTTCTATCTTCAAACCCATAGATCCAGAGGCCTTCACAGGTGTTTGCCTTTGCTCTTGCTCGCTGCTGAAAGGGTTCTCAATATCGAACTCAAAAGCCATTTATACGCCTCCATGCGTCTACGTAAAGAAAATATGACCACAATATATAGAAAATAAACGGGAGCTGTGCCAGATATAGTGGTAAAGCTCATGGAATAACTATCGGCAGACTAATGAATATTCGATAATGTGTAAAGGCCAAAATATGATTTTTTTAGTGCATTTTTCCTCATTCTGTTCTTAACCCTTGTAGCTACTGAATCTATGGAGAAAAAAAAATTCCATGAGGCAATCTGTTTT
>CAZLTY010000250.1:0-3308 GCA_964562575.1 uncultured Pirellulales bacterium
ATTTTGAATTTGTTTAGGATTTAGATATTAGAATTCAGAGTTTACAATACTGAAATCTTCGCCTGGGGGCGAGACACTTTCTCCCATTCCCCGAAGGGGACTTTGAGGGCGTTGACCGGTCAATCTAGTTCGGTCAGGTAGATATTTCGAAATCGGTATTGCCCGCCTCCGGGCACCTCGGCCTGAATCGCGATGAAACCCTCTTCGGGATCACCCAGACCGTCGGCGTGCCAGGCGCTTTTGCCGTTTATCTCCAACGAGGCTTTCGCAGCCTGCACCGTGAGCTTGAAGTTGTTCCAGTCACCATCCCTGACAAGCCCCTCGCTTTGGGCTCCTTCCAGGGCGCCTACGTTGCCCTCCATGCCCTGTCGCAGGTTGACCTGGTATCGCTTGGGCCAGGGCCGTCCCTCGGGCACGATATCGTAGCGGAAATAGACTCCGCTGTCCCACTTGTTGTCCCGAAGGGCCTTACATTCGAACTCGAGAATGAAATTGCCGTACTTCTTCTCGGTTTGTATCAACCCATTGCCCGCTACGAGCAGAATATCTCCGCTGTCGACGGTCGCTTCGCATGTGATGATAGTCCAGCCGTTGAGGGTTTTTCCGTCAAACAGCGCAACGCGCTTGCCTTCGCCCTCAAGAACCGCACATGATGTCAACAATGCCGCCGCAATCACTATGCTGCATAAAGTAATCGATGCCTTCATCAGATCTCCAATATTACTTTTCTGACCATTTCGCAACTTCAATCGTTCACGTACGATCGACTTGGCAGCCATTAAACCGCATCTCGCCACGGATTTCAAGTGTGATTGCCTTAGGTTCTGTCGGAAAACTCGATCTGGCTTCGAGCGGCTTATCTTCCGCCTGACTGCATCCGGCTGCATCGACGATAAAACCGATATCGCCTGCTTCGCCGTCTTTGCCAGGCGAAAAACCGCTCGCTCTCGCACCCGACGATGGAGTTTTGAGACAGAGCCTGCTTCTTCGATTCGTTGATGTCCGAAGTTATTTGGAAGCAGCCGAGTTCAATGAGACGATCACGGCCTGCCTGACGTATTCGGCTGCCGAGGCAAGCGTAACGACGATCACGACCCAGGCGCCCAGAGACGTCAGCCAGGAACCGAGCAAGGCTCTGTATGCTGGCTCGCCTACAATCACCATTGCCGTCACTGCCTGGACGAGAGCTTTGATTTTCCCGCTCCAGTTTGCGGCGACTGTGTGCCCGGCGCGTGCCAGGAAGATCCGGCAGTACGCGACGGTGACATCTCGCAGAGCCATAACGAGAGGTACAAGTGGCAGAATAAGTCCTACGCACGCTAATGTCCAATATACGATGAGCCGCGAGAAGCTGTCCATGTACGGATCGAGAGCGGCGCCCCATTCGGTAGCAACACCGAAACGCCGGGCAACAAACCCATCCATCAGATCTGTCAGCTCCATCGCTGCGAGCAAGAATAGACCCAGTGCGACGCGTGTCCATCCAGGCCCCACGGTCAAGAACAAAACTGCAAAAAGAACCGCCAGCGGACCACGCGATATGGTCAGCAGGAACACAACAAAGAAACGAAACTTGTTTGTGCCAGTGACATCATCAGTCATGGTCTTGCCTGCTGCAAAGGGTATCCTTTCACATTTCCAGCTCGATGGTACAGGGCAGGAACAACGTTCTCAAGCGAAAACTGCTCCGATCTGCCGCGGCCAGTCTCCAATGGCTGTTCTTGGTCGCCCTTTTATGGCAGGTCCCATACTGCAACTGAACTACCTTAAGGAAATGGCATCCCTATGCTCACAGGCCTGATATCACACTCGAGGTTGAAGTCAGAGACTCAGCGGGCAATCTGTTGAAGCGTGTTCCAGTCGGCATATGCAGCACCGAATTCAGCAGCAAATATCGTTCGACGGAATTGACGGTCGAATTGGAGGAAGAAGAGAAGAAATATCGAATCTCTGTTGTGCTCAATGCTATTGACGAGTGAGCACAGGGTCAGCCCCTGAGCTCTTTAACCTTTTGCCAGAGGAATTCGCTAAGCTCTTTTATCCCGGAGCCGGTCACGGCGGAGATTGAATGGACTTGGGTGTTCAGTTTGTTTCTGAGTTTTTCGACGGTCTCTCCATCGGTGTCGAGATCTGTCTTATTGGCGACTACGATTTCTGGTTTTTGCGCCAAGGCCTTGCTGTGGTTTTCAAGCTCGCTGCGGATGGCTCTGTAGTTTTCCGCCGGGTCGGAGCCGTCGGTTGGCATTATGTCCAGGATGTGAACGAGCACGGTTGTTCTTTCTATGTGCTTGAGAAAATCGTGGCCCAGGCCTGCGCCGGTGTGGGCGCCTTCGATCAGGCCGGGGATGTCGGCCATAAGGAACCGGCGGAAATCGCTCAATTCGATGATGCCGAGCACCGGCTCGATCGTGGTGAAGGGATAGTCGGCGATCTTGGGTCTTGCCGCCGAGCAGCGGGAGATGAGCGTGCTCTTGCCCGCGTTGGGCATGCCGAGAAGACCGACGTCGGCGATGAGCTTCAATTCGAGTCGTATGTTTCGCTGCTGGCCCGGCTTGCCCGGCGTGGCATTTCGCGGAGTCTGATTGGTCGCAGTTGCAAAGGACTTGTTGCCCCGTCCGCCTCTTCCGCCGCGACAGACGCGCACTTTGATCTCGATCTCGCTGAGATCCTTGAGCAGCAGATCCAGGTCGGTATCGTAGATAAGCGTGCCCGGCGGGACCTTGATTATCAGCTCCTGGCCGTTCGCTCCGTGCTTGTTGTTGCTCGAGCCGGGCTGGCCTTTTTGTGCCTGCCAGTGATGCTTGCCGGCGAAGTCTATCAACGTATCGAGATTCTCGACGGCCTGGAAATAGACATCGCCCCCGTCGCCGCCATCGCCGCCGTCGGGGCCGCCTTTGGGGATGAACTTCTCCCGCCTGAAGCTGACGCAGCCGTGGCCGCCCTCTCCGGCCTTGATCCAGATTTGTGCCTGATCGACAAACATTGCTTTGCGTCCCGGCATAAAAAAAGGATGGTGCTTGCACCATCCTGATTCTGCCGGATATTCTCTTTCTTGTCAGACTACGTGGATTCTTCTGCCCTGGAAAGTGACTTTCCCGTCCGCAGTGGCGAAAAGCGTATAGTCCTTGCCCATGCCGACATTCTTGCCGGCAAAGAACTTCGTCCCACATTGCCTGACGATAATCGCCCCTGGTTGGGCCGTCTGGCCGCCGTACAGCTTCACACCCCTGTACTGCGGATTGCTGTCTCTGCCGTTTCTCGAAGAGCCTTGTCCTTTTTTATGTGCCATAATCAACTACCTCTAATTA
>CAZLTY010000251.1:0-3037 GCA_964562575.1 uncultured Pirellulales bacterium
TAACCTGAGCGAGCAGCTTCGGTTGGCCGGTCTTGTCCAGCAGGATTTTCTGCCCAAGAAACTGCCCAATACCGATCAGACGCGGTGGGCCAGGGTGTTCTTGCCGGCCGAATGGGTCTCCGGCGACATTTACGACGCAGTCCGGGTCGACGAGCAACATATTGGCTTTTACATAGCCGACGTCGTAGGACATGGGATGCCCGCAGCATTGCTGACGATCTTTCTCAAGCAAGCCCTGGTAATGCGAGAGACGGTCGGTAACTATTACCGCGTGTTCTCGCCGGCCGAGGTAGTGAAGAATCTCAATATGCGAATGACCGCGCAGAAGCTGTCCGGCTACCAGTTTGCCACCTGCTGCTATTGTCTGTTAAACATAGAGACACTGCAATTGACGTATGCGCGTGCGGGTCATCCCTATCCGGTCGTCATCAGGCCAGGTGAGCCTCCGAGACAGTTGGAAGTGCAGGGCTCGCTGCTGGGGATTTTCGAACAGGCCGATTATGCTCAGGAGACCGTGCAGCTTCAACCCGGCGATAAGCTGCTGCTGTATTCCGATGGGGCCGAGCCTTTCATAGGCAATTTCACCGACCGGGGGCAATTCGAGTTTTACGAAGAGTTCTGCAAGACCGCCGATTTGCCGATTGCCGAGGCCATGGACTCACTCAACACCCTTATGAAGAATCAAGAAATAGCGCCATCCGAAATTGACGACATGACGCTGTTAGGCTTCGAGATCCTCGGGAGTATCGGTCAGTAAACAGACACCGATCGATAAGCAAGCCGCTGCTTCTATCAGGTACAGACCACACTTGGCCGATGGCGCAGATATCTGCGATTTCCTCGCCAAAAGAACCTGGGCGTGGCGGAGTAAGTGTTGAGAAGATGATGGTCAGGATACGCTGAATGAAGTCTGTCACAATGGCAGCTCCAAGACCGCCTGCCACCCCATATATCACAAATATCACCGTCGACATCGCGGTGGCAAGATTTGCGGAAATCATGCCTCCCGTACTGGCGAAAATAATCGCACTCGAGCCCTTGAGCATCACGCCGATATTGAACGTGAGGTTCAGCACACCAACTACGGCATACAATATCCCAACACTGGGGCTGAATCTGGATTCAAAAATGTCAGAGGTGGTAATGGCGCGAAGTCGTCGAAAGACCGGGGCGATGAGCCAGTAGAACGGAGTTACCGGAAGCCATAACCATTGATACCAGATGCCGGAGAGGCCGTGTGTGAAGCTCTTGGCGGACACGCTGACAGCCTGGTCTGAATGGGTGCCCGTGCCTAACGAGAACATTATCATCATCACCTTGCCGAATCGGTGGGGCAAGAAGAAATCAGCACTGGTCTTTATCTGCCTCGCCGACCAGATGCCGATGAAGGTAACGCCTAATAAATAGAAGGCGATAACAGAGATATCTGCAATATGTAAGTTCGCCAGAGGCAAATGACTTCCAGTCATGGAGAGCTATTGGAACGGAAATATCGTGCTGTGTCAATACGGGCGGCTCTAGTTTATCTGGCCTTGTCCTGTCTTGACAGGCGCAGGATCAATCGAGTTTCTCTAGTTTGCTCAAGCGTACGCGTTCGGCGAGCCGACTGTTGTAGTTCCGGATGTCACCGTCCGTCCGCAGATTTGATTCTGGATAATCACCGCAATAGGGTACGGCCAAGTCGATCCAGCAAGCCAGCTTGTCCATCTCCTCCCGGGACAATTTCACGTCTTCATTCAGGGGATACGGGTGTTGAAACAACACATCGTCCTGGCAGGCGGCGTCCACCCGTTCATAGTTGATCGACCGGACGGGCGCGACCAGCGAAATCCCCCGGCCCTCGTCCTGGCCCTTGTTGAGGTCGATCAGCGCCAGTTTACCGCAGGGCGGTGTGTGATGCCCGGCGAGGATTGCGACCAATTTGTTCGAAGACGGGATGCCCCGAGCCTGGATAATCGAGGTCGGGTACCATGAGTTGTTCCCGTATACGACAGGAGAGCTTTCTTTGACATGTGAACGCACCTAATCTTTCACCCGGACTTCCGATGTACCTTAAACAGCAACGTTTGATTGCCTTGTGCCTTCGGTCATAGCCCAGAGCAAAATAGCCTGACGATCCAACTATTCTTCGTCCACGGTGCCGGCTATGCCTCGTCGTTGGCCGTAAAGGATCCCGCGAAGGGTCTGAGCCGGATCCTGACGCTTGGCACCAAGAGGCAGTTTGCCCTCAGTGACGAGCCTGTATCCTCTGTGTTTCATACAGTCTCCGATGAATTTGTATTCATAACCCCCCGGCCTTCGCGTTTGCACGGCGAGACGCTTGTTCAACTCGGCTACGCAACCGGCGCGGTCCTTCTTGCACTCAGCGAAACTCTTACCCTCCTGATAGTAATACTTGGCACAACCAGTACACAAACATATTAGAGTAACGAGCAAGACAGCAACCCAACGTCTCATTGCACAACTCCTTTCGGACAAAACACCTGGCCCGATATCTTCCAGTTATCCTTAGGCTCTGTCGGAAAACTCGATCTGGCTTCGAGCGGCTCATTTTCCGCCTGACTGCATCCGGCTGCATCGACGATAAAACCAATATCGCCTGCTTCGCCGTCTTTGCCAGGCGAAAAAACGCTCGCTCTCGCGCCCGACGACAGAGTCTTCCGACAGAGCCTTGCTCAGCGACGCTGCTGAGGCCTGTTTGCGGTAGAATATGGAATCTGTCTGGAAAAGTCAAGTTTTTTACCGCCATTACCGGATTCGTGTCGTCACGCGAGACGCAAGGGCCCTGGTCATGACTGTTTGTGCGGCCCGCAAAGGGGCCCTTGCCGGCCAATACGCTCAAATGGCTGCCAGGGGCCAAGTCGCTCATGCGCGAGCTGATGTGGGATCGAAGCGGTGAGAAATATGGCAAGGGAAGAGGCCTTCACACCTGTGACTGTGTGGCTTAGGACTGTGCATGAAATAAGTTCTCGAATTTGGGGGCCAAGTGTGCCGTAGATTTGGGTGCGATCGATTGAGTGGAGCCGGAATTGTAGCT
>CAZLTY010000252.1:0-1814 GCA_964562575.1 uncultured Pirellulales bacterium
TGAAGAGGCGCTCAAGGCGCAGGGCGTCGATAAAGTCGATGTCGCCATCATCGGTATAGGACAGGGGACCGGCCGGGGTTTTGAATCTGCGATTCTGACGGTTGTCAATTTGCGGCAAATGGGCGTCAGCCGCATATACGCGCGAGCGGAGGACTTGATTGCAGGCGAGGTTTTCTCAAAGGTCGGAGCTACCGAGGTGATCTACCCTGAAATCGAATCGGCCCAACGATGGGCCTATAAACTTATCGCACCGCAGATCGGGGAAAAAATAGATTTTGACAAAGGCTACAGCCTGGCTCGAATAAAAGCCCCGGCGAGCTTCGACGGCAGGACGGTGATGGATCTGCAGCTCCGGCAGAAATACAGCGTCAATCTTGTCCTGATCAAGCGGGGCGAGCACGGCAAACAAAAGAAGGACGATAAGGGCAGGATCATCAATGTCCCCATGCCCAGCACGATAATCTACGAGGACGATATCCTGATGGTCGCCGGCTCCGACCACGACCTCGTGAAGCTGCCGCAAGAATAGATGTACCCTTGAAGGGTAGTAAATTCCCGCGAGTGAGATCATAAACTATTGTTGTAAAGCTACTTGCCCGCGCAAAAACGGGAATCTTCAATCGGGAGCACTATATTATGCACTGTGCGTTCTGTTGGATACTCTGACACCCCAGAATTTGCAGACCATGCTGAACAGTTCCCGATCGTCGCCAATATTATAGAAAGATTTTAGAAAAGCAACATCTTCGTCCGGTAAGTTCTTGAAGCGGTTGCCGAACGCCTCTTGCGTTTTGTCGGTGCCGTCGAACCATCTCATGGTGATCCACATACGGCTCTGTTGTTCGGACTTGGATTGATTGATTTCTGCGCTGTACTGCGTTGCTTCTGATAAGGTTGGTTCGTGAAGTGTTTGCTGCGATCGGCTGAGTTTCGTTTTCATACGGCTTTCCCCTTTCCTTTGCGAGATATTCATCCCGAAGTCTGCTGCTCAGGGCGGCCAATTTCCCAGTTGCCAAAATGGCCTGCGGCATAGAAAACATCGGCCTCTCGCGGGCATCACTTTAACGCAATGCGCGCCGAATCTATAGCTGTCGGGAAGTTCTCTTACGACGGCAGCGCCGATTGCTGGAAAGTAACCCTTGTTTCAACTCTTTCGATGCTCTCTGAGGGCATCGAGAAGTCTGTTCATATCTGCGGGCAACGGAGCCTCGAATCGCACCATTGCTTCTGTGCTGGGGTGTTTGAATTCGAGGCCAAAGGCGTGGAGCGCAACCCTCTCCAGGAGCGGCTCGGCCACGGCCGGCTCGGCGTCGGCTAATTGCCACAGGTAAACCAGCTTGCCGCCGTACATGTCGTCGGCGACGATAGGGTGCCTTATGTATGACAGGTGGACGCGAATTTGATGCGTTCGTCCTGTCTTGGGCATCATCTTCAATATAGAAAATCCGCGAAAGGCCTCGAGCACTTCATAGAACGTGATTGCTTCTTTACCGGTGTCGGAGCGGACTGCGTACTTTTCTCTTGCCCTCGGGTGGACACCCAGCGGCGCGTCTATTCGGTCGGCGATCAGCTCGGGCGTGCCGTGAACAATTGCCAGGTAGCTCTTGTTGACCTGCCGGTGTTCGAACTGCTTGGCGATTTTCCACTGGGCTGTGTCATTCTTTGTAACGACCATGACACCGGTGGTGTTTTTGTCGAGCCGGTGTACGATGCCGGGGCGAAACTCTCCGAGCCCACTCGATAGCTGGTCCGAATAGAACGCCAGGGCGTTCACCAACGTGCCGTGCGTGTTGCCGCGTGCCGGGTGAACTATC